>NZ_OY284436.1:0-12500 GCF_958304185.1 uncultured Erythrobacter sp.
CAATCGCAGAAGCTGCGCGCGCAGAGACAAAACTGCCGTTCGGCTTCGGCCACTTTGCGTCCAAGCTTATCTCTCCCCTCGCGGGAGAGATACGAAGACTTGGCAGCTTGCTGCCTAGTCGCAGTTGAGAGGGGGGCAAAGGCCGGAGCTTTGCTCCGGACCCCTCTCCCAACCCTCTCCCGCAAGGGGAGAGGGCTAAGACGGCGGACCACCCAATTCCAGACATTCCCCTCGAGCAGCGGAAGGCCCAAAGGCGGACGCTAAGCGCAAGCCCGCATTTGCCCGATGTTTCAGGTGAAACTCAGGCGCTCAGTCCCGCTTCAACCCCGCCAGCATCGCCGCCAGCGGCCCGTCCTGTTCGCCGTCTTTCACAATCCCCGCCGCAGCTCGCACCGCTTCGGCGTTCGGCCCTTCGGCGTAAGGATCGATGGCAAGGCCCAGCGTCTGCGCGACCGCTTCGCCCAGATCGAACATATCGCCCGCATATTCGATCTCGTCGCAATCATCCGCTTCAAGCTCGATTTCATCCCCCTCAGCCGCGGGGCGAGCATTGTCTTCGACAAATCTGAGGTCGACCGGCTCATCAATCGTGACAGGGAAAGGCTCGGTCGAAATCGCGCAGGGCTGCATGATCGCTGCCTGCAAACGCCCGGTCACCCGGATCGCCCGGGGCTTCTGCTCCAACCGCATCTCGGCCCGCAGGCTTTCCACCGCCCCCAACCCGAACCGCGCTGCCAGTGCCGCGCGCTCGGTCTCGGTCGCTTCGATCACCACTGCCCCGCCCGACAAGGGGCGGGCCTTGATCATCCGGGTGAGTTCAGACGGAGGAAGCGGCGCACTCACCAGATCGCGCTCGCTTTCAGCATTTCGGCATCGGAGAACCGCCCGAGCCGTTCGAACAGCTTCATCACCCGCTCGGCGACGGCGCGGGCGCTGGCCGCCTCGTCGGCACCTTCGGCAAAGGTCACGTTGCGCTGGATCGCAGCGGTCAGCTTGTCCAGATCGCCTGCGTTCAAGGCGCTGCGATAGGCCCCGAGCCTGCCGCCCAGTACGCTCATCAGCTTGCCGATGCGCTTGCCCACGACAACGTCATTCACGCCGAATTCGCGCAATTGCCCGTCCATGTCTTCCACGAACAATTCGGCCAGCAGCGCGCTTTCGGCCCTGAGATCAGACGCTTCGACGCGCACCATCACGGCGCTCAGCACAGCGGTGATCATGTCGAAGCGGCCCGCGATCGAATCCGCCACGCCGCACTCGGCATAATAGGCGGAATCGCGCGCCAGCTCGATCACGCGATGCCACAGCGGCCGCACGTTTTCGCGTGGGTCAGGTGCGGTGCCGAGCAGGCGGGAGAGGAAAGACATGGGATGCTTGGCCTTTCGCGCGGGTGTTCCAATGCAGGCGTGGGGCCGCGCGGCCCCTTCGTTCCTTACGGCAACGCACGAAGCGCGGATGCGTTCAACTGCCGTTCAACGCCAGCACGCCACCGCTTTGCCATATGGTGCGTTGCAAGCTTGCGCCTAGCCCCTTAAAGCACGTCGCCCAAGGGACAAGTGCGCGATTGTGCGTGAGTGCAGGACGGGATTGAGACGGTTTGGCGCAGATGAAAATGGCGAGCGCAATGGATTTGAGCTGGCGCAGGCTGCGCAGCGTGGTGCTGCTGGCGGGCGTCGCGGCGACGCTGCCCGCGTGCACGGCGATCCAGGAATCGCGCGGCTACATCGTCGATCCGGTTCTGACAGCCGCGATCCAGCCGCAGATCGACAACCAGCAATCGGTTGAAGGCACGCTCGGGCGGCCGACCTTCACCAGCCAGTATGGTACACCGACGTGGTATTACGTTTCCAGCATCACTGGCCAGCGCCCGTTCAACCGTCCGCGCATCCGTGAGCATTCTGTTCTGGCGGTCACGTTTGACGCTTCGGGCAAGGTGACCGGCGTCAAGCGCAGCGGTGTGGATCAGGTCGTGTTCCTCGATCCCAACGGCAACAAGACCCCCACCCTCGGGCGGGAGCGTGGCTTCCTTGAAGACCTGTTCGGCAATATCGGCCAGGTCGGCGGCGGCGGCCTGCCGGGTGGCGGCGGGCCAGGCGGCCCGTAAGGGGTTGGCACTTGCGCGCTTGATCCTGCGGGAAGGCGCGCCATATTCCCCGACATGACAAGCGATAATGCCAGCCACGGCCTCGTCCAGTGGCACGGAACCACCATCATCGGCGTGCGGCGTGACGGCAAGACCGTCATCGCCGGAGACGGCCAGGTGTCGATGGGCAACACCGTGATGAAGCCCAATGCGCGCAAGGTCCGCCGGATCGGAGATGGCTCCGTGATCGCGGGCTTCGCCGGAGCGACGGCGGATGCCTTCACCTTGTTCGAGCGGCTGGAAAAGAAGCTTGAGCAATATTCCGGTCAGCTGATGCGTGCGAGTGTGGAGCTGGCCAAGGATTGGCGCACCGACAAATATCTGCGCAATCTTGAGGCGCTGATGATCGTGGCCGACCATGACACGCTGCTGGTGCTGACCGGCAATGGCGATGTGCTGGAGCCGGTGGGCGATATTGCCGCGATCGGATCGGGCGGCAATTTCGCGCTCGCCGCCGCACGGGCGATTGCCGATTACGAGGCCGATGCCGAAACCATCGCGCGCAAGGCGATGGCCGTTGCTGCTGACATCTGCGTCTTTACCAATGGCAACCTGACGGTCGAGACTGTCTGATCGCCCTCTCTCCTTCAGGGGAGAGGGTTGGGAGAGGGGAATGCGCAGTGCCCCTCTCAACTCCGGCTAGGCTGCTGCGCAGCCAAGCCTCCGTATCTCTCCCCTGAAGGGGAGAGAGCATAGGGAAAATAATGGAAAACCTCACCCCCAAAGCCATCGTCGCCGCGCTCGACGAACACATCATCGGCCAGTCCGAGGCCAAGCGCGCGGTCGCCGTTGCGCTGCGCAATCGCTGGCGCCGCCAACGGCTCGGCGCGGATTTGCGCGATGAGGTGACGCCCAAGAACATCCTGATGATCGGCCCGACGGGCTGCGGCAAGACCGAGATCAGCCGCCGTCTGGCGAAGCTCGCCGAAGCCCCGTTCATCAAGGTCGAAGCGACCAAGTTTACCGAGGTCGGCTATGTCGGCCGCGATGTCGAACAGATCGCCCGCGACCTCGTCGAAGAAGCGATCCGGCTCGAAAAGGAACGCCGCCGCGAGAAGGTGCGCGAAGCCGCGTCGGAAGCGGCGATGGACCGGCTCTTGAACGCGCTGGTCGGCGACAATGCCTCCGAAGCGACCCGCGCCAGCTTTCGTCAGCGCATCACCCAGAACGCGATGAACGATGTCGAGGTCGAGATCGAGGTGCGCGATACCCCTGCCGCCCCGTTCGACATGGGCAATATGGGCGGCCAGATGGGGATGATCGACCTCAGCGACATGATGGGCAAGGCGCTGGGCCGCAAACCCACCCGCCGCCAGAAGCTGCGCGTACCCGAAGCGTGGGACCGGCTGGTGGATGAAGAGGCGGACAAGCGGCTCGATCAGGACGATGTCGCCCGCGCGGCGCTGCTGAATGCCGAAACCAATGGGATCGTCTTCCTCGACGAGATCGATAAGATCGCGGTCAGCGACGTGCGCGGCGGATCGGTGTCGCGTGAGGGCGTGCAGCGCGATTTGCTTCCCTTGATCGAAGGCACCACGGTTGCGACCAAGTATGGCCCGATGAAGACCGACCATGTGCTGTTCATTGCGAGCGGCGCGTTCCATGTCGCCAAGCCCAGCGACATGCTGCCCGAATTGCAGGGCCGCTTGCCGATCCGGGTCGAACTGCGCGCGCTGACCGAGGCCGATTTCGTCCGCATCCTCAGCGAAACCCGCGCCAATCTGGTCGCGCAATACAAGGCCTTGCTGGGGACCGAGCAAGTGACGCTCGACTTCGCTGATGACGCGATCAGTGAGATCGCCCGCATCGCGGCGCAGGTGAACGCGACGGTCGAGAATATCGGCGCGCGGCGGTTGCAGACGGTGATGGAGCGGCTGCTTGAGGAAATCAGCTTCGAGGCGGAGGACCTTACCGGCCAGACGATCACGATCGACGCGGCCTATGTGAAGGCGCGGCTCGAAGGGCTGGCGGGCAATACCGACCTCAGCAAGTATATCCTGTAATGGGCGCAGGGCCGGTCAGCGACCTTGCAGGGATGCTGGCGGGCATGGCCCCGGTGCTGGATGCGCGGCGGTGGGATTTCGCTCTGGTTGCGGGCGATCCGCCGGCAGACGCCTTTGCCTTGATCCGCGAGGATGAGGGGCTGACGGCGATTGTCTCGGGCGAGGGCGGCGCGTTCGCCTGCATCACCCTGATGGTGCATTCCGCGCTCGATGGCGTGGGGCTGACCGCGGCGATCGCTACCGCGCTGGCCGCAGCCGGGATCGCCTGCAATGTTGTCGCAGGCTTTCACCACGATCACCTGTTCGTGCCATGGGAGCGGCGCGAGGAGGCACTGGCCATCCTGTCGGATATTTCCGCCCGCGCCGCCCGCTGATCCGGTCGCTTTCCTACCGGCTCAGGCGCTGGCAGGATCGCAGCCATGTTCCGCCCGCTTCCTTCGCCCGCCCCCTCGCTGCGATCGCTTTTCGCGTGGTTGCGGGGGGCGGGATTTTCGCTTCTGGACAGTGTCTCATGTGTCTCCAACAGGCGGAGACGCGCGGGGTCACTCGCCCAGCAGGTGCCTCTTCCAGAACACCAGTTCGGCGAGGAAGGCGTAGTCCGAATTGGCCTTCTTGCGGAAGCCGTGGCCTTCGTCAGCCGCGACCAGATGCCACACCTCCCCGCCATTGGCGCGGATCGCGGCGACCATCTGATCGGCCTCGGACTTGGGCACGCGCGGGTCATTGGCGCCGGTGATGACGAACATCGGCTTCGTGATCTCGTTCACGCGGGTCAGCGGGCTGATCTCGGTGAGCTTGGCGCGCTGCACCGGATCGCGCTCATCACCATACTCCACCCGGCGCAGGTCCTGCCGGTAGGGGTTGGTGTTCTCAAGGAAGCTGACGAAGTTGCTGATCGCCACGGTGCACTGGGTCGCCGCGAGCTTGTCCTTCAGCTGCACAGCTGCGGCATAGCACATGTAACCGCCGTAAGACCCGCCGCTGACGCCGACCTTGGCCGGATCGACGGCGGGATCGGCGCGGACGGCGTCAATCAGCGCGGCCATGTCCTTGACCGAATCCTCGCGCTTGAACGGACCATTGTCGAGGCTGACGAACGTCTTCCCGAACCCGGTCGAGCCGCGCACATTGGGCAAGAACACCCCGATGCCCAGCTCGTTGAGGATGTAGTTGCCAGCCCCGGCAAAGCCCGTCGTGCTCTGCCCTTCCGGGCCGCCGTGGACATCGACGATCAACGGGCGCTTGCCCGGGAACTTCGCCGGATCGGGGAGATAGAGCAGGCCGGAGACCTCAAGCCCGTCAAAGCTCTTGGTGGTCACGATGCGGGGTTCGACGTTGACGGAAGGATCGAGCCCGCCCGTCTCGCTCGTGGTCCAGCGGGTCAGCTGCATCGTTTTGGGATCGAGCGACCACACATCCGCCGCGCTCTTGGCGCTGGAGAAGGAAAAGCCGATCTCGCCCCACGGCGCGATTTCCAAGCCGCCGATCTGGCCGGCGGGCAGGACATCGACCTTCGTCACCTTGCCGCTCGCCACGTCAAGGATGCGCATCCGGTCCGATCCCGCTTCGTTGACCTCATAGACGATGGTTTTGCCGTCATCGGAGACATCGAAGCTGTCGACGTCCCATTGCTCCTTGGAGACTGGCGTGAACTTGCCCGACGCAGGATCGAGGCGGCCCAGCCGCTGGAAATCGGAGCCGGCATCGCTGGTTGCCCACAGCGTGCCATCGGGCGCGATCTCCATGCCGCTGAAGGCGATCTCCGCCTTGGGGTTGCCAATCGATCTCATCGCGCCGCTGGCAAGATCGAGCCGGTAGATATCGACATCCTGCACCGAGTTGTAATCAGCGACATAGGCGAAGGTCTTGTCGGGCGAAAAGGCGATGATCGCCCAGCCGCCGCCCTTGCTCTCATGCACCAGCCGGGCCGAGGCGGGATCGCGCGGGTTCATCACATAAAGGTCGGAATCCACCCCGTTGCGCCGGGTCGAGCTGAAACCGATGAGTTCGCCATCCTTGCTCCACGCATTGGGCTGGTTGCGGCTCTTGCCGTCGGTCAGCAGTGTGAGGCGGCCATCCTTGAGGGTGTGGAGCTGGTAATACTCGTCTCCGCCGCGATCCTTGGTGACGATGATCACGTCACCCTTGGTCGGAGCGTAGGAGCCCGAGACCGGCTCGGCTTCAAAGCTGATCTGCGTGCGCGCGCCCATCGGCATCGCAATCCGGTGAAGCTGGCTGACATTGGCGAAGCGGGTGCTGATCAGCACCGCGCGGGTGTTTGGGTCCCATCCGGCAAAGCCGGCGCCGCGGGATTCGAGATAGGGGCGGACGTGTGCCGCCAGTTCGAGCGGGATCGGCGGCATTTCCTCGGCGGTGAGCGCAGCGGGCACCGGCACGGTCGGCACCTCGGCGGGCGGGGCAACAGTATCCTGCGCGGCGGCAGGGGTGAGGGCGGCGCTGCCGAGCAGCAGGGCAATCAGACGAGCGTGGCGCATATTCCTAGGTCTCTCTCCATGAGCGCCCCGCGCAAGGCGAGGGCATTGGAGCAGAGGTAACGCCGCCCTAGCGTGCTAGCAATCCTGCCGCGCTATTCGGCGGCCTCGGCATCGACTTCGACATCTTCGTCGCGCCGCTCTGCCGCCTGGCGCGACCACATCTCTGCATACAGCCCGCCGCGCTTGAGCAAGCCGACATGATCGCCGCTCTCCACCAGCCGTCCGTGGTCCAGCACCAGAATGTTGTCAGCGTCCGCGATGGTCGACAGCCGGTGGGCAATCGCAATGGTGGTGCGGCCCTGCGCAATCCGCCGCAAAGTTCCGAGGATTTCCTGCTCGGTCCGGGTGTCGAGCGCGCTGGTCGCTTCGTCGAGCAACAAGATCGGCGGGTTTTTCACCAGCGTGCGGGCGATGGCGACGCGCTGCTTTTCCCCGCCCGAAAGCTTCAAACCGCGCTCGCCCACCATCGTCTCGAACCGGTCGGGCAGGCGTTCGATCAGCGGGGAGAGCGCTGCATCGCGTGCGGCCTGTTCGACCATCGCCTGATCCGCGCCTTCAGCGCCATAGGCGATGTTATAGGCGAGGTTCTCGTTGAACAGCACCGAATCCTGCGGGACGATCCCGATGGCCGCGCGCACGCTTTCCTGCGTGACGCTGGCGATATCCTCGCCCCCCACCATGATCCGGCCGGACAGGGGGTCATAGAAGCGGAACAGCAGACGCCCGATCGTGCTCTTGCCCGCGCCCGAAGGCCCGACAATCGCGGTGGTGCTGCCGGCTGGCACTTCAAAGCTCAGACCGTTGAGGATCGTGCGCCCCGGATCATAGCCGAAGGTGACATTGTCAAAGGCGACAGTGGGCGTGCGGATGATCAGCGCGGGCGCGCCCGGCTTGTCTCTCACCTCGATATCGGTGTCGATCAGGCGGAACATCTCGGCCATATCGATCAGGCCTTGGCGGATCGTGCGATACACCCAGCCCAGCACATCCAATGGACGGAACAGCTGGATCAGCAGCGAATTGACCAGCACCAGATCGCCCACGGTCATCGCCCCGGTGCTCCAACCCCATACCGTATAGGCCATCGCCGCGCCGACCAGCGCATTGGTGATGACCGATTGCGCCATGTTGAGCAGGCCGACCGAGTTTTCGGACTTCACCGCCGCCTCGGCATAGGCGCGCGCTGCCTGACTGTAGCGCGCTTCCTCGCGCTTTTCGGCGCCGAAATACTTCACCGTCTCATAGTTCAGCAGCGAATCGACCGCGCGGTACAGCGCCTTGCCGTCGAGCTCGTTCATCTCGCGCCGCAGCTTGGTGCGCCATTCCGTGATCGCCCGCGTCACCCAGACATAGGCGACCACGGTGACCGCCGTGGCAAGCACCAGCTCGATCCCGAAATTGATATAGAAGATGATCCCGACCGCGATCAGCTCGACGATGGTGGGGGCGATGTTGAACAGCAGGAAGTAAAGCATCTGGTCGATGCTCTTGGTCCCGCGCTCGATGATCTTGGTGACCTCGCCGGTGCGCCGCGCCAAGTGGAAGCGTAAGGACAGACGGTGGAGGCGGTGGAACACGTCCTCGGCCAGATGCAGCGTCGCGATTTGGCCGACCCGCTCGAAGGCGATGTTGCGCAGATTGTCGAAGGCGACCGAGGTGAAGCGCCCCAGCGCGTAGGCGGCAACCAGCGCGAGGGCGACGGTCGCACCGTCACTCGCTGCGCCCACCCCGGTGGCTGACATGGCATCGACCGCGCCCTTATAGGCAAAGGGCAGGGCAAGTGTGACGCCCTTGGCCGCCAGAACCAGCACCATGGAAACCGCAATCCGCATCCTGAGGCCTGGATTATCCTTGGGCCAGAGATAGGGCAGGAAGCGCTTGAGCGTCGCCCAGCTTTCCACGTCTCGCGCGCGAGTCCTCTTATTGGCGTCGGCAGGATCGGCGGGAGCGGAGGTTTCGGGCGGCATGGCCCCTGATGTGGGCGCGCCGGTGCCTTACCGCAAGGCGATCATAACTCTAGTAGCGCGGGCGGTAGTTCGCCGATTGCTTGGCTTGCCGCATCGCCCGGGCAACATCGGCGGGGACATCGAACAGAATGCGCTGACGGCCAAAGTCGATCGCGACCCGATCGAACAGCGCCAGATGCTGCATTCCGATCGAGAGCACCGGCTGATCGCGCAGCCCCAATGCATCAAAGGCGGGGGTATCGGCGAAAGTCAGCGGCACATCGGTCAGCGCCAGGCCTTCGATGCTGAGCGAGCGGACGATGGCGAGCTCGCCGACGATGTCGACACCATTGACGTCGGTCGTGACGACATCCTGCGCACGCTTGGCGCGGATCTTGTCGCGCAGGGCCATATTGCCAAGGCTCGCCTGCGCGCCGGTATCGATGATGACCGTCACTTTGACGCCTTCGACCGTTGCGTCAGTGATCAGCAGCTGACCAAGGCGGCTACGCGCCCGCACCACGATTTCGAACCCGCCGCGCTTCTCCTTCATGCTGGCATCTTCGACCGCGATGGTCTGCTTGCGGAAATCGATCAGGACGCGGAAGTCCTGAAGCGCGTCGAGCCCGATGATCCCATCCGCACCGACATTCTCGCGTGACAGCACTGGCGCTGAGAAGTTGGTATAGCTGTTGGTGCCAAATTCGATCCGCCTGACACTGGCGAGCTCCACCTCGCGGCGGCTGGCCATCCCTACCAGCACCGCTGTGCCCGCGGGCGCGAGATTGGCAGTGGTGCGAATCTCGTGCGTGACGGCGGTTGCTTGGCTGCCGGTGTCGATCATGAAGGCGAACGGCCCGGTGCCTTCTACCAATACAGGAAGCGTCAGGCGGCTGTGACGCTCTGTCTCTAGAGTAAGGACTTCCGCAGCGGGATCGATTGTCGCGCTGACCGACGTGGGGAATGAAGGGCTGGTAGCCGGGGTCTCAGCCATCGTGGGGGCGCAAATGGCGAGGGCGGTTGCTGCCATAAGGGTGCGAGCGGGCATATAAGGTATCTCCCCATGCGGCAGGATGCTGACGGCCCTGTCCGACATCCGGCATTCTACCACCGCTGCGTAGACTTCCCAACATAGGCCAGACGGGGGGACGAATCACGGTGAGGCGGTGAATCGGGGCCTGTTGGGTAGGGAACCTCGATTAGGCCGGGGGAAACAGCGGATCTGTCCTCCAGAATGAGGCTCAAAACCCGATTCAGACCCCCGATTCACCCGGATTCGGGCCCTCAAACGGGCGTTTCACCCAGGCACGAAGGCTCTATCGGGGGGCGAATGAAGGGAAAAAATGGCAGAATTCTGCGGTTCTTGCGTGCCAGTGAAATAAAATTGCAAAAAGCCGTTGACCGAATCACGAACCCCTCATAGATGGGCTCCACCGACGCGGCGCTGACGGCTTCCACCGCCACCGCAACGACCGGTCGCCAACATAAACGGATAGCCGGTCCCCCGGTGTAAATCGGGGAACCAAGCGCTGTCCGCTATTACTGTCTGGTGGCTCTTTGACATTGTTGGTTTTTGATGAAGGGACATGTGGGCGACGGCGCCCGGTCCGGGGACCTCAAGGCTCCGGTAACCGGTTAATTTAAGCCGATGCCACATCCGATGCAGACTCCACGTTTGCTCGGATGATAAGCATGTTCATTCGTATCCATTACGTTTGACAGCAGGTATTGGCTCCTTGCAGCTCATGCCAGACTGGAGGGTGGGGTTTTCCCCATGCTAGTTTGGTGTGTGACACAACTTGAGAGTTTGATCCTGGCTCAGAACGAACGCTGGCGGCATGCCTAACACATGCAAGTCGAACGAGCCCTTCGGGGTTAGTGGCGCACGGGTGCGTAACGCGTGGGAACCTGCCTTTTGGTTCGGAATAACAGTGAGAAATTACTGCTAATACCGGATAATGTCTTCGGACCAAAGATTTATCGCCATTAGATGGGCCCGCGTAAGATTAGCTAGTTGGTGGGGTAAAGGCCTACCAAGGCGACGATCTTTAGCTGGTCTGAGAGGATGATCAGCCACACTGGGACTGAGACACGGCCCAGACTCCTACGGGAGGCAGCAGTGGGGAATATTGGACAATGGGCGAAAGCCTGATCCAGCAATGCCGCGTGAGTGATGAAGGCCTTAGGGTTGTAAAGCTCTTTTACCCGAGATGATAATGACAGTATCGGGAGAATAAGCTCCGGCTAACTCCGTGCCAGCAGCCGCGGTAATACGGAGGGAGCTAGCGTTGTTCGGAATTACTGGGCGTAAAGCGCACGTAGGCGGCTTTTTAAGTCAGGGGTGAAATCCCGGGGCTCAACCCCGGAACTGCCCTTGAAACTGGAAAGCTAGAATCTTGGAGAGGCGAGTGGAATTCCGAGTGTAGAGGTGAAATTCGTAGATATTCGGAAGAACACCAGTGGCGAAGGCGACTCGCTGGACAAGTATTGACGCTGAGGTGCGAAAGCGTGGGGAGCAAACAGGATTAGATACCCTGGTAGTCCACGCCGTAAACGATGATAACTAGCTGTCCGGGCTCATAGAGCTTGGGTGGCGCAGCTAACGCATTAAGTTATCCGCCTGGGGAGTACGGTCGCAAGATTAAAACTCAAAGGAATTGACGGGGGCCTGCACAAGCGGTGGAGCATGTGGTTTAATTCGAAGCAACGCGCAGAACCTTACCAGCCTTTGACATCCTAGGACGACTTCTGGAGACAGATTTCTTCCCTTCGGGGACCTAGTGACAGGTGCTGCATGGCTGTCGTCAGCTCGTGTCGTGAGATGTTGGGTTAAGTCCCGCAACGAGCGCAACCCTCGTCCTTAGTTGCCATCATTAAGTTGGGCACTTTAAGGAAACTGCCGGTGATAAGCCGGAGGAAGGTGGGGATGACGTCAAGTCCTCATGGCCCTTACAGGCTGGGCTACACACGTGCTACAATGGCATCTACAGTGGGCAGCTATTCCGCAAGGATGCGCTAATCTCCAAAAGATGTCTCAGTTCGGATTGTCCTCTGCAACTCGAGGGCATGAAGGCGGAATCGCTAGTAATCGCGGATCAGCATGCCGCGGTGAATACGTTCCCAGGCCTTGTACACACCGCCCGTCACACCATGGGAGTTGGATTCACCCGAAGGCAGTGCGCTAACCGCAAGGAGGCAGCTGACCACGGTGGGTTCAGCGACTGGGGTGAAGTCGTAACAAGGTAGCCGTAGGGGAACCTGCGGCTGGATCACCTCCTTTCTAAGGATATTCACGAAAGCGCCGGGGCTAGCCTCCGGAAGAGCTTCGTGGCTTCCAAAGAACATTGCCGTCGTCCTCATGTCCTTTCATCAATCGGATACAGCTTGCAGCACTTCTGTGCCTGTAAGCTGTGTGCCTGAGCCGGCTCACGCCCACGCGGCAGCCTGTTCCTTCGGGAATGGCGGCCGGACGCGGTGGTGTGGGCCTGTAGCTCAGTTGGTTAGAGCGCACCCCTGATAAGGGTGAGGTCAGTGGTTCGAATCCACTCAGGCCCACCATTACCTGTAAGGGGCCTTAGCTCAGCTGGGAGAGCACCTGCTTTGCAAGCAGGGGGTCATCGGTTCGATCCCGATAGGCTCCACCAGGTACACATGATGCAGCGCGGCTTTATGCCAGCGCGCTCAACATATCCGATAGATGAAACGAAAACTGATCCTGCTTCGGCAGGTTAGGTGATCGCCATGTTTTGCATGGGATTGCCGTTCTTTGACATTGTGAATGGGTTTTTAAATCGATGCCGTGGCGGTATCGTCGTGCTGGTGCAGGCTTTTGGGTCTGTGGCTGGGCGGCGAATATCATCACATTAATCAAATTGATTATCTGGCTGAGATAATTCTCCTCACTATCGCAAGA
>NZ_OY284436.1:17500-302933 GCF_958304185.1 uncultured Erythrobacter sp.
ATAGACATAATGGAGCTGCGAACCCCATTTCTCAAACATCAAATCGTAGCGCTGTCGCGCCAAGGCTGAGTCAGGGCGCGCGCCGGCATATTCGACAGGCCGACCGACAACGATGCGCGGCGGTAGGCTTGATAGCTGGCCGCCGGCGTGATCGCGGAGCTTTTGCAAAAACAACTGCCCGAAATCTTCGAACCGGAATGACCGTCCGAAAATTTGCGCGCGCTCGAATATCGCACTTGCGGCAACAGTCTTGAACGACTGCACGAAGCGGCTGTCGACCGGCGACTGAAGATACTCGGCAATTGCCCACGGACCGGCCTCGCTGGCAATGCTGTTCGGCCCGCTGCCTTCTTCCCAGAAGCATAGCGCTGACCGAAAAATCTCGCCGGTCGCCTCCTCACCGTCAAAGGAAATCAGCTGCGACTTGTCCCCGCCGCCGCTGAGCGCCACGACGGTATTGGTTGTACCAAAGTCGAGGCCGAGCGCTGTCGGCGCAATACCAGTCACGGGGCCGAGCCTTTCATATTGAGCATGAATGAGGAGGGCGGCGCCTATTGCACGCGTCGCTGAGACTCACAAGGCCGCCAAGCGGGGCACCTGTGGCCCAACAAGCTGACGCTGGCGGTCAGGCCGTGCTCGACACTACGCCCGCCCCAGCCGGTCATGTCCGGCCAGGCCGCAGCCAAGAAGACCAAATTTCTTGCTGCGCCGTGGCATCACAAGCCGCCAGCGAGATGCTGATCAGGATTGCCGATGTTCCCGACCGCCCTGCGACGCCCGTTCGATCAGCAATGACCGCCGCGGAACAGGTTGCCGTGGCAACGGGATCACCCCATCCGCACTGTGCGCAGGAACCCGCGAACCTGTTCGCCCAGATGCGAGGCCTGCGCCTCCAGCTCGTTGGCGCTCAGCAGAACCTGCGAGGCGGCAGCGCCGGTTGAAAGCGACAGATGACGCACGTCCTCGATATGGCCGGAGACCTTCTCGGTCCCGCGTGCGGCCAGATCAATGCTCTGCGCCAGATCGCGTCCGGCAACAGATTGCTGATCGACCGCGGTGGCGATTGAGACGGCGGTGGATTCCAGATCCTTCACCTGTCCAGCAATCGCCCGCAGCGCCTTTACGCTGGCGCCGGTGGTGGATTGCATCGCGCGGATCTGATCGGCGACCTTTTCGGTCGCCCGGGTGGTCTGCATGGCGAGTTCCTTGACCTCGCTCGCCACCACCGCGAACCCGCGTCCAGCCTCACCGCCGCGCGCCGCTTCAATTGAGGCGTTGAGGGCGAGCAGGTTGGTGCGCTGGGCAATCGTCTGGATCAGTTCGACGATCTGGCCCACTTCATCCGCCGAAGCAGCGAGAGCCGAGATGGTCTCATCCGCCTCGCCGGTCGCAACCGTGGCGAGCCGTGCGAGTTCGCTCGACGACGCCGCCTGACGGCTGATTTCGCTGATCGAGAGGGCGAATTCATCGCTCGCAGCTGCCGCGGCTGTGGCGCCGGCGTTGGCTTCTTCCATCGACAGGGAGACCTCGCCGGTGCGGCGGCTGGCTTCCTCGGCGCTGGATGCCATGCGGGTCGCTGTGGTGTGGAGCTGGCTCGATGCGGCGGCGACCCCATTCACGACTTCGCCGACGGTGCGTTCGAACTGGCGCGCGACTTCATCCAGCAGCGCGGCCTTGCGCGCTTCGCCTTCGAGCCGTTCGCGCTCGCGTTCCTGTTGCAGCTGCAATTCCTGCTCGGCGCGTTCCGAGCGTTCACGCGCGCGGTCTTCCATCCACTTGTTGGCGCGCTTGAACAGATCGAGCGCGCGGACCATCTGGCCGATCTCATCCTTGCGCTCGGCGCCTTCGATAGTGAAATGCCGGTCGCCCGCTGCCAACTGGTTCATGCCGCCTGCGATCTCGACGATCTTGCGCGAGAAATCGCGCGACAGATAGGCAAGTCCGAGCACCAACACCACGCCGCCAACAAGGGCCAGCGCCCCGAGGAGCAGGATCATGTTGAAGAAGTAGCCGATGCCGGTGGCCTTTTGGGTCTCGCCCAAGGCCGCCAGATCGGCGGAAAGGCGCGCGCTGGCGCCCATCAAGGCGCTGCCTTGGGCAGATACTTTCGCGGCTGCGGCGTTGGTGTCGGCCCCGCCGCGCACGGCTTCGCTGGCGCTGTCGAAGATGCTTTCGAACTGGCTGAGTTCTTCGCGCAGGGCCACTACGCGCGGGGCGAGTTCAGGTGCGTCCTTCGCCAGCGCGGCTTCGATCGCGGTCACTTGCGACAATAGGGCGCTTTCGCCTTTACGCTGCTGTTCGCGAAGATCGGGGCTGCGGTCATACAGCACACGCACCGAGTGATAGCGCAGTTCGCCTGCGGTCGATTGCAGCTGCCCAGCGGCGACAAGCGTTGCTTGCACCTGCGCTGAAGCGTTGTAGCGGTTCCAGAGTTCGCCGAGGCCTGCGCCCAGCACCAGCACCATGAGCACGCCGGTGGCAAGGAAGGTGCCGAAGATCGCGTTGATCTTGCCCGAAAGCGAGAGGTCGCGGAACCAGTCGATCCGCTCCAGCATCGTCGCGCGCGGCGCGGTAGGGTGCGCAGCCCCAGCGCCGTCGTGATGGTCGAAGCCTTCTTCCATTCTGATCTGGCGCACGAAGTCGGGAACAGCCTGTTCCTCACGTCGCTCCTGCAAGCTCATCATGTTCATTCCGCAAATCCCCGGGGCCCTGTTTCAAGCAATTGTGAAGGAAAATCCTTTCCAAATGCTTGAGTCGCGTGGATTTACTAGCGGTTAGCCCGCGCGGACTCGTGAAAGGAAGCTCTGAACCTGAGTTCGTAGGGTAGCGGCCTGCGATTCGAGGCTGGTGGCGCTGGAAAGCACCTGGCTTGCCGCAGCCCCAGTTGACAGCGACAGGGCACGAACGTTTTCGACGTGGCCGGCAACCTTCTCTGTCCCGCGCGCGGCGAGATCGATGCTGCGGGCCAGATCATGTCCAGCGACCGATTGTTGATCGACCGCGCTGGCGATGGACACCGCCGTGGTTTCGAGACTTTCGATCTGGGCTGCGATGTCGCGCAGCGCACTGACGCTGGCGCCGGTGGTGGATTGCATCGCGCGGATCTGGTCGGCAACCTTTTCGGTGGCGCGGCTGGTCTGGTTGGCGAGTTCCTTGACCTCGCTTGCCACCACCGCGAACCCCCGGCCCGCTTCGCCGCCGCGTGCGGCTTCGATGCTGGCATTGAGGGCGAGCAGATTGGTGCGCTGGGCGATGGTCTGGATCAGTTCGACAATCTGGCCGACTTCCAGCGCGGACGCGGAAAGCGCGCTGATGGTGCTGTCTGCGCGCCGCGCGGAAATGCTCGCCTCGCGGGCAAGTTCGGCAGACGAGGCGGCCTGACGGCTGATCTCGCCGATCGACATGGCGAATTCATCGCTGGCGGCCGCTGCTGCTGTGGCGCCAAGGTTCGCTTCCTGCATGGCGGAGGATGCTTCGCCAGTACGGGCGCTGGCGTCTTCAGCGGTGGTCGCCATGAGAGTGGCGGTCGATTGCAATTGGCTGGAAGCGGTGACGACCCCGGTGACGACTTCGCCCACAGTGCGTTCGAATTGGTCGGCGATGCCTTGCAGCACCCGCTCCCGCTCAAGCCGCGCTTCCTCGCGCAGCACCTGCTGGCGGGCCTGTTCGTCAAGCTCGGCCTTGGCGCGTTCGGCGCGTTCGCGGCTCAGGCGTTCGAGCCTGATCCCGGCGCGGTGGAACACTTCGGTGGCGCGCGCCATCTCGCCGATTTCGTCCTGCCGGTCTTTTCCGCTGATCGCGACATCGCGCTCTCCGGCAGCGATGCGGCTCATCTGCTGGGCAATCGCATTCAGCGTCGCGCCCACGGTGCGGTTGAAATAGCGCTGGGCGAACAAAGTGATAGCAGTGAGGATGGTGGCGAGCACGATCCACATCACCAATAGGCGCGAAATCAGCGCCGCGCCGTTATCGGCCATGCTGTCGGCTTCTTCGCCGAGCGTCACGGTCATCGCCCGCGCGGCTTCGAGCACGGTGCTGCTGGTGGCGGCAATCTCGGCGGCTTGGCTCCGGCGGGTGGTGGCATCAGCGGTGTCGGTATTAAATGCGGCGACCTGGCGTCCCAGATCGGCCACGCCTTCGCGGATCAGAGCGAGCCGTTCCTGCGCGTCGATCCCGCCTGCATCGACCCGTTCGGCCAGCGCAGCAACGCTCGCGGCGGCCTGTTCAAAGGCTTCGCGTGCGGCGCGGGCGCGGGCGTCGTCGCCATCAGCGACCAGCAATTCGGCATGGCGCTGGCCTTCGGTCAGCTGGACCAGCAGCCGTTCGGCCTTGAGCGCGGCTTCGTGGGTGGTGCGAATCCGCTCACCGCGCTGGCCGAGTTCAACATAGCCGCCGACGACGAACAGTCCGGCCAGCAGCGCGAAGGCGAGGTTGCAGCTGAAGAACAGGGTGATCTTGCTGCCGATCGAAAGCGTGGCGAACCAGTGCTGCGTGCGGCCCGTCCGGGTCGCAGGCGCGCTGTGCTCGTGCTCGGCCTGTTCGGCATCAAGGTTGAGGGCAATATCCTGGAGCGCGCTCATGCCGCTTGTTCGTCCTTTTTGTCCGGCCCTGCGACCTTTGTGTCTGCGCGGTTCTGTTCGGCCATCAACCGGTCGATTTCGGCGGCGGGCAGCGCGCGGTAGTAAAGCCAGCCCTGGATCTGGTCGCACCCGGCAAGGCGCACCAGTTCGGCCTGCTCTTCGGTTTCGACGCCTTCGGCCGTGACGCCCATGTTGAGCGCGCGGGCCAGTGCGATGCTCGACAGCATCATCGCGCGGCTGCCTTCATCGACGCCGGCAAGTTCCACAAGGCTGCGGTCAAGCTTCAGCTTTTCGAACCGGAAGCGCCGCAAGAAGCCGATCGAGGCGTAGCCGGTGCCGAAATCGTCGAGCGCGATGCGCACGCCAAAGCTGCGAATCACATCCAGCGTGCGTTCGGCGACGACGGGATCGAGCACCAGGCAGGTTTCGGTCACTTCGAGTTCGAGCCGGTGGGGCGGGAAGCCAGTTTCCTCCAGCACTTCGCCGAGCTTGATCGGGAATTCGGCATTGCGCAGCTGGGCGGCGGAAATGTTCACCGAAAGAGTGATGTCGCCCCACCGCAGTGCATCGCACACCGCTTGACGCAGCACCCACAGGCCCAGCGGGTTGATCAGGCCCGAATCCTCGGCCACCGGCACGAAGACATTGGGGCCGAGCGGGGGACGATTGCCCCGATCCCAGCGCAGCAGCGCCTCGACCGCGACGATCCGCGCATCATCGGCACTGACCAGCGGCTGATAGGCGAGGTTGAATTCGCCCGTGGCGATACCGCTGCGAATCTCGTCCTCGATCTCGCGCAGGCGTTCGCGGCGGCGGTCGAAGCTTTCGTTGAACCAGGTGCAGCGCATCTTCCCGCCGCGCTTGGACATATCCATCGCCACATCGGCGCGGCGCAGCATTTCGGACGAGGGCACGCGATTGTCGGCCGTCGAACGGGTCAGACCAATGCTCGCGCCGACCGCGATCTGGCGATGGCCGAGCGTGACCGGGGTGCCGAGCCGTTCGAGCAGCGTGCGGCACATCCCCTCAAGGATCGTGCCGGACACCTTGCCCGCCATCACGGCAGCAAATTCGTCTCCGCCAAGGCGGTAGCAGCGCGCTTCCTCCCCGCAGACGTCGCGGATCAGCTGCGCGCACAGCTCGATCAGCTGATCGCCGACGGCGTGGCCATAGTGGTCGTTGACCTGCTTGAAGCTGTCGAGATCGATCATCGCCAGCGCGACTTCCTCGTTCCCGCTGGAAATTTGCACGATGTCTTCATGCAGCGCGTGCCGGTTGGGCAGGCCGGTCAGGGCGTCGGTGTTGGCGCGCAGTTCCAATCCGCGGACGCTTGCCATGCCGCTGCGGCCAAGGAAGAACAGCGTGGCGGTGTAAATAAGGATCGCGGCTATCATCAGGCCGCTACGCGATCCGATGACCCAGTGATCGCTGAAGCTCACCGCCAGCACCAACGCGCCGGTCATGACGCTGGCCACTCCGATGGGAATGAGCACCAGTCCGACCGAAGTCAGATGCAAGGGTTGCTTCGCCGTGAACACGATCAGGTTTCCCGATAGGCACGCCGTTTGGCGCGCTGTTATTCGATCATGCTAAACAGAAGCGGCTAAGGAAGGGTAAAGCCCTCGTCCGCGTCGGCCGCAGGCTTATGCGATCTTCTGAAGTGCGGCGGGCAGGCCGACGGGCTCGAAAAAGCTCGCGCGCCGGGCGCTGGGAACGAAGCGGTCAGTCTGGCCAACCACTGTCTCGCCCGCGCCGAGCATCAGGAACCCATCTGGCATCACCGCGCTCGATAGGCGGGCGAAGGCCTGCGTGCGGACCTGCCGGTCGAAATAGAGCAGGACGTTGCGGCACAGCACCAGATCGAAGGGCATCCTTCCGGGGAAGGGGCCGAGGATATTGTGCTGATGGAAGCGCACCTTGCAGCGCACATCCTCGCGCACCTGCCACCCGCGCGCGGTCTCGTCGAAGTGGCGCAGCATCTGGGTGACGCCGAGCCCACGCTGCACTTCGAACTGGCTGTAGCACCCGCTGCGCGCCGCGTTGATCGCACGGTGCGACACATCGGTGCCGAGAATGTCGATCGTCCAGCCCTGCCACCGCTCCGCCTGCTCGTTGAACAGCATTGCGAGCGAATAGACCTCCTGCCCCGTCGAACAGCCCGCTGACCAGATCGAAAGGCGCCGTATATCCCGGCGACGGTGGGCGATTTCAGGGAGGATTTCCCCCGGCAGCTGATCGAAGGTCGGCTTGTCGCGGAAGAAATAGGTCTCGTTGTTGAGCAGCGCCTCGACCACTTCCTGCGACAGGTCGGGGGTCTCCGGCCCACCCGGAGGCGCGGCGAGCAGGCACACGAGCTGATCGACATTGCTGATCCCGTGCGCGCGGAAAATCCCCGCGAGCGCCGAATTGACCCGCCAGCGGCGGCTTTCGGTCAGGTGCTGGCCGGTACGTGCTTCGAGCAGATCGGCAATGATCTGATGTGAGGCTTCGCTGACTTCTATCACGCGCGGGGCCTAACGCAGTGCCGGGGAAGCGGGTGTGGCAGCCTGAGCCATAACCGCATCGCCGAGCCGGTCGGGCGGTGCGATCATGCTGGCCAGCCCCGCGCGCGCGACGGCGCCCGGCATTCCCCACACCGCGCTCGAATCGGCATCCTGCGCGTAAATCGTCCCCCCGGCATCGACGAGGTCCTTGGCCCCAAGCGCTCCGTCGCGGCCCATGCCGGACAGGATCACCCCCAGCGCGCGGCCTTCACAGGCTTCGGCGAGGCTGGTCAGCATCGGATCGACCGAGGGCATACAGCCGCTCGCCGCTGGTTCAGTGCTGACCTGAATGGTGAGAGCGGAGGCGCCCTTGCGGCGCACCACGATGTGGCCGTGGCCGGGCGCGATCAGGATACGCCCTGGGCTCAGGATCAGGCCATCGGCGGCAATATCGGCAGGACGCCCGCAGGCGCCCTCGATCTGGCGCGCGAAGACCGGCATGAACGATCCGGGCAGGTGCTGGGTGATCAGGATCGGCAGATCGAAATCCGGGCCGAGCCGCCGCAGCATCAGGCCCAAGGCGTGAATTCCGCCGGTCGAAGCGCCGATCGCGATTGCCTCGGGCCGCGAGTTGCGCCGGGCATAGCCGGGGCGTGCAAAGCTGGGTTCGGCAAGGCGGGCGAGTAGCCTGTCACTATCGTCGAGGCGGCTACCCAGCGCGCGGATTTTGCCGAGCAATTGCGCGCGGTACTCATCAGTGAACCCGCCGGGTCGCGGTTTGAGCAGCGTGTCGGCCGCGCCCATCTGCAAGGCGGCAAGCGTGTGTTCGGCCCCGTCCATCGTCAGCGATGATACGACCAGCACCTGCGGGCGGCCTGGCGTGGCGAGGATCGCGGGCAGGGCGTCCAATCCGCCCATGCCGGGCATTTCGAGATCGAGCAGCACCACATCGGCCGGATCGGCGGCAAGCTGAGCGATGGCGCGTTCGGCGCTGCTGGCAGTGCCGACGATCATCAGCGCGGGATCGCTTTCGACCATCCGCTTGAAGATCGTGCGGACTGTCAGCGAATCATCGACGATCATCACCCGGATCACCGCGGCGGCACCGGCGCGGGCGAAGGGGCGGCGATCGCTCCCGTCCGGTTTACCGGGCGGGGGCATCAGGGGAATGGATGTAGAGCGGTTCACGCAAACCCGACAAGCTGCAACTTGATCTGGAGCGTCTCGTGATCAAACGGCTTCATGACATATTCGTCCGCGCCGGCCTGAATCGCCTCGCGGATGTGGGCCACGTCATTTTCCGTGGTGCAGAACACCACCTTGGGCCGCTCGCCGCCGGGGCGTTGGCGCAGGTGGACGAGGAATTCGATCCCGGTCATCACCGGCATATTCCAATCCAGCAGAACCACATCGGGCATCGACGCTTCGCAGGCGTCCAATGCCAGCTTACCGTTTTCAGCTTCTTCCACGGCAAAGCCGAGGGTCTCGAGGATATGCCTCGAAACCTTGCGGATGACCCGGGAATCATCGACGATGAGGCATGTTTTCATGGGCGTTCCTGCGGTTTGAACCCTGAACCTAGGCGCACTTGGTAAGCATAGGATTAAGCTGCGGCTTCGATTTCGTGTCTTGCGGTTTCCGGCCCGGCCAGAAGGGCGGCCAGATCGAGCATCAAGGCGGGCCCCGCCATGGTCTCGACCATGCCTGTGGCAACGCGCGACCATTCCGGCCCGAATCCGCCTGGCACTTGCCCCGCTTCGTCCGCGGCTGTGGTGATGTCTTCAATCGAATCGACCATCAGCGCATAGGAATGGCCCCCATCCGCCACCACGGCGGCGCGGTGGTCGGTCGGCCAGTCATTGCCATCAGACCCGCCGCCAAAGCCAATCGCGCGGCGACAATCGATCACGGTGAGCGCCTGACTGCGCAGCGCGGTAATGCCCGCAATCCAGACGGGCGCGCGGGGAATCGGGGTGATGGTGCCGATCTCGATCACCGATTTCACGTCGAGCGCGGAGAGCGCGCAGCGGCGACCGGCGATCTGGGCGATGACGAGCAGGTCTCCGGTCATGCGGCCTCTCCTTCGACGCGGGCCGCGCGGTTGGCTTCGGACAGTGCGGCGAGCAGGCCTTCGCGGTCATAGCGGTAGATCGTCTCGCAGCCCGGCGGCGCATCGGGCTGATCGCGCAGGCGAATCACGCGCGCTGGCAGCGCGCGGCCCAGCGCTTCGGCGACTTCGAACACATCGTCGAACACAATCCCGATCGCGGCGGGGTCGGCGGTGCCTTCGGGCAGGATGTCATACCCGGCGCTGGCGACCAGCGGGGCGAGAATGGTGCGCGCCCATTCGCCATCGGGCAGCAGGCAACGCGGGCGGGCGGCGGCCAGCGGCGGCTCGCCATGCAGCGCGAACAGTGCGTGGGCATCGATCAGCGTGACGGGCTGGCCCCCGATCAGCGTCATGGCTTCGGCCAGCGCGTCTTCCGGCACCGGGTGCAGCGCGTCCTTGAGCTCGACCGCATCTTCTACTTCGCGGACCGCATACAGCAGTTCGCACGCTCCGTCCGACAGGCGCAGCAGGCGCACGCGCGGCAGGGCCAAGGCTTCTTCGGGCAGGCCGATCAGCGGCAGGATTAACCCGTCGATCACCACCCGCGGGCGGGCGGCGGACCGATCGATGGCAGATGCTGGCGCAGTTTCGATCCGCTGCACCAGTTCGAGGCGAACAGCGGAGCGGCGTCCGGCAAAATCGGTGAACAGCATCGCGCGCGGCGCGTCGGCCGTGACAACCGTCTCGCCCTCCAGCGGCCCGATGGTGCGCACCCGGGTATCGGACATCAGGTTGTGCTGGCTGGCGATGTTGGCGACATCGAGCAGCAGCACCGGCTGGCCATCATCGAGCAGAGTCGATCCGGCATAAAGACCCGAGCGCATTACCGCAGGCGCAAGCGGCTTGACCACCAGATCACCGTGATTGTGGATGCCCTCGACCGCGAGCGCGAACAGATCGCCGCTGGCGAGCCGCAGCATCACCAGCGTCGGCTCCCGCGCCGCAATTTCGCAGGTGTTGAGGCCCAGCACCTCGCCCAGCATCAGGCACGGCACCCGGTTGCCGCGGAAGGTGACCAGCGCGGTCTCGCCCATCCGGGTGAAATCGAGCGCGCGGGCTGATGCCTGGACGATTTCCTCGACATAGCTTTGCGGGATGGCGAAGCGATGCCCGCCGACATCTACCGTCAGGCCGGCGATGATGCTGAGGGTGAGGGGGATTTGGAGGCTGAACAGCGTGCCCTGGCCCGGAACGCTGGTGACCTTGATGCTGCCGCCGACCTTTTCGAGGTTCTGGCGCACCACATCGAGTCCCACCCCTCGCCCGGAAACATTGCTGACAGTCTCGGCGGTGGAGAAACCGGGTTCGAAGATGAGGTTGAGGATCTTGTCCCGGCTCATCGTCTGCCGCTCTGACGCGGTGATGAGGCCGGTGGCGATCGCCTTGGCGGCAATGCGGTCCTCGTCCAGCCCGCGCCCGTCATCCGAGATTGCGATGCTGATGGTGTTGCCCGATTGGCGCGCGGCGATGGCCAGCAGGCCGATTTCGCGCTTGCCGTGAGCGAGGCGGGCAGACGGCAACTCGATCCCGTGGTCGACCGCGTTGCGAATGAGGTGGGTGAGCGGATCGCGGATCGTCTCGATCATCTCGCGGTCGAGTTCGACATCGCCGCCGTCGAGATCGACCATGACCTGCTTACCGAGTTCGGCGCTGAGATCGCGCACCAGCCGGGGCAGCGCGCCGAACAGCGTCTCGATCCGCTGCATCCGCATCCGGGTGATCGCGTCGCGCACATCGGAGAGGATGGTGGTGAGGCGCTCGAACGGGCCATCAATCGTTGGCTGGTTGCCCGCCTGCCGCAGCCGGTGGGCCAGATCATTGCGCGCCAGCACCATGTCGGAAACGCCGCTCATCACCCGGTCAAGCAGTTCGACCGGCAGGCGGATGGTGCGTTGGGCGGCGGCATCGGCGCGGCGATAGGGTGCTGCTTGCTCCTCGCCAGGGCCGAGTAGCGCGTCAGCCGGTGCGTGCAGAGGTGGGTTGGCCCCCTCCTTGATCCCTGTCAGCCTGTCGCTTGGGGCTGTTTCATGGGAAGCATCCACGGCAGCGATCAGGCTTTCATCGCCGCCTTCGGGAAACTCGTCACCCGCTTCGATCGCGTCAATCATCAGGGCGATACGGTCGATGATGGCGAGGACAGCGGTGACCAATTGCTGGTCAGGCTCACGCCGTCCGGCGCGGCAATCCGCCAACGCGTCTTCGGCGACATGGCTGAGGCTGGCCAGGCGCGGGAAGTCGAAGAAGCCGCAATTGCCCTTCACGGTGTGGACGAAGCGGAAGATCGTATCGAGCCGCGCGCGGTCAGCCGGATCCGCCTCCCACGCGACGAGTTCGCCGCCGGAAGCCTCCAACATCTCGCGGGTCTCTGCGATAAAATCCGCCAGCAGATCGTCCATTAGGTGCGCAACCTCTTAGCCCTTATGGGCAGGGCTATGCGCCACGGTTGGTTAACAAGCGCCTAGCGTGGCACCCAAGCTGGCGCGTGTCTGGCAAAGATATGCCGCACCAGCACCACGGCGGACACCGCGCCGAACAGATTGGCGGCGAGTTCGGCGGTGTAAATCGCCGCGCTTCCCATCGTAGGCTGCAAGACCAGCGCGACCGGCAGCATCACCAGAAACACCCGCGCGACTGACTGCATCAGCGCAAAGCCCGCCTTGTCGACCGCGTTCATGATCCCGTTGCCAACGATCAGCAGCCCGAAACCGGCGTAGCCCCACGCGGCGATCTTCAGGTAGAGCGCGAACTCGGCGATCACGGCGGGATCATCGGTGAAGATCGCGGCGAAGCTTTCACCTGCCGCCATCATCCCCACTGCGACGAGCAGCCCCCACACGACGCAGAAGCCCGCGGCATAGAGCGCCGCCTCGCGCGCCCGGTCATGGCGGCCCGCGCCCCAATTCTGTCCGACGATTGCGCCAATCGCGCCCGATAGGCCGAGCAGCGGGACGATCACGAAGCTCTGCAATCGCCCCGCCGCGCCAAAGCCCGCCACCGCCGCTTCGCTTTCCAGCGCCACCAGCGATGTCAGAATGGCGAGGCCCAGCGGGTTGATCGCATTGGAGAACGCCGCCGGAAGCCCGACGCGGATGATCGCTTTCGCCGGGTCGATCAGGCTACAATCGCGCAGCAAAGCGAGGTTCAAGGGCAAGGGCGTCCCGCGCAGCAGCACGAGCGCAGTCAGCACGCCAATGCCCCAACCGATCACGGTCGCATAGGCAGAGCCTGCGATCCCGAACCCCTCAATGCCGAACCCGCCCATGATCAGGATCGGGTTGAGCACCCAGTTGGCCGCAGCATAGGTGATGCTGACCGTGCTCGTCCGCTTGGCTTCTCCCTGTCCGCGCAGCACGCCGTTGAAGCCCATGATCGCGAGGCTCAGCGGGAAGCCGCAGGCATAGGGCGTCATGTAGGCGCGGATCAGCGGCATCAGCGCGGGCGGCGCATTCATCGCGGTGAAGATCGGATCGATCAGCAGCCACAGGGTGAGGCCCATCACCAGCCCGCACAGGACAGCGAAGACGATCCCGAAATTGGCCCGCCGCGCGGCGCGTTCAAAATCGCCTTCGCCCAGTGCGCGGGCGACGACCGAATTGATGCCGACCATCACGCCGACACCCAGCGAGGTGCTGGCCACGGCCACCGGGAAGATGAAGCTGATCGCGGCCAGCGGGGCGCTGCCCAATTGGCCGATGAAATAGGCATCGACGATCCCGATCGACATGATCGCAGCCACGCCGATGACAGCGGGCAAGGTCTGACTGACCAGATGTCCGGGAATGCTGCCGCTGACCAGTTTCGCAGAAGATAGGGCGGGCGCATTCATCGTCGCCAAGGCCTAGCGGCAGCCCTCGCGGCTTGCAAAGCATTCCCTCAGCGTGCGATAGCTTGTGCCAAGGATAGACGGAGAGGAACGGCCGATGGCAACCCAGCTCAAACCCACGATTGAATGCAGCAAGGAAGAGTGGCAGGCGCGGCTTGACCTCGCGGCGTGCTATCGCATCTTCGACCACCTCGGCTGGTCGGAATCGATCTACAACCACATCTCGCTGAAGGTGCCGGGAGAGGCTGACACCTTCCTCATCAACCCGTTCGGGCTGCTGTACAGCGAAGTGACCGCGTCGAACCTCGTCAAGATCGATGTCGAGGGCAATAATGTCGGCGGTTCGCCCTATATGGTGAACAAGGCGGGCTTCACCCAGCACGGCTATTTCCACAAGCATCTGGGCGCGCGGGCGGACGCGATCTGCCATGTCCACACGACGGCGACGATGGCCGTGGCGAGCCATAAGGACGGGCTGCTGCCGACCAATTTCTACGCCTGCAATTTCCAGGGCCAGATCGGCTACCACGATTTCGAAGGCATCACCGTGCGCGCCGAAGAAGGCGAGCGGCTGGTGCAGAACCTCGGCAATCACTCCATCCTGATGCTGCGCAACCACGGCCCGGTGGTGATGGACCGCACGATCCAGGGGATGTTCGTGAAGATGTGGGCGCTCCAGCGCGCCTGCGAGATTCAGGTTGCGACGCTCAGCATGGGCAACCCCGTGCTCGTCCCGCAAGAGGTGGTCGATGTCCACCAGCGTGACCTCTCCGTGATGAGCGGGCAGGGCGGCGCGGGTATGTTCGATTTCGAGGCGTGGAAGCGCCGGGTCGACAAGATCGACGATAGCTGGCGGCATTAAGCCCGCTTTAGGCCCACCCCATGTCCCGCATGACCGTCAACGAACGGCCGGTCGAGTTCGACCTCGATCCCCGTATGCCGCTGCTCTACGCGCTGCGTGAGGCGATGAACCTCACCGGCACCAAGGCGTGTGGGGGCGGGGCGGAATGTTCGGGCGCGTGCATGGTGTTGGTCGATGGGGTGGCGCTGCGGTCTTGCGCGATCACGCTGGCCGAGGCTGAGGGGCGTTTGATCACGACGATCGAGGGGGTGTCGCGCGATCGTTCGCACCCCGTGCAGCAGGCGATGGTGGCGCAGCAGGCGATCCAGTGCGGGTATTGCACCCCCGGCATCGTCATCGCGGTTGCCGCGCTGCTCCAGCGCAACCCCGTGCCGACCCGCGAGGATATCGACGCGGCGGTCCCCAATATCTGTCGCTGCGGGGTGTATCCGCGGCTGATCAAGGCGGTCGAGCAGGCGGGCCGCGTGGGGCAGCGGCAGGAGCGGATCAGCGCCGCGCCTGCCCCCGGCATCAGTCCCGAAGACGCCGCCAAGGCCGTCCCGGCACTGCGAGTGCCCACGCCGGAATAACCGCTCAGAACCGTGCCGACACCGTCAGCCGTGCGTTGATCGGCGGGGCCACGGTCAGCTCGTCAGCCGAATGGGCAGTGGGGAAATAGAGCTCGTCCAGCAGGTTCTCGACGTTGAGCTGCACCCGCAGGTTCGGGTTCACATCATAGAACACCGCCATATCGACCCGCGCATAGGCGGGCAGGGTGGCGGTGTTGCCATTGTCCGCAAAAGTCTCGTCCTGCGCGGTCAGGCCCAGCCCGAAGCCGAGTTGATCGGTCGCCTGCACATTGTTCCAGATTGAGAACATATGCTCAGGCAATTCGCGCACCCGGCGCCCGGTCGGGCCCGTGCGGCTTTGCTGTTCGCCATCGAGATAGGAATAGCCTGCCGTCAGGAACCAGCCAGGGGTCACCTGCCCTTGGAACTGCGCTTCGAACCCGCGAATACGGGAATCGATCACGTCGAGCGTGTCAGGATTGCTGTCCGCCACCTGCGGCGAAGATTGTTCGATCTGGAACACCGCCGCCGTCAGCGACAGGCCCGCGCGGATATCCCACTTCACGCCCGCTTCAAGGTTGGAGAAGGTATCGGGATCGAGCGCATCGTTGGGCGGATTGATATCGGCAAACTGATCGCCCGAGCGCGGCAGGAAGGTTTCCGAATAGCTGCCGTAGAGCGAGAGGTTATCCTGCGGCTTGAGGATCACCCCGACCCGCGGGGTGACTTCCTCGTCCTTGCGGGTGCGCACCGCGCCGGTGCGGTTGTCGAGCACGGTGATCTCAAAGCTGTCGAACCGCGCGCCGAGCACGACCCGCAGCCAATCGGCAATCTTCACCTCGTCCTGAATATAGGCCGAGAAGACGGTCAGATCGGCCTCGGTATCATCATTGAGCGAAGTGAAGCCCACCCGCGTCGTGCGCCCGCTCGCCAGCGTGCCGACCCCGCCGCGCAGAGGGAAGGGCCGGACCGCCGAAAAGAACTCGACATCGGCACGGCGGCCATCGGCGACCGCCGTGTCGAACACCGCGTTGAAGCGGTCGTTGTTGTTGCTGGTATCAATATACTCGCCGCCCACGATCAGCGTGTGCCCGATCCCGCCCGTGGCAAACTCGCCGATCAGATTGCCCGACAGGACAAGGTTCTGGCGCTGGTTGGTGTCGATATAGCCGTCCATCGCGACGATGTTGGTCGCGGGCGTGTAGCCAATGGGGAAGAAGTTGGCGTAAACCTTGGAATAGTCACCCCACGAGGCGGTGAAGTTGCCCTTGAGATTGTCCGAGAAGCTGTGCTGCACCGCGCCGCGCAGGACGTGCGCTTTGAAGGTCGCGTAGTTGTTGTCGGGATCGCCGAAGGTGATGCGCTTCAGCGCGCGGACCGGATCGCCATTGTCGTCCGACGGGATGCCGCGATCGATGAAGCGTTCGTGATCAAGATATTCGTAGCTGAGATCGATCGTCGTCGCGCTGCCGAGTTCGGCGCGGAAGGTCGGATTGATGCTGATCTGCTCGCCATCATAAAGATCGCGGTGATTGTCGAGATGCTCGTAGGCGGCGTTGATCCGCAGCGCCGAGGTGTCGCTGGTCGCCAAGTTAAGGTCGGCCCAGATGTCATAGGCGCCGAAGGTATCGACCGAGGCCCGCACGCCGCCGAAGGTCTCCCCCACGACGCCCTTCTTGGTCACGCGGTTGAGAATGCCGCCTGTCCCGCCGCGACCGAACAGCAGCGCGTTGGGGCCGCGCAGGATTTCGACCTGCTCGAGATTGTAGAGCCCGCGGTAGTATTCGACATCATCGCGCACCCCGTCAACGAAGAAGTCGGCGGTGGAGCGGACGCCGCGGAACACCACGGAATCGCGGTGGCCTTCGCCCTGCGAATTGGTGACTCCGGGGGTGTAGTTGACGATGTCGCTGATGCTGTCGAAGCCCTGCCGCACGATTTGGTCGGCGGTGGTGATCGAAAGCGATTGCGGTACGTCGATGATTGGCGTGGGCGTGCGCAGCGCGTTGATCTGGTCGGCATAGAGCACGTTGCCGGTGACGATGATGTTGGGGCCGCGCTCTCCTGTGTCGTCGGCCTCCGCGCTGTCCGCCGCAGCAGCTTCGCTGGCGTCCGGAGCGGTATCGGCGAGCGCCGGGAAGGCGATGCTGGCGCAGCCGAGGAACAGGGCACAGCGCGCGGCGCGGAGAATCATGGGTTACCTTTCAGACGATCTGGAAGGCCAGCTATTGCAACTTACTCGCATCTGCAAGGGCCCACAGTTTGCGAGAGTGATAATCAACACGCTGTGGCATTCGTGTCGCGGCTCGCTTAGGAATACGGGCGGCTCAATCGCAGGGATAGCGGCAATGAAGGCGACGATCTGGCACAATCCGGCTTGCGGCACGTCGAGGAAGACCTTGGCGATCCTCGAAAACCTCAGCCGGATCGAGGTGACGGTGGTGGAATATCTGAAGACCCCGCCCTCGGCCGAAAAGCTCGCGCAGCTTTATCGCGACGCCGGGATCACACCCCAGCAAGGCCTGCGTCTGCGCGGCACCGACGCAGCGGAGCGCGGGTTGCCGGATGCCGATGACACTGCGGTGTTGGCGGCGATGGTTGCCGACCCGATCCTGATCGAGCGGCCCTTGGTCGAGACCGACAGGGGCGTGCGCTTGTGTCGCCCTCAGGACGTTGTCCTAGAAATTCTCTAGCTGCGTTCCTTGGTCAATTCCCGGTCCGCCTGAAGCGCGAACCATCCGTGCACCAGCACGATGGCGCACAGCGCCACGATCAAGCCGAAGCCCAGCCAGTCGGAATGGCCATAGAGCCACACGCCAAGCGCCGGGGCATAGATGTAGCTCGCCCCCGCCAGTGACGCGACGATCCCGCTCGCCTGACCCTGCTCAGCGCGGGTGACGGCGAGCGAGGTGCCTGCCGTGGTGCCAGGGCGGAACAGGCCGAAGCCCAGCGAGGCGATGGCATAGCCCAGCGCGATCAGGTGCAGGTCGCCCGCAATCGCCAGAATGACCGTGCCCAAGGCCGCCGTCGCGATCCCCCACAAGGTCGCCGCGCGCGGGCCGAGGTCGAAGCGTGGGATCAGGCCCCACTGCGCCAGCAGCGTGGCAATCGCTCCGCTCATCAACACCAGCCCGACCGGCCCCGCACCCTCGGCTGGCGTATCGCGCAGGCCTAACCGGTCGAGCACCAGAAAGCCCGAAATCCCCAACACCATCGCCTGCGCGTGCCCGCCGAACAGCCCCGCGAACACCCACGGCCGCAGGCGTGGATCGCGCCAGCTAAGGCGCGGCGGCTCTGCTGCGGCATCTTCCTGCTCGGTTGTCTCCTGCGGATCGACCGGCGCGCCCGATCCGCTCGAATAGGCGACCGCCTGCCCGCGCGCGGCATATTGCGGCTCGTCATTGGGCAGGCGCAGCCGCAGCAGCACCAGCGCAACCACGCCAATCGCGGCAAAGGCGAGGAACGGCCCGGTCAACCCGAGGCCAAGGAACGGCACCACCATCAGCGGTGCCAGCGCCGGGCCGATCACGGTGCCAAGGCCAAAGCTCGATGCGATCAGGGACAACGCCTGCGTCCGTTCCGCGCGCGGGGTGCGGGAGGCGACATAGGCCTGCACTGCGGGCGGCGCGGCGCTGCCGAACCCGCCATACAGGCTCCGCGCCGCAGCAAAGGCGATCAGAGTCCAGACCGCCGACAACACGCCCGAAAGCCCAGCCCACAAGGCCGCGCCGCACAGCACGAAGGACACGATAAAGCCGGTCAGCCCCAGCGCCATCATCGCCTTGCGCCCGCGCTGGTCCGACCGCCGCGCCCAGAACGGCGCGCACACCACCCACAGCAGCGCCGACCAGCTATAGGCGAGGCTGATCCACACATCGTCGACCTGCAACGCCGTGCCGATTGAGGGCATCACCGATTGCATCGCGGTGTTGCCGGCGGCTGTCACCAGCATGACCATGAACAGCAACGCCATGCGCGAAGGCGGGATCGCGCCGGTGGCGGGGGTGGAGGCTAGCTTTGCGTCAGTGTCGGCCATCGGCTTGGCAGAGCGCCGCTATTCGAAGACATCGGCGGCGCGTTGGGGCAAATCGTCGCTCAGCTGGCGGTAGATCGCCACAGTCACCACCACGAACAGCGCGGTCAGCAGCGCATTGACCAGCGCGTTGACCGCAGCCCCGCCGACGGTCGCGACCCCGCCACCCAGCGCCGACAGGATCAGCGTGATGATCCCGGAGACCAGCGCTGAAATGATCCCGATCACCACCACCAGCAGCGCAATGAAGACGGCAATCCGCACGCTGTTGCCCTTGGTCAGCTGCCACGACCGCACCAGCGCGGTGAAGGGATTGCGCTGGCCCTCTATCGCGATCACCGGAGCCGCCAGCGAGACCTTCACCATGATGTAGATGATCGCCACCAGCGCGACGAACACCGCGAGCACCGCCACCGCCTCACCGCCCAGCGCCGACACCAGGCCGAGCGGGAGGCCGATAGCCAGCGACGCGCCGATCACCGTGATCAATTGCGCCGCGATATAGCTTGGCAGGCCCTTGATCCCGGTCGCCAGCGCTTCGCCCACGGTCGGATTGCCGCGGTCGGTCAGCAGGGCAAACAGGCTCATCGATCCAATGAACTGCATGGCAAATACGGCCAGCAGGATCGGCCAGTTATCGGCGTAGAGCGCCGTCATCTGATCGACGGCGGCCTGCATCACCACAGCCGGGTCTTCGCTTCCGCTCGATCCTGCCGGAGGAGCGGTCGTGAGCGCGGTGACAGGGATGAACAGCGCGCTGGCCATCGAGGGCAGGAAGAAGAACGGCCCCGCAATCGCGCCGATCGTGTCACGGTTGAGGCCCATCAGCGCCGTCGCCTGCGTCCAGGCCATCCCCATGTCGAGCTTGCCGTGTGCCATCTGTGCTGTTCCGATTCCAAGAAGTGCCAAGGCCTGCGCAAGCGCAATCGCCTCTTGATCTCGCCGCTCAATGCCCCCACCGATGCGCCATGGCAAGCACTGCTCCTGTCCCCGGCGTTGCATATCCCATTGAATGGCGGCGTGAGAGTGCGCCGGTGGCGTATTCGGCTGCGCTTGCGGCGATGGAGGCGCGCAATGCGGCTGTGTTCGCGGGTGAGAAGGCGGAGCTGGTGTGGCTGCTCGAACATCCTCCGGTCTACACCGCTGGCACCAGCGCCGATCCGGCCGAGCTGGTCGATCCGCGGTTCGAAGTGGTCGAGGCCGGGCGGGGCGGGCGCTATACCTACCACGGGCCGGGTCAACGGGTGGGTTATCTCGTGCTGGACCTCGCCAAGCGCGGCAAGGACGTGCGCTGCTTCGTCCACGCCATCGAAGGCTGGGTGATCGCCACCTTGGCAGGCTTCGGCGTGGAAAGCTGGCGCGCCGAAGGCCGGGTCGGCATCTGGACCAAGGACATCGACGGGCGCGAGGCCAAGATCGGCGCGATTGGCGTGCGGGTGCGGCGCTGGGTGACGATGCACGGGTTCTCGGTCAATCTCGACCCCGATCTGTCGCACTTCGGCGGGATCGTGCCTTGCGGGATTGCCGAATATGGCGTGACCAGTCTGGCGCGGTTAGGCCTCACCGTCTCGCCCGAGCAATGGGACGCCGCCCTGATCGCCAGCAGCGATGATTTCCTTGACGCATTGGACGCCGCGGCGAAAAGAGCGTGCCAATGACCCGCGCCGCGATCCTTGTCCTTGCTCTTATCGCTTCGGCCTGCTCCGAGGATGCGGCCACGCCTGCCCAGCAGCGCGGAGAGGCTTCGGGCGAGGTGCTCGCCGGATCAATCAGCGATGCGATGATCCCGTTGGAACAGCTCGAATCGCAGGCCCCCCTCGCGCCGCAACAGGCCATCCCGACTGGCGATATCGACGCTGAACAGCCCGACGTGACCCCGGTGCCGGGGATCGACGGTGCTCCGCCAAGCGAAGGAGCCGAAGCAGCCCCTGCTGCGCCCGCGCCGGATCAGCCGCAACGCTAATTCTCCCCCTCCCCTTGCGGGAGGGGGTCGGGGGGAGGGGGCTTCCACGCCAGCGGCAACGTGGCGAGGCCTGCGACCTCGCCCCCCTCCCCCGGCCCCTCCCGCAAGGGGAGGGGGGGAAGAAGGGGTGTTCCGCCAGTGTTGTTTTTACTCCGCCGCTTCGGCCTGTTCCTCGGCCAGCGTCGGGTAATCGACGTAGCCTTCGGGAATCGGGAAGTACCAGCTCTTGGGCACGTCCTTGTTCGGGTTCCAATGCGCGCCGACCGCGATCCGCTTTTCGAGATCGGGGTTGGAGATGTACGGGCGGCCAAAGCTGACCGCATCGCACTTGCCACTGGTGACGTCAGCGACGGCTTCCTCGGCAGTGTAGTCGCTGTTGAGGATCAGCGTCCCGGTGTAGATCTGGCGGATCAGCGGGCTTTGCTTGGGCACGTCGGTCTGGCCAAAGGTGCCGTCCGGGCCGGGCTCGCGCAGTTCGACGAAGGCGAGGCCGAGTTCGTCGCACACCTTGGCCGCCGCGCCGAAGGTCGCTGCCGGGTTGCTGTCATCGGTGCCCTGCGAATCGCCATTGGGCGAGAGGCGGATGCCGACGCGGTCCGCGCCCCACACGTCGATCAGCGCTTCCAGCACTTCGCGCATGAAGCGAGTGCGGTTTTCCGGCGAGCCGCCATATTCGTCGGTGCGCAGGTTGGTGCCATCGCGCAGGAACTGGTCGACGAGGTAGCCATTGGCGCTGTGCAGCTGCACGCCGTCGAAGCCCGCCTTCTTGGCGTTTTCGGCGGCGCGGCGGTAATCGGCGATGGTGCGCTTGATGTCCTCGTGCGTCATTTCGCGCGCCTGCGCATAGGGCTGCTTGCCTTGCGGCGTGTGCGCATCGCCGGGCGCGGTGGTGGCGCTGGCGGAGAAGGGCGGCTGGCCATCGAGGAACACAGGGTGGACGATCCGCCCCATGTGCCACAGCTGCATGACGATCAGGCCGCCTTCTTCGTGCACCGCCTTGGTGGTGGCCTTCCATGCTTCGGTCTGCTCGTCGCTCCAGATGCCGGGCGCCGAGGGCCAGCCGAGGCCTTCGCGGCTGATGCCGGTCGCTTCGGTGAGGATCATGCCTGCGCCTGCACGCTGGCGGTAATAGGTCGCCATCAGCGCGTTGGGCGTGAACATCGGCTCGGCCGCGCGCCCACGGGTGAGCGGGGCCATGTGAATGCGGTTCTTGGCATGGAGCGCGCCCATCTGGAGCGGCTGGAACAGTGCGTCGTGCATATGTGGGTAATCCTTGTGAGCCAGTTTTGATTGGCTATCCAATTGGGGGGCGCAGGGCTAGGGCGCAAGCATGGAAAATGAGGAGCGCCCCCAAGTAGAACTTGTCGGTGAACCGCCGCGCCCGGCAGCGTGGCTGCTGCTTTTCGCGCTGTTCGGCGGGAACGTGGCGCTGGCGATTGGGCCGTGGTTCGTGCGCTTGGCGGATACAGGGCCAGTGGCCGCAGGGTTCTGGCGGCTGTTTCTGGCATTGCCGTTTCTGGTGCTGCTGGCGCGGGCGAATGGCCAGCGGCTGACGGGGATGCCTGCGACCACGCTGGCGCTGGTGGCACTGGGGGCGGTGACTTTCGCGCTCGATCTCGCCAGCTGGCACATCGGGATCGGCATGACGCGGCTGGGCAATGCGACGCTGTTCGGCAATGCCGGGTCGATTGTGCTGCTGTTCTGGGGCTTCCTCGTCGCGCGCACGCTGCCGGGGAAGCTGGAATGGCTGGCGATTGTCTTTGCCTTGGCGGGCGCGGCGATCCTGATGGGCCGCAGCCTCGAGATTTCGAACGAAACCCTGATCGGCGACCTGTTCAGCGTCGCCGCCGGGCTGCTTTACGCGGTGTACCTGCTGACCTTGCAAGGCGCGCGCGGGCAGTTCGGATCGTGGAGCCTGCTGGTATGGGTGAGCCTGTTCGGCTGCCCGGTGCTTTTGGCGATTGCCTTGGCGCTGGGTGAGCCGGTGTGGCCGCAGGCGTGGGGGCCGATTGTGGGGCTGTTCGTTCTCAGCCAGCTAGTGGGGCAGGGGTTGATGGTGTTCGCGCTGAAATACTTCCCGCCGCTGGTGGTGGGCTTGGCGCTACTGACCCAGCCTGCGGTGGCCTCGATCTACGGCTGGCTGGCATTCGGCGAGGTGCTGTCGCCGCTGGATATTGTGGGGATGGTGCTGGTGGGGGCTGCGCTGGCGGTGAGTAGGGCGAGGGCATCCTGACCAAACGCGTCACCCCAGCGAAAGCTGGGGCCTAGGGCAATTATGCGTTGAGCGTGAGGAAGAGGTCATCCCAAGACGGGTTCTGCCTCTCGATCGCTTCGATCTTCCAAATCCGCTTCCAAGCCTTGAGCGCCTTTTCGCGGGCGATGGCGTCTTCGATGGTCGAGTGATGCTCGACATAGACCAGACATCTGCATTTGTAGCGCGATGTGAACGCGCCGCCCTTGCCTTCGCGGTGTTGCGTGATGCGGGCGGGTAGGTCGCTGGTTACGCCGGTGTAGAGCACGCCATAGCGCCTGTTCGTCATGATATAGATGTAGCCACCGCGTTCCATTTCAGAGGCTTAGCACATGGCCGCCCTAGGCCCCAGCTTTCGCTGGGGTGACGTGTTCTAACTTCGTCACCCCAGCGAAAGCTGGGGCCTAGGGCGGCACGGAGTCTCAATCCCCGCTGAAATGCACCTTGCCCAAATCGCCCATCCCCACAGTCCCGCTCGCCATGTCCAGCATCCGGTCGAGGCTGCGCTTCGCTTTCAGCCTGATGCCTTCCTCGATCACGATCTGCGGTGAGAGGTCGCGCAGGGCGACGTAGAGCTTCTCCATCGTGTTCAGCGCCATGTAGGGGCAAATGTTGCACGAACAGTTCCCGTCCGCACCCGGCGCGCCGATGAAAGTCTTGTTCGGCAGCGCCTTTTCCATCTGGTGGATGATGTGCGGCTCGGTCGCGACGATCAGGGTGTCGCCTTCGAAGTCCTTGGCGAAGGCGAGGATGCCGCTGGTCGATCCCACATAGTCCGCGTGGTCGATGATCGTCGGCGGGCATTCCGGGTGCGCGGCGATGGGCGCGCCGGGGTATTGCTCTTTCAGCTTGAGCAGTTCGGTCTCCGAAAACGCCTCGTGCACGATGCACACGCCGGGCCACAGCAGCATCTCGCGGTTGAACTTGCGCGACAGGTATCCGCCCAAGTGCCGGTCGGGGCCGAAGATGATCTTCTGTTCGGGCGGAATCTGGGCGAGGATCGTCTCGGCGCTCGAAGAGGTGACGATCACGTCCGACAGCGCCTTCACCTCGGTCGAGCAGTTGATGTAGGTCAGCGCGATGTGATCGGGGTGGGCTTCGCGAAACGCGCGGAATTTCTCCGGCGGGCAGCTGTCTTCAAGGCTGCACCCGGCGTCCATATCGGGCAGGATCACGGTCTTTTGCGGTGAGAGGATCTTGGCGGTGTCGGCCATGAACTTGACCCCGCAGAAGGCGATCACATCCGCGTCCGTGGCTGCCGCCTTGCGCGAAAGCTCCAGCGAATCCCCCACGAAGTCGGCAATGTCCTGAATATCGGGCGTCTGGTAATAATGCGCGAGGATCACCGCGTTCTTCTCCTTGCGGAGGCGGTCGATCTCGGCCAGCAGATCGGTGCCGGTGGGGTTGCGGGTCAGCAGGCTCATCACTCGTATCCCCGTTGTCTCAGGAACCGCCGATATAGGGGGCGCCGCGCGATTTTCGAGCGAAAAGCTTGGGCACCGGCCCTACATCGTGAAGCCCGGCGGCAGAAACGGCCCCATCGGCCGCTCGGCCCCCGGCGTGCCGGCAATCACCGCTTCGGTGATGGCATAGCCGATGGGCGAATAGGCGAGCGCCATCGAGGCGAGGAAGCCGCCGACATTGATCCCCATGCCCCACCAATAGGCGGGATGCACCCGGCCATTGCTCCGCCAATCGACCAGCATCGCGACCGCGCCGAACACAAAGCTCGCCGCCACCGCGATCGTCCACGCGTTGGGGATCAGCAGCGGCATCGGCAGCAGCCGCCCAAGCCCCGGCCCGGTCAGCGCGCTCATCGCAACCAGCATCAACCGCCGGTGCCAGCCGGTGTAACGCCGCACCCGCAGCGCCCACACCGTCAGCCCGCCGAACACGAGCAGCCCGGCGATATTGCTGACCAGAAATTCGTTCTGCGCAAAGAAGAACGGCCCGCCCGTCCCGCGCAAGGATGTGAGGATGATCATCACCCCCGCCGCCACCATCGCCGGGATCCAGACATAGGCGAGCTTCCCGAGCCGGATATGCAGCGCGATATTACCCGTCGCGATCGAGCCGACCTGCGCAAGATAGAGACCCAGCCAGCCCATGAAGATCATGCCGTGGACATGATAGGGCCACGGCGACGCAAAGCTGGACCGGCCCATCGCCAGATTGAGCGAAAATCCGGCGATGATGATGAATGCCATCACCAGAGCCATGATCAGAAAGAAGCGCGTGCCTTCAACCGGCGTGCGCTGCGGAGCTGCTACTGTTGCCATCCCGACTTCCCCCCGAAAGTGTCCCCTCCGCGGCTTTGATCATGGATTGCCGGAGCCTGCAAGCGGACGTGCAAAAAACGCCGTCAGACCACCCGCCAAACCTCGCCATCGCGCGCCGCCATCCCGCGCTTTTCGAGGTCGATCAGATGCGCGGTCACGCTCATCTCGGCGGCTCCGATCAGGCGGGGGTCGAGGCCCTTGTACATGTCGGGGATGAAGCCGCTGACGGGCCGCGCTGTCTCGGCCAGCAGGCGCAGGATCTGGTTTTCGCGCTGACGCCGGTGGCCGATCATGCCGCGCACCAGCTGCTTGGGCTTCTCAATCGCGGCACCGTGGGCCGAGTGGTAGCGCACGTCATCGCGCGCCATCAGCTTTTCGAGGCTCGCCATATAATCGCCCATGTCGCCATCGGGCGGAATGACCACGCTGGTCGACCAGCCCATCACGTGATCGCCGGTGAACAGCGCGCCGCTTTCCTCGAGCGCGAAGCACAGGTGGTTCGAGGTGTGCCCCGGCGTCGCCACGGCGGTAAGCGTCCAGCCGGTGCCGCGCATCCCTTCGCCGTCCACCAGCACGCGGTCGGGCGCATAGGTCGGATCGAAGGCTTCGTCCGAGCGCGGGCCGTCCACTTGGAGCACCAGCGGCGCGCAGCCGACGATCGGCGCGCCGGTCAGTTCCGCCAGCGGCGCGGCGGCGGGCGAGTGGTCGCGGTGCGTGTGGGTGCACATGATCGCGAGGATTGTGCGCTCCGCCGCAGCGGCGATAATCGCGGCGATATGTTCAGGCTCGTTCGGGCCGGGATCGATCACTGCGCAATCCGGCCCTCGCGGGTCGCCGACGACATAGGTCTGCGTGCCGGTGAAGGTGTAGGGCGAGGGATTGGGCGCCAGCACGCGCAGCACCAGCGGCTCGACCGCTTCGGCGAGACCGGTGGGCCAGGGTTTTTCGGGGATAGTGACCATAGCTCCCATTTGGGCTTGGTCGAGCGTAGTCGCAAGCGAAGAAGCCTCCTCCCCCCGTCCCGGGCTTGGCCCGGGACCCCGCTATCTTGCTCACTTCTCGGTAACCGGGAAGGAAGCGGGGCCCCGGGTCAGGCCCGGGGAGGGGAGAGGTATCTCGACTTGGCGCAATCCCCCCGGCTAGGGGTACGAAAAATACGGGAGAGCATCAGCATGGCAGATTACATCCTCGTCCTCGACGAAGGCACCACCTCCACCCGCGCGATTTTGTTTGCGAGTGACGGTGTGCTGGTTGCCTCGGCGCAGGCGCCGCTGGAGCAGCATTACCCGCAGAGCGGCTGGGTCGAGCATGATCCGCGCGAGATCTGGGACAAGACGCTGGCTTGCGCGCTGGAAGTGATCCCCAAGGCGGGCGGCGCGGCGAGCATTGCCGCTATCGGCATCACCAACCAGCGCGAGACCGTGGTGGCGTGGGACCGCAGCACCGGCGAGCCGCTCACCAACGCGATTGTCTGGCAGGACCGCCGCACCGAACCCTTCTGCGCAGAGCTGCGCGAGGCAGGCCACGAAGCTGGGGTGCAGGAGCGCACCGGCCTGCTGCTCGACCCCTATTTCTCCGGCACCAAGATGCGCTGGATGCTCGATAACGTGCCGGACGTGCGCGCGGCGGCGGACGCTGGCACGCTGGCGTTCGGCACGGTCGAAAGCTGGCTGACCTATAAGCTGACCGGCGGGGCGGCGCATATCACCGATGCCAGTAACGCCAGCCGCACGCTGCTGATGGGGCTGGAGGACGGTCAGTTCGACGAAGGGCTGTGCGATCTGTTCGGCGTGCCGCTGGCCGCGCTGCCGGGCGTGGTCGATATGGCCGGGCCGCTCGCCATGACCGATCCCCGGTTGCTGGGCCGGGCGATCCCGATCACGGGCCTCGCGGGCGATCAGCAGGCGGCGACCATCGGGCAGGCCTGCCTTGCACCCGGCCAGACCAAGGCGACCTATGGCACCGGCGCGTTTGTGCTGACCTGTCAGGGGCGCCGCATCCCGCGCTCGACCAACCGCTTGCTCGGCACGGTGCTGACCCAGCTGGAAGGCCAGCGCACCTATGCCATCGAAGGCTCGGTGTTCGTGGCCGGTAGCCTGGTGCAATGGCTGCGGGATTCGCTCGGCATCGTGCAGGTGGCCGAGGAGACCGAGGCGCTCGCCCGATCGATCCCCGATAGCGGCGGGGTGGTGATCGTGCCCGCGCTGTCGGGCCTTGGCGCGCCGCATTGGCAGGCTGACGCGCGCGGGGTGATTGCGGGCCTCAGTTTCTCCAGCGGCAAGGCCGAGCTGGCGCGCGCCGCGCTGGAGGCAATGGCGCATCAGACGCATGATCTGTGCGCCGCCTTTACCAAGGATGGCGCACCGTGGCACACGCTCAGGATCGACGGCGGCATGGCGGCGAATGACTGGATGGCGCAGGATTTGGCCGACATGCTCGGCATCACGGTCGAGCGGCCCGGCTTTGTCGAGACGACCGCCTTGGGGGCGGCGATGCTGGCGGCGTGCGGGGTGGGGATGTACCCCGATCTGGGCGCAGCGGCACAGGCGATGCGCGGGCGGTTGGTGACGTTCGAGCCGCAGATGGACGCCGAAGTGCGCGATGCGCGGCTGGGGCGGTGGCGGAAGGCGCTGGCGGCGGCGTAATCGAAAGTCCCTCCCCGTCCTGCAAGGATGGGGAGGTGGCAGACGCCGCAGGCGGCTGACGGAGGGGTAAGGCGGTGTCAGGAGAAATAACCCCTCCGTCACCGCGTCGCGGTGCCACCTCCCCATTCCTGCGGAACAGGGAGGAACCCTCTAGCCGAAGCGCCCGAGTTCCCGTCCGATCCGGTCCTGAAAGGCCCGCACCGGCGAGGCCATTTCGAAATGCTGGCGCCACGCTTCGTCGAGCCGCGCGATGCGCTGGTGCAGTTTTTCAGTGTCGGCGATCAGCTCGCGGGTTTCCGGTTCAAGCAGCGCCAACTGCTTTTCGTCCGAGCCGCGATCCGGCGGCAAACCACCGTGGAGGCGCACCTGATTTTCGCTGAGTTCCCCCTGAAACAGCGCGCGCTGGTTGAGCAGCCACGCCAGCACGTGCATCATCCGGGTGGTGGTCTTCAGTCCCTCGGTCGAGAGCGCGAGGCGCACGAAGGCGTCCTCGCCCGCCAGCGGCTCGCGCGTGCCAGCGGCAAACACCGCCCGCACATCATCCGCCAGAACCAGCGCTTCGGTGTAGAGCGCCTCGACGATCGGGCGCGAAAGATTGGTGGTACGGGCCATATTGCGCCGCAAGCTACGTCGCCGCGCGCTTCACCGCCATATGACTATGGTTACTTTCCAAGCAATTTTTGATTTCGTCCCGCGAGGGCACAGAATTGCTGGCCCATTAACCATGATCGGGGCCGAAGAGTCCCTCCCCAGTCGTTCCGAACGGGGAGGGACTTGCTGTCACATCACGCAATAATATCCGGCAGCAGCGTGTCTTCGATAATCGCGATCTGGTCCCTCAGCCGCAGCTTGCGCTTCTTGAGGCGGGCGATTTGGAGCATGTCGGCTGATGCACTGACCCGTGCCGCCTCGGTCAAGGCGGCAATCGCGGCGTCGAGGTCGCGATGCTCGGTCTTGAGCAACTCAAGATTTTTCCTGAGCTCCTGCTCGGTCATATTCGCCCCTGATCCTTCCACTTTGCCGCTGGCCCGTTGGCCTGCGCCCAATGCACGGCGTGCGCTACGCGTTCCTGCGGCGATTTGGTAGATGGCAGGTGCAGATTTCACCCCGCTTTGGCGTGATCGTCTGCGCGGTTCATGTGTGCGGTTCGTCGCGCGCACGGGCAGGTGCGCCGATTTACGTTGTGTGAGGGCTTTGCAAGCTAGGCTGCCTGTGGTTTCAATGAAACCCGCGGCTCGGCCGCTTCGTTTGCCGAGTCGCCTTTCCGGGGGCATCCCCCCGCTTGGATAGGAGAACGCATAATGGCATCGACCGCAGTGTTGTCACACCTCCACGCCCTTCAGAGCAAGCATGCCGGCCTTGAAGCCCGGTTGCGCGATGAAATGGCCCGGCCCGTGCCCGACACCGCGATGATCCAGGCCCTCAAGAAGCAGAAATTGCGATTGAAGGAAGAAATTGCCGCCTGCTGAGCGGCACGGATTGTCCATCTGACGCCCCTGACGGGCGGTGTGCTGCAATCTGGACTTTTGCATTTGTCGTGCGGAATGAATAGACCTGCACGGTGATGACCGCCGCAGCCGCCGCTCGCCAGATCCTGACCCGCCTGACCGAGGTGATGGCTTCGCGCCTGCACGCGCAGGCCAAGCTTGATCAGGTGGTCGAGATCATCGGCGAATGCCTGTCGAGCGAGGTCTGCTCGATCTACCTTTTGCGCGAAGGCATGTTGGAGCTGTTCGCGACCCGCGGCCTCAATCAGAGCGCGGTGCACGTCACCCGCATGGCGATTGGCGAAGGGCTGACCGGCGCGATTGCGCAGAAGGTCGAGACGCTGAACCTGGCCGAGGCCAAGGCCCATCCCGACTTCCAGTACCGCCCCGAAACGGGCGAGGAAAAGTTCCACTCCTTTGCCGGCGTCCCCATCGTTTACCGCGCCCGCGCAGTGGGCGTTCTGTGCGTTCAGCACGTCGAACCGCGCCGCTACGAAGAGGTCGAGATCGAAGCGCTCCAGACCACCGCAATGGTGCTGAGCGAGCTGATCGCCAACGCCGAACTGGTCGATGAGGAAGAAGCGCGCGGGCTCACGCAGGAGCAGACCGGGCCGCAGACCTTGACCGGCCTGACGCTGGTGAAAGGGCTGGGCGCTGGCCACGCGGTTTACCACCAGCCGCGCGTAGAAATCACGCAGGTCATGGCCGAGGATACCGAGGCCGAGCGCCAGCGGGTGTACCGTGCCTTCGACAAGATGCGCGAGCAGATCGACACGCTCGCCAGCCAAGCCGAATTCGGCGCGGGCGGCGAGCATGAGGAGGTGCTCGAAACCTACAAGATGTTCGCCTACGACGAAGGCTGGTCGCGGCGGATCAACGAGGCGATTGATAGCGGCCTCACCGCCGAAGCCGCGATTGAGCGTGTGCAGCAGCACACCCGGATGCGAATGCGCGAGATCGACGATGCGCTGCTCGCCGACCGGATGCACGATCTGGAGGATCTGGCGAACCGCCTGCTGCGGATCGTCGCCGGGCAGGTCGGCACCGCAGCGTCTCAGGGTCTGCGCCGCGACACGATCCTGATCGCGCGCAATCTCGGCCCGGCCGAACTGCTCGAATATGACAAGCGGCGGCTGAAGGGTGTGATCCTTGAGGAAGGCTCGCTCACCGCGCACGTGGTGATCGTGGCGCGGGCGATGAATGTGCCGGTGATCGGACGGGCCAAGGGCGTGCGCACCACGATCCGTGAAGGCGACGAAATCCTGCTCGATGCCACGGTCGGCAATGCCATCATCCGCCCGCTGCCGCAGGTCGCCGATGCGTTTCAGGCGCGGTTCGCCAAGAGCCGCGAAAAGCAGGCGGCCTATGCTTCGCTGAGGGATGTCGAGCCCTTCACCCGCTGCGGCACCCGCATTCAGGTGATGATGAACGCCGGTCTGCGCGATGATATGAGCGCGCTGGCGATGACCGGCGCGGACGGCGTCGGCCTGTTCCGCACCGAATTCCAGTTCCTCGTCTCCGCCACGCTGCCACAGCGTGAGCGCCAGTTGCGGCTGTACCGCGATGTGCTGGATGCGGCGGGTGACAAGCCGGTGATCTTCCGCACGGTCGATATCGGCGGTGACAAGTCGGTGCCCTATCTCGCATCCGAGATTGCCGCGCAGGATGAAAACCCCGCGATGGGCTGGCGCGCGCTGCGCCTTGCGCTGGAACGCGAAGGCCTGATGAAGATCCAAGCGCGCGCGCTTCTCGAGGCGGCGGGCGGACGCTCGCTCTATGTGATGTTCCCGATGGTCAGCGAACCGTGGGAGTTTGATGCAGCCAAGGCGGTGTTCGATGAACAGTTGATCTACCTGCGCGCGCAAAAGAAGCTGCTGCCCGAGCGGATCCTGTTTGGCGCGATGCTCGAAGTGCCCGCGCTGGCCGAAGTGCTCGATCTGCTGCTGCCCAAGCTCAGTTTCCTGTCGATCGGTACCAACGATCTCACCCAGTTCCTGTTCGCCGCCGACCGCGCCAACCCCAAGCTGGCCGAGCGGTATGACTGGCTCAGCACCTCGATCCTCAGGTTCCTGCGGCGGGTGATGCAGAACGCTGTCGGCAGCGGGGTCGATATCGGCGTGTGCGGTGAAATGGGCGGGCGCCGGCTGGAAGCGCTCGCTTTGATGGGAATCGGCTATCGCCGCCTGTCGATCACCCCTGCCGCCGTCGGCCCGATCAAGGAATTGGTGCGCAAGGTCGATCTCGCTGAACTGACCGCAGCGATGACCGGCTGGCTGGCCGATCCGTCGCTGAACTTGCGCGAAGAACTGTCGGCCTGGGCCGATGCGCGCGATATCGAGTACGATTGACACCCGTCTTGCGGAGAAGCGTGCGCCATGCGCGTTGGCGCGTTATGGCGCTGCTTGACAGAACACCCCTGAGCGGGTGAGTCCCGTTCAAGGACAATTCACCCTCACTCTTACACTCAACGCCTCGAGAAGAAGGCGCGGACCCGGGTCATGGACAGCGAAAATCACACCAGCGCCAGTAATGCGCCGGAATTGCCCCTTCTCGGGCCGGGCGCGACCTTGCGCGCGGCGCGGGAGGGCTTGCGGCTCGACCTGTCGCAGGTTGCTGCCGAAACCCGCATCCCGCTGCGCCACCTCGAAGCGATCGAGGATGACAATTTCGAAGCCCTGCCCAGCCGCGCCTATGCGATTGGCTTTTCGCGCACTTTCGCCAAGGCTGTCGGCCTAGACCCCGCGGTCATCACCGATGCCGTGCGGGCAGAACTTGCCGATGGATCAATGCGGCGCTCGGTGCCTTCGTCCGACATGGAGCCGGGCGATCCGGCGCGCTTGCCCTCGTCAGGGCTCGCTTGGGCTGCGGCGGCCGCAGTGCTGGTGCTGGCCATTGGCGCCTTCGCGTTCTTCAACACCTATTTCGCCGCCGGAACTGAGCCGGGCTCGCTGCTGTCCCCTGAACCTGCGGCCAGCGCCGCGGCGGTTGCGGCCCAGCCTGCCGCATCCCCAACCCCCGCGACGAGCGGCCCGGTGGTGCTGACCGCGCTGGAGGACGGCGTCTGGGTGCGGCTGTATGAAGAGGGCGGGGAGCGGCTGCTCGAACGCACGCTCAAGCAGGGCGAAGCGGTCACTGTTCCGGCGGCTGCGACCGATCCCCGGATCAACACCGGACGACCCGATGCGCTGTCGGTGACAGTCGGCGGGCAGGCCGTCGCCAAGATTTCCGACCGGCCCGAAACGATCTCGGGCGTGCCAGTTTCGGCCGCAGCGCTGCTGGCGCGCGTGGCAGCTCCGGCGGATCAGGCCGCTGCCGTGCCGCAAGCGCGCTCGCCCGCTCCGTCCCGGGCCACCACCACGCAACGCACCGTGACAGCGAGTCCATCAGCGGCGACGGCAGAAGTCGCGGCAGTGCGGCAAACCGTTCCCGCCGGGGCCAGCAACCCCGCACAAGCGGGCGAAACGGCGCCTTCACCGCGCGGTTAACCCTTTTCCCGTTGATTAGACCCTGTGCCGCTCTCGACTTGAGGGCCCGCACAAGGCAGGGATTCGGAACACGTTCATGTGCGCCGCGTCACGATGCGCGGCCATAGACAGGGAGCCTGACGCGCCATGACCCCCCTCCTGCGAACCCCCGCTCTGCGCCTTGCCGGTGCGATGCTGCTGGCCGCTGGCACCGCCACGGTGGTGACCGCGCCCGCGCCCGCCTTCGCGCAAGACAACGCGGCGGACACCCGCATCCGCAAGATCGAGGCCGAAGTGCGCGCGTTGCAGCGCAAGGTCTTCCCCGGCGGCGATGGTCGTTTCTTTGAACCGCAGATCGGCCCCGGTGGCGATCCTGCTGCGCCGACGACGACGTCTTCCCCCGCTGCCCCGTCCAGCACGGCCGTGACCGATATCCTCGTGCGGCTCGACACGCTGGAGACGCAGCTGCGCGGGCTGACCGCCCGTTCTGAGGAGCAGGCCAACGCGCTCTCGCAGATGGAACTGCGGCTCGCCGCGCTGGAGACGGCGGCCAATATGCCGATCACCACCACGCCGCCGCCTGCCGCCACCCTGCCGGCGTTTCAGCCTGCCCCAACCAGCGCGCCTGCCACCACTCTCCCCGCCGCGCGCCCGCCGGTGCAGACCGCGGCTGCGCCGACGCCTGCGCCCGCAGCCAGCATCGCCGCGCCTAGCGCCACGCGCCTTGCCGCCGTGCAGGCGATCACCAAGCCGCAAACGGCGGATGCCGGGGATGACGAATATTCCTACGGGTTCCGCCTGTGGAGCGCCGGGTTCTTCCCCGAAGCGCGCCAGCAGCTCACCAAGTTTGTCGAACAATATCCCAGCCATCCGCGCATCAGCTTTGGCCGCAACTTGCTGGGCCGCGCGTTTCTCGACGACAATCTGCCGGATGAAGCCGCGCGCTGGTTCCTCAAGAACTATCAGGCCAACAAGGCCGGTGACCGCGCACCGGACAGCCTGCTCTATCTCGGCAAGGCGATGATCGCGAAGAATGACACCCGCAAGGCCTGCATCGCGCTCGCCGAATTCGGTGAGACCTATCCGCTGGTCGCGACCGGTCGCTTGGCTGACGAATACAGGAACAGCCTCGCCAAGGTGAAGTGCAGCTAAGCGCCACAGCGCCTCGGCGCTTCGCGGCCGATCTGGCGGCGCTGTGGCCCGAGGATGAGCGGAACGGCCCGTTGGGCCTCGCGGTTTCGGGCGGGCCGGATAGTCTGGCACTGCTGCTGCTCGCGCACGCAGCCCTGCCGGGTGAAATCGCGGTGTGCAGCATTGATCACGGCTTGCGGGCCGAGGCTGCGGGCGAGGTCGCGCTGGTCGAACGGATCGCGGGGGAGCGCGGCATTCCCTTTACGCAGCTTGCCGTCACGCTCGCCCCCGGTAATCTTCAGGCGCAGGCCCGCGCGGCGCGCTATGCGGCCTTGGCCAAGTGGGCTGAGGACAATGGGTTGGGCGCGGTCGCCACGGCGCATCACGCAGATGATCAGGCGGAAACCCTGCTGATGCGCCTCAACCGGGGCAGCGGGCTGGCAGGGCTGGCAGGGGTGCGTGCCCGGTCAACCATCGCGGAGAGCGAGATCGCGTTGCTGCGCCCGCTGCTAAGCTGGCGCAAGGCGGAGCTGGCTGCGGTGGTTGCCGCCGGCGGGATCACGCCTGCCGCTGACCCCTCCAACACCAATCCCGCCTTCGACCGTGCCCGGCTGCGCGCGCAGCTGGCCGAGGCGGACTGGCTTGATCCGATCGCGCTCGCGACCAGCGCCGCGCATCTGGCCGAAGGCTGGCAGGCGCTTGAATGGTATGCGGAACTCGACTGGCACGAAATGGTGATGCGCGATGACGCCGCGCCGGGGGGGCTGGGCTACACCTATTGCGCCAATGTCCCGCGCGTCATCGCGATCGAGACGATCTGCAAGATCATCGCCGCGCTGGGCGGCCATGCCACCCGCGCCGAGGCGGCGCGGGCATGGGATCGGCTTTGGGCAGGCGAGAACGCGTCGCTTGGCGGAGTGCTGGCGCAGGCCGGGGTGGAGCGAGTGGAGAAAGTCGGCGTGATGATGCGCGTCTGGCGCTTCCGGCCGGAGCCTGCGCGGGGCAGTGTGAATTGACGTAATCCCCGCCCCGGGCCTGACCCGGGGCCCAGCTACCTTCCTTCCGAATACGAGAAAGCGGGGCCCCGGGTCAGGCCCGGGGCGGGGAAAGGGGCTTAGGCCGATATTTACATTACCTTGTCGCCAATCCCGATCATCTTGCCGCGGGTAATGATCACCTTGTCCCCGCGCTTGGCGGCGGCGAACAGCTTGGCGGCGAATTCATCCGGCACGCCGATGCAGCCGTGGCTGGCATAGCCGTTCATCACCGGCGAGCCGTGGATCGCGATCCCATCCCACGTCAGGCGCAGCGTGTGCGGCATCGGGGCGTTGTTATACTTCTCCGAGACATTGTCCTTCTCCTTGGTCAGGATCGGGAAACTGCCGAGCGGGGTGGGGTGATCCTGCGTGCCGACCAGCACCACGGCGGTGCCGATTTCGTGCCCGTCACGAAAGGCGCTGATGACGCGCGCTTCGAGATCGACGGTGATGACCAGCTTGCCGGTGCGCGGCGCGGCGCTTTCGTCCCAGAACCAGTCGCCATAGCGGATGCTGCCTTCGATCGGCAGGATCGACTTGATCACGAAAGGATCGTTGCGGGTGAGAGCCGCCGGGATGAGCGCAGGCGCGGGAGTGGGCGCGGGCGCTGCTGCGGGGAGTGGCTGTGTGACCTCATTGGCGATCATCCGCACGGCCGGACCGCGCGGCGGCTCGGGCTTGAGTGCGGGCGCGGCCACCATCTCTGGTGCCTCGTCAGCCGTCAGGGGCGGAAGGCCAGCATAGGCCGCCGCCGCATCGTCAGCTGAAGGCAAGTCGCTATCGGGATCGATCTGCTCGAAGGTGCCAGCCGCCTTGGCCGCAACCGCCTCGGCGGCATCGCCGGTCTGACCGGGAGTGGTTTGCGCTGCCACCACACAGGGGAATGCGACAAGAACGAGCGAGGCTGCGAGGATCCGGATCATGGGTGAGGTTATGCCCTGTCAGCCGTTAGCTTGCCAGAGCCTAACAGCTTTGCGTCCCTTGCGGGGACGGCGCGGGGGGAGGGGTTAACGGCCGAATTTGGACTTACACCATATTCTCGCTTTGCTTTGCCGATAACTGGCGGGAAAAGGCAAAGTGAACAGGGGGATCGCTTGCCATGACACCAGTCGCCCGAATCCTGATTGGCGTTGCCGCGATGGTGGCGACCCCGCTCGCCGCGCAGGACACGCCCGAGCCGTCCAAGCCGCCGGTCGATTTCTCGGCGCTGAGCGACAAGGAACTCTCCGCCTTGCTGGTCGATGGCGAAGGTCGGCTGATGAGCGAACCGTGCACCTTCGGCCTCCCGTTGTTCACGGCCTTTGACACAAGAAGGCCGGGCATTGTGGAAATCCAGCGCGGACGACTGCTTGCCGAAGCGCTGTGCGCCGATACGGAACAGCGCTACGCCGAAGGGGCTCGTGCGGCGCAGAAACTGGCGGAGTTGACCCCGGATGATCCTCCCACGTGGTTCTTGCTCTACTTCGCCGAACGGCTAGAAGATGCGGATGGCGCATTGGCGGTCCTGCGCAGCCTTGACGGGCAAGGTCTCAGCAATCTCGACAAGGACCAATACTATACCATCGGCCGGATGCTGACCAAGCAGGGGCGGAATGTCGAGAATGATGAGGTCGCGCTCGCATGGGCGGAGGGCGACAAGTTCGACTTAATCGATCCCGATTTGCATTCGGCCATCGCCATGCGCGCGCTGCGCGCCTCGGCGCGCGGGCGGCGGAGCGATCTGGTCGACCAGCTGCTGCTTTCGATCACCAGCCCGACGGCCTATATCCCGATGCTCACCCAGCGCGACTATGAACCCTTCTGGCCGCAGATCGAGGCACGGGCTGGCACCAATCTCGCGCTGATCGGGGCCGAGGATGTGAGGGTTGCGCGCGACCGGTTGGAAAGCGCACCGGATGATCGGGATCGCTTCGCCGAAACGGCCAATGCGCTGCATTACAACGGCCAGTTCGAAGAAGCCGTCGCCCTTGCTGAACGCTGGCGCGAGCGCGCAAAGCGCGGTGCGGCGATCGAGGAAGGTGACGCCTGGGCGCTCAACATTCAGGCCTATGCCTATGATTCGCTCGGCCAGCCCGAGAAAGCCGATGCGGTGTTCGAGGAGCTGGCAAAGCTCGATCCGGACGAGCACAACTGGGTGGTCAATTTCGTCATCAACCGTGCCGCGCGCCTGACGGGGCAGGGGCGGTGGGAACAGGGCCTCGCCGCGACCAAGCTGGCGCGCACAGTCGCCGAGCAATATGGCTCAACCTTTGCCAAGTTGATCATCGCCAGCAACCGCGCCTGCGCTTTCGAACGCTTGGGCCGCGGCGGTGAGGCGTCGGAGGAACTCGCCTTTCTCCGCGAGAACTGGAAAGAGGGGCCCGCGTTGGCCGCGCAAGGGCTGATGTGTCACGGGCTTAAAGACGAGGCGGCGGTGCTGCTGCTCAACGGATTGCGCGATGACAACTTCCGCGAAACCGTGCTTGGCGCGTTCCAGACGGACGAACTTGACCTGTTCTACACCGCGACGATCCTACCGCAGGCCACCGATTTGCCGCCCACCTATCCGGAGCTCGCTGCCGAGCTCGCCAAACACGTTCGCAAAATGCCGGAAGCCTTCATCCCGCAGGCGGCGTTGAAGCGCGTGGCGCTCAAGGAGGGGCCGCCGCGCTGATGCGGCGTTTTCCTACCTTGCCCGGATGTGCCAAGCCCTTGATCGTGCTCTTTGAAACAGTCGAATGACCCCGTCAGCGCGCCCTTTTCGCGGCACAGGTTTTTACGCTTCTGGACAGTGTCTCATGTGTCTCCAACACGCGACTTGAGTGCGGGCGACTCACAGTCTCAGGCGATCACTCCGAACAGGTCGTGCGCGTCGGCGTCCTCGATGGTGGCTTCGACAATGTCGCCCGGTGCCAGCGTCTCCGGCACGTTGCGCAGGTAAACCGCCCCGTCGATCTCGGGCGCATCGGCCTGGGAGCGGCCGGTCGCGCCGATGTCGCCGTCTTCGTCGGGCTCGCCGATCTCGTCGATGATGACAGGGAGCGTGCGGCCGATCTTGGCGGTGAGCTTGGCGGCGCTGATGCGCTCGGTCACTTCCATGATCCGGGCGTAGCGTTCCTCCTTGATCGCCTCGGGCACCTGGTCGGGCAAGGCATTGGCCGCCGCGCCTTCGACCGGCTCGAACCGGAAGGCGCCGACCCGGTCGAGCTGGGCTTCCTCCAGCCAGTCGAGCAGGTACTGGAAGTCCGCCTCGGTCTCACCGGGGAAGCCGACCACGAAGCTGGAGCGGATGGCGATGTCGGGGCAGATGGCGCGCCACGACTTCAGCCGTTCGAGCACCTTGGCCTCGTTGGCGGGGCGGCGCATCAGCTTCAGCACCTTGGGGCTGGCGTGCTGGAACGGGATGTCGAGATAGGGCGTCAGCAGCCCCTCGGCCATCAGCGGGATGACGTGATCGACGTGCGGGTAGGGGTAGACGTAATGGAGCCGCACCCACGGCGCGTGGCCTTCGGGGGTGCGCAGGCCGCCCAGCTCGCGCGCCAGATCGGTCATGTGCGCGCGGACCTCGCGGCCCTTCCACTGGCGGGTCTCGTGGCGGATATCGACCCCGTAGGCACTGGTGTCCTGCGAGATGATGAGGAGCTCCCTGGTCCCCGCCGCGACCAGCTTCTCCGCCTCGCGCAGGCACGCATCGATCCGGCGGCTCGCTAGCTTCCCGCGAAGATCGGGGATGATGCAGAAGGCGCAGGAGTGATTGCAGCCCTCGGAGATCTTGAGGTAGCTGTAATGGCGCGGGGTGAGCTTGATGTCCGGCTGCGGGATGAGGTCGATGAACGGCCCTTGGCTCGGCGGCGCGTGGGTGTGGACGGCTTCGACGACCTGTTCGTATTGATGCGCTCCGGTGATCGCGAGCACCTGCGGGTGCGCGGCGCGGATCGCGTCGGCTTCCTCGCCCATGCAGCCGGTCACGATCACGCGGCCATTCTCCGCGATGGCCTCACCGATCGCCGCGAGGCTCTCCTCCTTTGCGGAATCGAGAAAGCCGCAGGTGTTGACCAGCACCACGTCTGCGCCGGCATAATCCTCGGCAAAGGCATAGCCATCGGCGCGCAGGCGCGTGAGGATCCGCTCGGAATCGACCAGCGCCTTGGGACAGCCGAGGCTTACCATGCCGATTTTCTTCTGCTCGGCCAGAACGGTGGGGGCTATTGTCGTGGACGTGTTCATTGCGGCGCGCCCCTACACTGTGTGGGGGCCCAGCGCTAGGGTTGACGGAGGTAGGCTCAGCGGGGCATCTGGGGGGTCATGATCGTCAAGCTCTTCACCGACCATCCGCGCGCCATTGGCGAAACCTATGGCCAGCACGCCCGCACGGCGCTCAGCTTCGGCTGGCGGATGGTGGTCGGCGGACTGGCTTGCATGGTTCACGCCATCGTCCCCGGCCTGTTCGTCAAGACCGCCAGCCGCACCGTGGTGCAACTCGACGCCGAGATGCGCGGCCGCAAGCCGACGCCCGAGGCCGAGGAATTCGCTTACGTGATCTAGCGCGCGAGCGCCCTACACGCGGGGCGTGAACTAGGTTACAGGCCCCCCCATGCGTATCGCGATCACCAAAGGGACGTCGCAGGATCATGTCGCAGTGACGCGGGCCGACGGTTCGCGCACCCGCTTCGCCTTCGCCAAGAAGGGCCCCTATCCGCACGACGCCTTCCATTTCTTCATTGAGCGCGGCCTTGGGATGCAGGCTGGCTTCTGGGGTCTGGTGGCGCGCGGGATGGAGCCGGAAGCGGTGCAGGCAATGGCGCTTGCAGGCGGTCATGCCAGCGCCAAGCGCGCAGCTGATCCCGATCCGGGAATTGTCGAACTCCTCCAAGCGGAGCGGCTGGTCGAGTGTTTCGAGGCCGCCAGTTGGAGCGGCGGGGCGGATGACACGGCAATTATGGCGATGGCGGAGCCGGCTTGGGCGACCTCGCTCGTGCCGCCCCCAGCCTGTGTACCTGACAAGCTCGGCGACATCCGCGCTGCCCTTGATGCCTTTCTGGGCGAATGGCGGGACGCTGCCGTCAATGCCACGCTCGAACTCGAATGGCCTGAGGGCGAAGGAGATCAAGGATGAGTGACTTTGCCCTGTGGCCGGTGCTGGCCGGATCGGCGGCGTTTTTTGCCGTGGGCGCGCTGTGGTACGGCGTGATCTTCGCCAAGCCGTGGCAGCGCGCGGCGGGGCTTTCCAACACGCAGCTGCGCAGCGGCGATATGCGCGTGATCTTCGCGCTGACCTTCGCTTTCGAGATGCTGATCGCGATGGTGCTGTGGCACCTGCTGGTCCGCACCGATCCGCCTGCCTTTGTGGTGATGATGATGGCGGTCGGCTTTGCGGTCGGGGTAATGATCCCGGCGATTGGGATCAATTACTTGCACCAGCGCAAGCCGCTGGCGCTGTTCCTGATTGATGCTGGGCATTTCCTCACCGGCATGGCGGCGATGGGCGGCGTCTTCGTGTGGTTCAGGGGATGAGGTGATTGAGGCGGTGGATGGCCGCTTTTGGCGAATGCCGCGGCGGAGGCGAACGTCCGAAACTGGGTGGACGTTGGAACGGCCGTTCTGGCGAGCCGACCGAGAAGAGTTGGAGCAGTGCCGGTTGGCATTCAGGCGCGTGCGACGCAATCGCTTGCTAATGCATAGCTAGCCGCGCACACCTTGCTCCGGCCGCGCTCCGGGGGGAAGCAACCATGAACTCTCGAACTGATCACTTGGTGCGCGTACTCGGGCTCGCGTTCGGGCTTGCCGCGGTCGTGGGCAGCGTCGTCGGGCAGGGCATTCTGCGCTCGCCCGGGGTCGTCGCGCAGTCCAGTGGGTCTCCGCCAGTTTTGATCGGGCTTTGGGTAGTAGGTGCCGCGCTCGCGATGCTGGCGGCGCTCCCCTATGCTGAACTCGGCGCGGCGATCCCGAAGGCGGGCGGGCCAATCGCCTTTGCCGAACGCGCGTTCGGCCGACGCATGGTGGTTGTGACCGCTTTCACGCTCGTCCTGATGAACCTGTCTTCTGTCGCGCTTCTCGCCTACGTCACCGCGGAGTTTCTCGCGCGCTTGGGAGTGGGCGGCGAACTTGGCGCCGGACTCGTCGCCACCATTCTGATGGTGCTGTTCTTTGTCTCTAACGCCATCGGCACCCGCGTCAGCGGTGCAATTCAGGTGGCGCTGAGCAGCCTTAAAGGGCTGGTGTTGATCGCTCTCGTCATTGCGCTGTTCGCGCAGCCCGGAGCCCCCCCATCCGACACCGTGCTGCCCGCCGTCAGCGCCGGATGGTACGGCTTTGGCGCAGCGCTGCTGGTCATCTTCTCTGCGTACTCGGGGTGGGGCGACGTCGTGAATTACGGCGAGGATATCGCCGATCCAGGACGGGCCATCCCGCGCGCACTGTTCGGCGGCATCCTCGGAATTGCCGCGCTTTACTTGGCGGTCAATCTCGCGTTGCTGTATGCGCTCTCGCCGGCAGAGCTCGCGCGCTCGGACTTCGCCGCAGCCGATGCGGCTCGCGGCTTGCTGGGCTCGAACGGAGACATGGTGTTCACGCTCTTCGGGGTATTCTCGGTCGGGGCCATTACCAACCTCGGACTGATGACCTCAAGCCGCGTGGTCTTCGCAACCGCCCGCGAGGGAATATTGCCGCAGTGGTTTGCGCATGTATCCGAGCGAGGCACGCCGCTGCGAGCACTGGGCCTCGCAACCGTCGCTTCCATGACGTTCCTGTGGTCGGACGCCTATATCGCGCTCATTGCGACGTCGGTCGCTCTGGCGCAGGGCGTGTTCGTGCTAGTGGCATTGGCCGCGATCAAGCTGCGCAGGTCCGAGCCCGATATGCCGCGTCCCTTTGTGATGCCGTTCTTTCCGCTTACCGGATATCTGGTGTTGGGGTTCGATCTGCTCCTGCTCGCAGTGTTCGTGGCGCAGGATCCGTTTTATTCGCTGCTCGGGCTGGTGCTGGTGGCAGGCCTTTCGGCAGGCTATCTGCTGCTCGCGCGCATTCGCGAAAACGCGCCTGCGGCCATCACTGAAGTTCCACCTGGGGGCTGACCATACTCGGGGCGTACTGGCCCTCACTGATGTCCGATTAGGAGTCGTCAGGAGAACGGCAGCGTTTCTCTCAACCACGGGCAAAGCTGCCCCATCAGGAAATCAACGGCCCTCGCTCGGTGCGGTCGGGACGATTTCCACCACCACGTCGCCGGGCTGGAGCATCTGGCATTCGTCTTCCCAGAAGCCGATCGCGCGGCCGTTGCGGTAGACGCGCAGGCCCGTGCCGCCGCTCTCCAGCTCTTTGATCGACTTGCCGCATTCCGCCTCGGTCACTTCGCGTTCGACCAGCTGCACCCGCCCGCCGACGCTGGCGAGATCGGCGAGGTAATCGGCGATATGCGCGCCCTTGACGCTTCCAGCCAGCAGCAGGCCGGTGAAGCGCACCGGATTGATGACATTGTTCGCGCCCGCCTGCCGCGCGAGCAATTCATTGTCCTCGGCGCGCACCACCACGCTGATCGGCACTTTGGGGGCGAGGTGGCGTACGGTCAGCACCATCAGGATCGAGGTATCGTCACGTCCGGCGCTGACCAGCACGCTTTGCGCTTCGGCAATGCGGACGGACTTCAGCGTCTCGTCACGGGTGGCATCGGCGGCCATGACGTTGACGCCGAGTTTCTCCGCCTCGGTCAGGCGTTCTTCGGACGGGTCGATCACCACGATGCACCGCGGATCGACCCCGCGCTCAATCAGCTCGCCGACGCTCTGCGAGCCGGAGACGCCGAAGCCCAGCACCACCACGTGATCGGTGAGCTGTTCCTGGATGCGGGCCATGCGAAACTTCTCCCAGCTGCGCTTGATGACGAAATCGTAGGCGGCGCCCACGAAGATGAACAGGACCGCGATGCGGACGGGGGTGACAATCACCGCTTCGATCAGCCGCGCGCGGTCGGAAATCGGGGCGATGTCGCCGAAGCCCGTGGTGGTGATGCTGATCATGGTGAAATAGACGACGTCGAGGAAGCTGATGACGTTGTCGTGATTGTCCTTGAGCCCGTCGCGGTCAAACCAGTGGATCGCCACCACCAGCGCAATCAGCCCGAAGGCCAGTCCGGTGCGGATGCCGAGATCGCCCCACACCGGGATCCGCACCTGACGGCGGAGCGGCCGGAACTGGTCGGCCAGCAGCGCCTTGCGCTTGAACGGATTGCGGCTGGGCGCCTCAGCCATCAGCCGCCGAACCGTTCGGCCAGAATGCCGATGGTCGAATAGTGGGTCAGGTCGAGCTGCAAGGGCGTCACCGCAATGTAGCCGTCCTCGATCGCTTCAAGGTCGGTGCCGTGATCCAATGTGTGCTCGATCTGGTCGAGCCCGAACCAGAAATAGCGATAGCCGCGCGGATCGCGCCCTTCGACGATGGTGCCGCGGGCGTAATCGTGGAAGCCCTGGCGCACGACGCGGATGCCCTTGACGTCCTCGGGCGCGCGGGCCGGGAAGTTGACGTTGATGAGCGTGCGGTCGGCCATCGGCGCGTCGATCAGGGGCTTGAGCACCTTAGCGCCCCATTCGCGCGCGGCGCCGAAGGGCACGTCATCGCCCATGCCCTCGCGGGCATAGACCTGGCTGAAGGCAATCGAGCGGATGCCTGCTAGCGCGCCCTCGATCGCGGCGGAGACGGTGCCGGAATAGGTGATGTCGTCGGCCAGATTGGCGCCGCGGTTGACGCCGGACAGGATGATATCGGGCGCATCGGGCATGACGGTGCGCAGGGCCATCATCACAGAGTCGGTCGGCGTGCCGGTCACCGAAAAGCGCCGCTCGTCCAGTTTGTTCAGCCGCACGGGCCGGGTCAGCGTCAGCGAATGCCCCGCGCCGGACTGTTCTTCGGACGGGGCGCATATCCAGATATCGTCGGAGAACTGGCGCGCGATCTCTTCCAGCACCTTGAGGCCGGGGGCGTGGATGCCGTCGTCATTGGTGAGGAGGATTCTCATGCCTCACCTCCAACGTCGTCATGCTGAACTTGTTTCAGCATCCATTTGTCCTTTCAATGCTGAGCTGCGCTTGGGGCACTATGGATCCTGAAACAAGTTCAGGATGACGAGGGAGGTCAATTGGGCGTGATGACCTCAAGCCCGCCCATGTAGGGCAGCAAGGCCTCCGGCACCGTCACGCTCCCATCGGCGTTCTGATAATTCTCGATCACCGCCACCAGCGTGCGCCCGACGGCGAGGCCGGAGCCGTTGAGGGTGTGGACGAACTCGGTCCGTTTCTCGCCCGCGACGCGGTAGCGGGTGTTCATGCGGCGGGCCTGGAAGTCGCCGGTGTTGGAACACGAACTGATCTCGCGGAAGGCGCCCTGTCCGGGGAGCCATACTTCGAGGTCGTAGGTCTTGCGCGCGCCGAAGCCCATGTCGCCGGTGCACAGCAGCAGCTTGCGATAGGGCAGGTTTAGGCGTTCGAGGATGGTCTCGGCGGCGCGGACCATGCGCTGATGTTCGGCCTCGGAGTCCTCCGGGCGCACAATGCTGACCAGCTCGCACTTTTCGAACTGGTGCTGGCGGATGAACCCGCGCGTATCGCGCCCCGCCGCGCCCGCTTCGGAGCGGAAACATAGGGTGAGCGCGGTGAGGCGCATGGGGAGGGCGGCCTCGTCGAGCAATTCGCCCATGACGCTGGCGGTCAGGCTGACTTCGCTGGTGGGGATGAGCCAGCGGCCATTGGTGGTGTTGAAACTATCCTCGGCAAACTTCGGCAGCTTGTCGGTGCCATACATCGCTTCGTCGCCAACCAGCACCGGCGGGTTGCATTCGGTAAAGCCGTGCTCGCCGGACTGCACATCCAGCATGAACTGGCCGAGCGCGCGGTGCAGGCGCGCCATTCCGCTGCGCAGGAAGGTGAAGCGCGCGCCCGAAAGCCGCGTGCCGGTTTCGAAATCCATGCCGAGCGCAGGGGCAATGTCGGCGTGTTCGCGCGGGGTGAAGGCGAACGCGCGAGCATCGCCCCAGCACGAGACTTCGACATTATCTTCTTCGCCCGCGCCATGAGGCACATCTGCGCCGGGGAGGTTGGGGATGATCTCCAGCGCCTCTTTCAGCTTCGTCGCCAATTCGTCGGCGCGGGCTTCCAAGGCGGGCATCTGATCCTTGAGCGCCGCAACCTCGGCCTTGATGGCCTCGGCGGCGTCCTTGTCCCCCTTCGCCATCGCCGCTCCAATCAGCTTCGACGCCTCGTTGCGGCGCGATTGCGCGACTTGCACTGACGTGGTCGCCGCGCGGCGCTCTTCGTCGAGCGCAATCAGGTGCGCGGCCAGCGGGGCCAGCCCGCGCCGGGCGAGGCCTGCGTCAAAAGCTTCGGGATTGTCTCGGATAGAGCGAATATCGTGCATGGGCCGCGCTATGCCCGCTCACGCTGGGCAAGAAAAGCCGCAATCGGCATGGAACATCCCGGTGTGTCGGAGGGTTGATTGCGCAGGAGGTATCGCAAAATGATCCGTAAATTGATTGGCGCCGCGATCGGCGCGCGTGTTGCAAAGCAGCATCCAGCCGTGGGCGGGGCAACTGGCGTCGTGCTGGCGACCGCCGTTCCCTTCATCATCTCGCGCGTCAGCCTGCCCGCGATGGTGGCGCTGGGTGTCGGCGGCTATGTCGCCAAGCGCTTCATGGACAAGAATACGGCGGAGCAGGCCACCAAGCCCACCCCGCCGCCTGCTCCCGTCCAGCAGTAACCCTGTTATGGAGACAGGGGCGGCGGTGGCAATTCAGAGGCCGCCGCCCCTTGGGGAAAGAGCCTTTAGAAGTTGACCTGCGCCGTGACAAACACGCGGCGCGGATCGCCGTAGAAGCCGGTCAGCGTGCCTTCGCGGCCGAGCGTGGGCACGAACGGCGCACCGCCAACCCCGCCAGCGACGAAGTTGTAACCGGCGACGATATACTCCTTGTCGAACAGGTTCTTGCCGTGGACCCCGATTGAATAGAGCCCGCTGTCCGAGGTGTAGATGATGCTCGCATCGACGAGCACGAAACCGTCCTGATCGAGGAACGGGTTGGGCACTTCAAACTGGCTCGCGTCCGACCGGAGTGAGGCGAGGCCGATGAAATCCATCATCCCGCCTGCCAGCGGCACACCCATGTTGAAGCCCATGTGTGCGGTGATGTCAGGCGTGTTCTGGAACACGCGCTGATCCGCCACGTCGCGGCCGAAGGCGTCGATGAAGGTGTTGAACTTGGCATCGAGCACGCCGAGCGACCAGTTGACGCTGAAGCGGCTGCCTTCGCCCGCGAAGTCTTCTCCGACCAGCGCGTTGCCTTCAAACTCGATCCCGTTGACGTCGGCGCTTGCCGCGTTCGAGGTGATGCCGATGAAGCTTTCGTTCACCCCATCATTATTGCCATCGAAGCCGACCGAGCCGGGGATCTGGACATCCTTGTACTGCGCCAGGAAGCCCGCGAGGCTGATGTTCAGGCGGTTGTCGAGCAGCGAGGCCTTCCAGCCCAGTTCGAAGCTGTCGACCGTCTCGGGATCGAAGGCGAGGAAATCGAACACCTCGTCCGCGGTGCAGGCTCCGCCGCGTGCGTTGCGGCAGGCCGTGGTCTGGCCACGCGGATCGAAGCCGCCGCCCTTGAAGCCCTGCGAGTAGGTGAAATAGAGGTTGTGATCAGAATTCGGCTGCCAGCTGATCGACGCGCGCGGGTTGAAGTCCTTGAAGGTCGCGCTGCCGTTGAAGTTGCTGGTGACCGCAAAGGCCGCGCCGGTGCCGCCGAACAGGTTCGAGAACCCGCCAAGGAAGCTGGTGCGCAGCACGGTGCTGGTGCGCTTGTCATTGGTGTAACGCCCACCAACCGAAACGCTGATGGTGTCCGAAAGGTCATAGGTGAAGTCACCGAAGACCGACCAGGTCTTGGTGTTCACATCGCCGAGCGTCTGCGCGGTCAACCCGTTGAGGGTGGTGAACAGCGCTACGTCGAAAGCGGTGAAGGCGTTGGCATCAAGGTAGTAGACCCCCAGCACACCTGACAGATTGTCGCTTTCATAGAGCAGCTGGAATTCCTGGCTCAGCTGATCATTGGTGTAGATCGCCGGCACGTCGAGATCGACGGCAGCAAGGCTGTCGAAATCGATCGGGGTGGTCGACTTGTCCTCGCGGTAGCCGGTGATCGACTTGAAGGTCAGCGTGTCGCTGAGTTCGATCGCGACATTCAGCGCGCCGCCATAGGCTTCGACTTCCTGATCGACGATGTTGAGCCCGGCGCGGGTGTCGAACACGTTGTCCAGCACGGGCTGTCTGCTGAGCAGGCTGGGGATGAAGCGGTGGCCCTGACGCGCTTCGGAGCTGTCCTTCACGTAATCGCCCGACAGGCGGACGAACACCGGCCCATTGTCGAATTCAATCGTGCCGCGTGCGGCCCAGACGTCCTTGTTGTAGTTCTCGGTCCCGAGCGTCAGGTTGTCGCCAAAGCCGCCGCGCGAAAGCCGCGCGCCGCTGGCGCCGATCTTGAGGTTGCTGGTGATCGGGGTCGAAGCGGTGACGATCAGATCGGCCTGATCATAGGAACCATAGGTGCCGCGGATCTTCACGCTGGTTTCGTCGGGCAGTTCCGCCGTCACATACTTGATCGCGCCGCCGATGGTGTTTCGGCCATAAAGCGTGCCCTGCGGCCCGCGCAGCACTTCGATACGCTCGACATCATAGATATCGAGCACGGCGGCCTGCGGGCGGTTGAGGTAAACGTCATCGACATAAAGCCCGACGCCCGCTTCGAACCCGGCGACCGGATCCTGCTGGCCGACGCCGCGGATGAAGGCGGTGAGCGTGGTGTTGGTGCCGCGGCTCACTTCGAGCGTGATGTTGGGCACCTGCTGCGCAATCTGCGTGAGATCCTGCACGCCCTGCTTGACCAGATCATCGCCCGACAGCGCGGTGACGGACAACGGCACGTCGATCAGGCGTTCTTCGCGGCGACGGGCCGTGACGTAGATCGTGTTGTCTTCTTCGGCGCTAGCGGCTTCGGCTTCGGCGGCAATTTCCGCAGCGCTGTCCTGCGCGGCGAGCGGCGCGGCGAAAGTGGCAAGTCCGGCAGTCCCGGCGAGCAGCAGCGCACGCGTGTAAAGCTTAATGGTCATGGGGTTTTTCCTCTCCTGGCCCTCTTGTGACTACAACCAATATTGAAAGTTGAACCACCTTTCAAGTTTAGACTTGTGCACGAGTCTTGTGCCGCCTACCGAAAGCGTGGAGGGAGTAGCTGATGAGCAACACTCAGAGCAGCGCGACCAAAGTCGCATCAGGGGTGGCTGATGCCGCATGCGGTGACGCCAAGACGCCGCGCACCGAGCGCGGGCGGCGGACCTTGCGCAAGCTGCTGGATGCGGCGGCGGAGGAGTTTGGCGAGAAGGGCTTCCACGAAGCCTCGGTCAGCTCGATCACGCGGCGGGCGGGTGTGGCGCTGGGGAGCTTTTACACCTACTTCGACAGCAAGGACGCCTTGTTCCGCGCGCTGGTTGCAGACATGAGCGAGCAGGTCAAAAGCAGCGCACGCTCGGCGATCAGCGAGGGCATGGGCGCGCTCGAGATTGAACGGGCGGGGCTGCTTGCCTTTCTGAACTTCGCGGCCGAGCACAAGGAAGTTTACCGGATCATCGACGAGGCCGAATTCGTCGATCCGGCCAGCTACCGCGAACATTACGAAACGATCGCCGCGCGCTTTGTCGAACGCCTACAGGCAGGGGCAGCACGGGGCGAATTCCGCGAAGGGTTGGGCGAGATTGAGGCCTGGGCGATGATGGGGATGAACGTCTTTGCGGGCCTGCGCTTTGCCGTGTGGGGCCTCGCCGATAAGTCGCCTGAGGAGGTCGCGGCGGGCGTCAACCGGCTGCTCGCTGAAGGGCTGTTGAGGCGGTAAAGCCGGGCGATCCGGTGGCGGCAGAGTCTTGCATATATTTTGCAAACGATTCTTAATCGCATTCCGTATTGACTCTCATTCGCAATAAGAACATCAGGCTGGGGTTCGTTCATTCCCCCAGCAGGATGCCCTTCGCGTGTACTTCATCAACAAACTTGCCCTCTCCGCCGCCCCTCTCACCCTACTCGCCGTCCCCGCTACTGCCGAGGATCTCGCATCCGAAGCCGACGCTGAAGCGCAGCAGCAGACCGGGCGGATCACGGTCACCGCGACCCGCACGCCGGTGTTGCAGGAGGAGGCGCCCGCCACCGTCACGATCATCACTGATCAGGAAATCGCCGACCAGCTTGCGACTGACATCAAGGACTTGATCCGGTTCGAACCCGGCGTCTCCGTCCGTCGCGCGCCCGCTCGCTTCGGTGCGGCGATTGGGGCGACGGGCCGCGCGCGCAACGAGGGCTTTACCGTGCGCGGGATCGGCGGCAACCGGGTGCTGGTTCAGGTCGATGGCATCCGCGCGCCGCAGGGCTTCAGCTTCGGCCCACAGGATGCCGGACGCGGCGGATCTGCCGATGTCAGTCTCGTCAAACAAGTCGAAATCCTGCGCGGCCCGGCCTCTGCGCTTTACGGTTCAGACGGGCTGGCGGGCGCGATCAGCTTTGTCACCTCTGACCCGGTCGATATCATCGCAGGCGCCAGCATCGGCGGCTTCGTCACCTCGCAATACTCCAGCGACGACAATGAATTCGCCCAGACCGCAACGCTGGCCGGGCAGGCCGGCAACTGGTCGGCGATGGTGGCCTATACCCGCCGCGATTTCAGTGAACTCGACAATCAGGGCACGACCGAGGGCACAGGCCCCGCCCGCACCGCACCCAACCCGCAGGACGGGCGCAGTGATGCGGTGCTCGCCAAGCTGGTGTGGGACAACGGCCCGCATCGCATCCGCCTGACGGGCGAATATCTGGACAGTGCGGTGGAGACGCAGGTGCTGACAGGCACCGGCCCGGCTTTCACCTTTGGCCCCAATCCCGTGTGGACCGTAGATGCCCTTAACGCCCGCGACACGACTGAGCGGCTGCGCGCCTCGCTCGACTGGACCTATGATGGTTCGCCCGAGGACGCGATCGAATATGCCTTCCTCTCGGCCTATTGGCAGGACACCGAAGACCGCCAATTCGCGCTTGAGGAACGCACCACCCTCACTGCCACGCCGGCGCCCGATCGTGAGCGGCTGAACACCTTCGAGAACCGCGTCTACGGTGCGGCGGGCGAAGTGCGCTCAGGCTTCGACCTCGGCGGCATGGCGCACCGCATTGCGATCGGCGGCGATATCAGCTGGACCCGGCAGGAAGGGCTGCGCAGCGGCACCGTGCCGGGCCGGGGTGAGACGTTCCCGACCCGCGCCTTCCCGGCGACCGATTTCACGCTGGGCGGTCTGTTCGTCGCCGACGAGATTGACCTGCTGGACGGGGCGCTGACGCTGTTCCCGGCGCTGCGGTTCGACTTCTATGATCTGAACCCGACCGACGATCCGCTGCTGCCGACCTTCACCGCCTCGGGCCAGAGCGACAGCCGCCTCTCCCCCAAGCTGGGCGTCACCGTAAAGCTCGCGCCAGAGGTGATCCTGTTCGGCAATTACGCGCAAGGCTTCCTCGCGCCGACACCAAGCCAGGTGAACAACTTCTTCGAGTTCATCGCGGGCGGTTACACCTCGATCCCCAACCCCGATCTGCGGCCCGAGACCAGCGAAAGCTGGGAGGTCGGCGCGCGTTATGTGGGCGAGGTGTTCTCGCTCCAGCTGACCGCCTTCAAGGGTGATTACGACAACTTCATCAGCCAGCAGGTGGTGAGCGGCAGCTTCACCCCACAGGATCCGGCGATTTACCAATTCGTCAATTTCGACGCGGTGGAAATCGAAGGGCTGGAAGCGCGCGGCGAGGTGAAGCTGGACAGCGGCTGGAACGCGCGGATCGCGCTGGCCTATGCCAATGGCGATGTGATTGCGCCGGGTGGCAGCCGCACACCGCTCGACACGATTGAACCGTTCAACATGGTTGCAGGGGTAGGCTATCGCGCGCCTTCGGGCAGGTTCGGCGGGGAGCTGATCCTGACGCATAACGCCCGCAAGGGCGCCAACGAGCTGGAGCGCGCGGCCAGTGGTGACGATCTTCTCGTGCGGCCCGATGCGTCCACCATCCTCGATCTCACCGCCTTCTACGCCGTGACCGAGCGGCTGAAGCTGCGCGCTGGCCTCTTCAACCTGACCGACGAGACTTACACCCTGTGGTCCGATGTGCGCGGCCTCAGCGTCGCGGACGCCCGCATTGCTGATGCCTTCACCCGGCCGGGCCGCAACCTTAGCCTTTCGGCCAGCTACCGCTTCTGAACCTGAATGGAGGACCCTATGAACCGACTGACCAAAACCTTGTTCGCATCCGGGCTCGCCGCGCTCGCGCTGGCTGCTGTCCCCGCCCCGGCGCTCGCCGATGGCCCGATTGTCCAGACCGCCGAGGCCGCCAAAGCCGCCTTCGAGGAAGATCGCCAGACCATCCTTGCGATGGCAGGGGACTTCAAAGTTACCTTCGACATGCAGGAATCGACCCCGTGGTTGGAGGGCTACACGCCGCTGGAGCGCAAGATTTCCGGCGGCTACGAAAGCGTCCGCGTGATTGAGGACACGGGCACCCGCATCGTGCTCCAGCACCTGTTGGTGACGGGGGACGACGCCAATCCCTATGTCGTCAAGCATTGGCGGCAGGACTGGGAATATCAGCCCGCAAAAATCCTCGCCTTCACCGGCGGTGACACCTGGGAGCTGACCCCCGTGCCGGAAAAGATGCGCGCCGGGCGCTGGTCGCAGACGGTCTATCAGGTCGATGACAGTCCGCGCTATGCCGGGTGGGGCGAGTGGGAGACGACGCAGGGCATCCGCCGCTGGCGTTCCAACTGGACGGCTCGCCCGCTCGCCCGGCGCGATGCGATCCGCAATCCGGTCTACGACCATTACATGGGCATCAACCGCCACCAGCTGACCCCGACCGGGTGGATCCACTGGCAGGACAACACCAAGATGGTGACGCCCAAGGACGGCGGCGAGGCCGTGCCGGTGGTGCAGGAATATGTCCTCAACACCTATGAGCGCTTCAATGGCTACAACGTCGCCGCTGCCGAGACCTATTGGGCCAATACCAAGGGATATTGGGAGGCCGTGAGGGAGAAGTGGGATGCGGTGGCCGAGGCCAATGGCGGCATTCGCATCGCACAGGAAGCCAGTGCTGGCACCACGATCGCCAATGAACTGATGCTGCTCGCCGACGCGATCAAGGATGGCAAGCAGACCCCTGAAGCCGCGAGCGCCAAGGCGCTGGCGCTGATCGAGGAAGGCACGTCCCGTAAGGGCGGCTAAGCATCCCCAAATCCTCGGTGCCCCTGCCAGCGGGAAGCTGTGTCCTCGCTTCCCGCTGGCCTTCTTGCTGGGTGACGGCCCAAGCGTTAGAGGGTGACCCATGATCCTTGTCATCAACGCGCTCGAAGATGCCGACCACCGCGCCGCCATTGCCGAGCGGATCGCGATGCTGGAATGGCGCGACGGGCGCGAGACCGCTGGATCCGTGGCGCGGCAGGTGAAGCGTAATGAGCAGGCGGCGATGAACTCGCCAGCAGGCCGCGCCTTGCAGGACGAGCTGTCCCAAGTGGTTTCGGACAATGTGGTCGTGAAAGCCGCCGCGCAGCCGCGCCGGTTCTCGCCAGTGATCATCAGCCGCACCGGTGTGGGCGGCAAGTATGGCGCCCATGTCGACAATGCGTTGATGGGCCGCGGCGCGCAGCGGCTGCGCACCGATCTTTCCTTCACGCTGTTCCTGACTCCGCCCAGCGAATACGAGGGCGGCGAGCTGGTGATCCACACTGCGGGCATGACGCAGGAATTGAAGGGCGAGGCGGGCAATCTGGTGCTCTACCCCTCGGGCAGCATCCACGAGGTCAAGCCGGTGACGAAGGGCACGCGGATCGTTTGCATCGGCTGGATCGAAAGCACGGTCGCCGATCCGGCGCAGCGCGAGATGCTGTTCGATCTTGAAAACCTGCGCACCGCGCTCCGCCAGCAATTGCCCGCCCAGTCGGCTGAGCTGCTGACGCTGGACAAGACCATCGCCAACCTACTGCGGATGTGGGCGCGGTCCTGAGCTCTTGCCGGTAGCGGTGCGTTTGCCCTTCACGGTGAAGTAGAGGATCAGGCTCACCCCGATGATGCTTGGCCCCGCCCAGATCAGCGGGTTGAACACGTGTTCGGGGATCAGCCGGATCAGTCCGACCGAAAGGAAGGCTGTATAGGCCGAAATGCCCATGCCGATCAGCGCGCGGAAATGCTCGCCGATATATGTCGTGCGGGGAGGTTCGGCGGGGCGCCAGATGTAGCGCTGCTGGATCAGCATCGCGACAAGGCCGATGAAAGCGACCAGCACCATCAGCGGGTGCTCGACCCTGTAGCCATAAATCCCGCACCACGCGCCAGAGATCACCACGGCGGCGATCATCGCCTGATACCGCGCCGAACGAAGCGCGCGCCGGTCGCGGCTGTGGCGCACCACAGCGAGGCCATAGTCGACAAAGCCGATGGTGAGCACGCCCAGATAGAGCATCATCCAGCCGAACAGGCCTTCATACAGCGCGCGGTCAGTGACTTCGGGGTGGCGATGGTCGGGCCCGTAGAGCGATAGCAGCGCCATCGCGATGGCGAGCGCGCCCGCGCCCAGAAACCCGTAGCACGTCGCGCGGCCCCACTTTCGGTGTTGGGCGGCACCCTTGCGCGTGACGATCGGCCCCCAGAACGCCGTCAGCCCCACTGCTCCGGCGGCGACATGAAGGACAACAAGGGCTTCAAACAACGCCATCCCGGTCAGGATGACACAATCGCTGTGCCGCGCCTAGAGCCTGTCACCGCACCCGTGACGGCGCCACCATTACCGCATTGGCGATCATCAGGTCGAGCCCTTCGAGATAGGCGCGGGCCGACGGATCATGGGCAAAGCCGATCACCAGCCCGCGTCCCTGCGGCTGCGCCATCAGGTAGGGTTTATAGGCCAGCTGCCGCCGGTTTTCGTCCCACACATAGCCGCTTGCGATCAGATTGCCCGCTGCCGCGAAGCGCAGGACGTTGATCCCATTGGCCCGGTCGAGCGGGGTGAAGATCTGCGTGCCCGTTGCCAGCACAACCGCGCCATTGTCGTATCCGGCGGAGAGGAAGTGATCGGGCTCACCCACCACATTCAGCAGCGCGCCCGGCAACGTGTCGGGGAGCGCCTGCTGGTCCTTGATCGCTTCGCGGTATTCCGCGTCGTTGCCGATCGCGACTGCTTCAGCCAGAGCGGCCTTGTCGTCATTGCTGTCGGCAGGCTCACGCCCCAGCGCCGCTTCGCGCTTGACCGCCAGCAGGGGATTTTCGCCGCTGCTGAAGGTTTCCAAGCTCTCGCCGATTGCGACCAACACGCCGCCGCGTTGCACAAAGCTGCGGATTGCCCGCAGGCCCCCATCGCCGAGCACGCTTGACGGATCGCCCTCGGGCACCAGCACCACATCGTAATCCGACAGGTCGGCGCGGCCCAAGCGGCTGGTGCGGATCGGCGTTACCGGCAGGCCGAGCCGCTGTTCAAGCACATAGCGCAGGGCGCCTGCGCTCAATTGCGAGACACCGTCGTCCCACGCCACGGCGACGCGCGGCATGGTTAGCCGCACGAAATGCTCGCTGCCGAGGTTTGGCCCATCGTCGACCCAGCCATTTTCAAGCGCCACCGTATGGGCGCCGACATCGCGGGCGAGTTCGGCGAGGCGGGCCATCTTGTCCGGGCTATTGGACCCGGCCGGAAACACCACTGTCCCGCGCGGAAACTCGCGCCCCGCCGTGGTGAAGGCGCGGTCGGTCACGCGCCCGTCGATGCCTTCGCGCAGCGCCAGTGCGACCAGCCGCGCCTGCCCGCTGTCGGTCCACGGCACGGCAATGCCAAAGCTGCCAGCGCCTTCCGCCTTGGCTGCAATCGGCGCAGCGGCGCTCATCGCATCGCCGCTGACGGCCGCATTGCACAGCGCTACATCCACGCCCGCCATCGGCCCGACCGACCATGCGGTCACGTCATACAGCTCGTGCGGCAGATCGACCGAACGGCGGCGCTCCTGTTCGGCGAGGAAATCGGGCGGCAAGGGGGTGTCGCGGTCGAGCAGGCTCTTGACCAGCCGGGCGGCCGGCTGGGCTTGCGGAACAGCGAGGTAGCCTGCGGGATAGGACTTGCCGCAAACACTCGCGCCGCCCTCGCGTCGCAGCACGGTGATGCCCTGTTCGGCCAACCGTCGCCCCAGCCGTTCAGCATTCCAGCGCCGCTTCGACAGGTCGATCACATAGGTGCCGCGTCCTGCCGAGCCACTGGCATTGCCGCTGCGATAGGCGGCAAAATCGCTCAGGAACCGAGACGGATTGTCGGCCACAGCGGCAGCGGTGGCGAGGCTGGCGGTGAAGTGGTTGGTGATGCCGTCAGCGTAGGTCAGTTCCGTCCCGTCGCGCCGTGCAAACACCAAGCCCCGCGCAGAACCCTGTTCGTAGGTGCTCCCGATCGCGCCCTGATGTGCGTTCCAGGTGTCGCCATAGCCGGGATAGAACAGGTCATAGACCTCACGGGTGAAATAGGGCTCGCCCCGCGCGTCGAAGGCGGCGGCATTGTAACGCCCGATCAGGTCGTAACTGCGGATTTGCGCGGCCGAGAGATTGGGGTTGAAGGGCTGTGCGGCGGGGGAGAAGAAGTAGGTCTCGTCCCCGCCCATTTCATGGAGGTCAACCACCACCACCGGGTTCCACTGGCGGATCGCGGCAACCTTGCCCCGGGTCTCGGGTTGGCTGAGCGTGAACCAGTCGCGGTTGAGATCGAACATATAGTGATTGACCCGGCCCGAGGGCCACGGCTCGTCATGCTCGGCCGCTTGCCGGTCGGCGGCTGGGATGATGCCCGTCGTAGCAAGGAAATTGTTCACGAACCGCGCGCGCCCATCGGGGTTCTGCATCGGATCGACCACGACGATGGTGTTCGCCATGATCTTGGCCGCACGCGCGTCATCTGTGGCCGCGAGCAGGTGATAGGCGGTCATCAGCGCCGCGTCGGTCGAGGAAATCTCGTTGCCGTGGACGCCGTATGCGAGCCAAGTGACGGGCAAGGCCGAGCCATTGCCGGGGCGCCCTGCGGCGATGCTGGCCATATCGGCGCGGATCGTCTCAAGTTTCGCCATGTTGGCGGGCGCAGACAGCACGAGATAATAGAGCGGCCGCCCCTCCCAGCTCACCGCATATTGCACCAGCCGTGCCCGATCCGGCGCAGCTTCGGCGAGTGCCTTCAGATAGGCATAGGTCTGGTCGGGCGAGGTGATGCGGGCGCCCGGTGCATGGCCAACCGTGGCGGTCAGTGTGGGGACCGCAGGATCAAAACTGCCTTCGATGAAGGACTGCGCCGCGGCAGGCTGGCCTGCACCCATCAGTGCCGCCATTACGACAAGGCACTGGCCCCAGAATCTATTGCGCATGAAGAACCTCGCATGATCGCCCATCGGCGTGAGCGACAAGCCTTGCCGCGAACACGGCGGCCCGGTCAAGGCAGGAGGGGCGAATGACGCAAGTGCGAGGGGCGGCTAAGCCACAGTGGGCCACAGCCATGCCATTTCCGCTCTGCCGCAAAGAGGCGGAAATGGTGGGCGCGACAGGGATTGAACCTGTGACCCCACCCGTGTGAAGGGTGTGCTCTACCGCTGAGCTACGCGCCCGTCCGTGGGGCCATACGACCCGGACAGGGGGGCGCCTTTAATCCGGCCTTGCGCGCTTGGCAAGCGCTCGCGGCCAGGTGGCGTGCGATTTCGCGGACGCTTAGCCGCCCGTCAGCCACGCCAGCAGCGCCAGCATCCCCTCGGGCCGCTTGGCCGGGGAGGGCGGGGGCGCAGAGCTTGGCGGACACTCGGCACAAAATGCCTGAACACCGCGGGTTCCCAGCAGGCGCTCGGCATCGCGGGCGAGCCGTGCACCGAGGTTCTCGCTGCGCGCCGCAGCTATAGCGAACAGATCGCCATTGTTTACGGCCGGCGCGCGCGCGGTCTGGCTGGAGACCAGCTGTCGGATCAGCGAATCGTAATTCTCGCTCTGCTCACCAAGATAGACCGCGTGCCATCCGCCGTCTTTCAAGCCAGCCTTGGCCGCTGCCCAGCCGAGCGCGGCATCCATGCCGCCGAATTCGTCTACAAGGCCCTTTTGGCGCGCGGTTCCGCCGTCCCACACCTGACCTTGTGCGACGCTATCGACCCGGTCGACCGGCATCCGCCGCGCCTTGGAGACGAGGGTGATGAAGTCCTTGTACGTGCCGCTGATCGAGGTCTGGAACAGCGTGTCCATTTCCGGGCTGAAGCCGCCGATGAAGTCGGGCTGGCCCGAAAGCGGCGTGGTGCGATAGCCATCGGCGTTGACCCCAAGCCGGGCGGCGGCCTGTTCAAAGGTTGGCACCACGGCGAAGACGCCGATCGAGCCGGTGATCGTATCGGGCTCGGCGAAGATCCGGTCGCTCGAGGTGGCGACCCAGTAGCCGCCGCTTGCCGCAACATTGCCGAAGGACACGGCGACCGGGATCTTGCGGTCGCGGTGGCGCTGGATCGCGCGGCGGATTTCCTCCGCTGCGGTGGCTGATCCGCCCGGCGAATCGACCCGCACCACCAGCGCGGCGAAATCATCGTCGAGCGCCTCGTCGAGCAGGTCGGCGATCCGCCTGCCCCCGGCGATCCCCGGCCCGGCATCGCCATCAACAATCTCACCCGCGATGGTGATCACGCCGATGGCCTTGCCCGGACGGTCTTTTCGGGCATCGGCGAGGAAGGCGCCAAGCTCGCTCGAGGCGTAGGTGCCGGGCAGGTTGCTCCACGGGTCCTTACCCGCCAATTCCGCCACCCGAGCGCCAAACTGGACGCGGTCGCCTAGCTTGTCGACCAGCCCTGCGGAAAAGGCCGCCTGCGCCAGATCGCCGCCCGAACTCTGGAGCCAGGTGAGCGGATCGCCCGTCACGCGCGCCAGTGCGAGCTTGGGGCGGGCCTTGGTGACATTCGCCTGCCACTCCTCCCACATCGCGCCGTACAGGCCGCCAAGGTTCTGGCGCGCCTCGTCCGACATCGAACTGCGCGAATATGGCTCCACCGCCGATTTGAACGCGCCCACGCGGTACACCCGCGCGTTGACGCTGAGCTTTTCGAGCAGGCCCGCATAATAGAGCCGGTTGCCGCCCGGCCCGGAGATGACGGCCAGGCCCTGCGGATCGAGCCACACTTCGCTCGCATGGGCGGCCAGCAGCATGTGATCATCGGCATAGCCAACCGCATAGGTCAGCACCGGCTTCTTTGCCTTGCGCACCCGGTCCATCGCTTCGCCGATGTCCTTGAGGTGCACCTGCCCACCGCCGAGGAAGGTGGTGAGATCGAACACCACGGCCTTGATGCGGTCATCGCTCGCAGCGGCGTCCAGCGCCCGGACGATATCGCGGGCGCGGTATTCGCCGACCGGGGCGGTGCCCGACAGCAGCGTCTCAATCGGATCGAGCACCGATTTCTCTTCGACCACGATGCCGTCCAGATCGATCAGCAGCGCCCCTTCGCGCACCTGACCGGGGTTGGGGCGGGCCGAAAGGATGGCAAACAGCGCCACAAAGAACAGCAGCATGAACAGGAGCACCAGCCCGTCCTTGATCCCAACGAGGATCTTCCAGACCTTGCCGACAAAATTCATGCATTCGTTCCTTCAGCTTGCCCCGCCGATCTAGGGACTTTGCACGGTAACTGCTATCGGAAACCTTACGCGATGGGTTGAGCAGCGGATGAGGCTCGACTAGGGGCATGGACTTGATGGATGCATGCGAGACTTCACCGGCACAGGGCCGCTTTCCGGCCGGGCGGTTGGCGTTTCCGCATCGCGACCTCACCGGCATCGGCCAGTTGCAGCGGCATGAGATTCTCTACCTGCTCGATCAGGCCGAACAATGGGTCGCGCTCAACCGCCAGCGGACCAAGCATACGGACCTGCTGGCGGGCCTGACGATCATCAACGCCTTCTTCGAAAACTCCACCCGTACGCTGCTCAGCTTCGAGATCGCAGGCAAGCGGCTGGGGGCGGATGTCGTCAACATGCACGCCGCGCAAAGTTCAGTGAAGAAGGGCGAGACGCTGATCGACACCGCGATCACGTTGAACGCGATGCGCGCCGATGCGATTGTGATCCGGCATGGATCGTCCGGCGCGACCGGGCTGATTGCGGACAAGGTCGATTGTCCGGTGCTCAACGCGGGCGACGGCAGCCATGAACACCCGACCCAAGGCCTGCTCGACGCGCTCACCCTGCGCCATGCGCTGGCTGATCGGGGCGAGGGGGCCGAGGATTTCACCGGGCTCAATATCGTGATCTGCGGTGACATCCTGCACAGCCGCGTCGCGCGCTCGAATATCCTGTGCCTCACCGCAATGGGCGCGAATGTTCGCGTCTGTGCGCCGCCTGCTTTGATGCCAACCGGGATCGAAGCGATGGGTGTGGAGGTGTTCCATCGGTTCGACGATGCGCTGCACGGCGCGGAAGTCGTGATGATGCTGCGGCTCCAATCCGAGCGGATGAGCGGCCAGTTCATCCCTAGCCCGCGCGAATATCGCCACCTCTACGGGCTGACCGCCAAGCGGCTGGCACTCGCCGCGCCGGGCGCGCTGGTGATGCACCCCGGCCCAATGAACCGCGGGGTCGAGATCGACAGCGAGGTCGCCGATCTGGAGGGTCGCTCGCTGATCACCCGGCAGGTCGAGATGGGCGTTGCGATCCGCATGGCGTGCCTCGATATCCTGACGCGCGAGGCGCGCGGCGTGGCAGGGTGGGCGGCATGAAGCAGGTGCGCCCGCTCACCATCACCAATGCGCAATTGGTGACCCCCGGCGGCGTTACTGCGGGCGCGCTGCGCTGCGTGGACGGGTTGATCGCCGCGCTCGGCCCCGATGTCGCGGCCGAGGACGGTGACGAAGTCATCAACGCGCGCGGCAAGCTGCTTGCGCCTGGCATCATCGACTTGGGCGTGTTCGCGGTCGACAAGCCTGCGTTCCATTTCGGCGGGATCACCCGGGCGGCGCTGATGCCCGACCAATCTCCGCCCCTCGATCTGCCGAGCCGGGTCAACTTCATCGCCAAAAGCGGCAAGCCCGATCTGTGGGTTCACCCGCTCGCCGCTGCCACGCGCGGGCTTGAGGGGCGGGAGCTCGCCGAAATCGCACTGATGCAGGACGCTGGCGCGCGCGGGATTGCGACTGGGCGGCGCTGGATCGCTGACAGCGGCGTGATGCTGCGGCTGCTGCAATATGCTGCGATGCTGGATCTGGTGGTCGTCACCCATGCCGAGGATGGTGGGCTGACCGGAGAGGCTGCGGCGACCGCGGGCGAGATCGCCACCCGGTTGGGCCTGCCTGCCGCGCCTGCCGAGGCTGAAACGCTCGCCATTGCCCGCGATATTGCGCTGGCCGAACTGGCCGGGGCGCGGATCCACATCCGGCAGGTCACCACGGCACGCGGGTTCGATCTGGTGCGCGAGGCCAAGGCGCGGGGCCTACCCGTCACCTGCGGGATCACGCCTGCGCATTTCATGCTGTCGGACCTTGCGACTGCCGATTTCCGCACCTTCACCCGCATCTCGCCCCCCTTGCGTGCCGAGGCAGACCGGCAGGCGGCGCTGTCAGCGATTGGCGACGGCACGGTGGACGTGATCGCCAGCGGTCATGATCCGCGCGGGCCCGAAGACAAGCGCCTGCCCTTCGCCGATGCCGCGCCGGGCATGGCCGGGGCCGAGACGCTGCTCGCGATGGTGCTGGGGCTGGTGCGTGACGAGGTGATTGATACGACCCGCGCCTTCGATTGCCTCGCCCGCAATCCTGCGCAGTTGCTCGGCGTTCCAGCGGGCGCGCTCACGACAGGGCTGGAGGCCGATCTTGCCCTGATCGATCCGGACGCGCCGTGGATCATCGACCGCCGCAAGATGGAGGCGACCGCCGACAACACGCCGTTCGACCGGCAAGGCGCGCAAGGACGGGTGCTCGGTCTGTGGAAGGGCGCGGTCAGCCTGTCTGCATAAGAAAACTCCCGGACAGCGCGAACGCCATCCGGGAGCGAGGCTTGCTCATTCCTGCCGAGGCAGGGAATTTCAGCGGCTGCGCGAGGCCATCTGCACGTCGCGCTTCACGGCACCGGCGGGGGGCGTCGAAGCGGCATAGGCAAAGCAGCCGCGACCGGACGATTTGACCGTGCCGCACATCGACTGCGCGCTCTTAGGGCCGAAGCCAGCGGCGGCAATGCGCCAGAAGTTGCGGCCGTTGACCACCGCTTCGGTGATGACCGGCTTGTGATCCTTGAGCTGCGGGAACTTCGCTTTCAGCACGTTCCAGCCGCGCTCGGCTTCGAGCTTGCTGCTATACGATCCGAGTTGGACGAGGTGCGTGGCCGCGGCCTTGTCGCTGGCGATGGGTGCCGGTGCGGCCGCCGGGGCCATACGGCGCTGCGGCGAAGCTGCGGCGACACGCGATGCGGCAGGTGCTGCGCGCATCGGCAGTTCCTGCACCACCGGGTTCGACACGTAGCGGATGCCCGAGCCCGAGGGTTCGGATGCGGCAAAGGCCTGCGCGAAGCTGGCGCTGGGTGCGGACTGCGCGACAGGGGTCGCCGCCGGTGCGACGTAGGCAATTGTCATCGGCGCAGGTTCACCCATCGCAAGGTCTGTCGCGGCGTCCTCTGCCGAAGCGGCGGCCAGCATTTCCTGGCCGGGGACGTTGGCGAGTGCCAATTGCTGCGGCTGGCCACTGTCAGCGCGCGGGGTCACATCGAGCAGGGCAGCGATGCGCTGCTGGAACATCTCGGGCGCGGACATCGATGCCCATTGCGACAGGCGCGCTTCGAGCTGATCGCCCGGCACGTCTTCGGCCGCCATCACCCGTGCCGCCCGCCAATTGCCCGCCAGCGCATAGGTGTAAGCGAGGTTCTGGCGGAGCTTGGGCGTGGTCTGCTCAGCCGAGCGCACCGCGTTCACCAGCACATGCATCCCGCGTTCCGGCTGTCCGGCCAGTGCGAGCGCAAGGCCGAGGTCGGTCGGATCGATCGCCCGCGCATATTCGTCGAGCACGCTGACGGCCGCGCCCGAATCGCCCAGCGCGATCTTGGCGAGCGCGAAGCTCAGAACCGTGCGCGGGTTCTCGTCACCAAGGTCGAGCGCGTCGCCGAAGCTGGTCGCAGCCGACTGAAACCGGCCGGCTTCAAGATAGGCAGCGCCGAGCAGCGCACGGTACCCGGGATTGCGCGGATCGGCACTGACCGCAGCTTCGGCGTAGGTGATCGCCTTGTCGACCTGGCCCTTGCTCAGCGCGGTTTGCGCCTTGCTGAAGGAAACCTGCGCGCCCGGTGCGGCATTGGCGGCCATGCCGGCCAGCGTCAGGCCTGCGATAGCGGTGGTGATGGCAAGCGCGAGGCGCGGCGCCCGATGCGGCTTGGAGCGGCTGCCGGTCTTGAAGCTGCGGTCCATTGTCATTTCCCCCGTAAATCCGGTTGGTTCAGGTCAAGTTGATAAGTTGACGATCAGTGGCGTTTCATATGGTTGGCGATGACGTCGAGCTCGTCATATTCGGCCAGCAGCCGGTCGAGCGCTTCGGTCACGAGCGCCTGTGCGCTCACGCCCTGCATGGTCGCGGCAAGGCGCAGCTTGAGGTGACGATCAGCATCGAGCCGAAGCGTGAAGGCAGCACGGCGGCCTGCCTGCGCGGCCGGCACGCGGGCACTGCGCACAGCGCGCGGCGCGCGGACCGGCGCAACAATGACGGGCTCAGGCTGCGGGGCGGGGACGAGGGCTGCGTAATCGGCGCCTTCGTCTTCGTCCGCGTAATCTTCCTCGTCGTCGAAGGCCTCACCGTAAACCGGCTCGTCTTCTTCGTCATATTCGGGATCGGCATCTTCAGGGCCCGTCATCACCGCATCGGCGAGCACGCGCTCTTCGAGGCGGCGCTGCTGGCGGCGCACGATCGGGCCCCCATCCGAAAAGGCGCCAGATACAAAATCATCGGCAGAAACATCGGCGTTGATCGGCACGATGTCCGCGCCAATGCCTTGGCCTTCCGAATCGCCCATGTCGTTCCAGCCCAAGTCTTCAAGCTGGTCTTCGGCGAGCGTGGCAATTGCCGTCTCGTCAGCCACCAGCGGCGCGACCTGCGGACGCATCGCGGGCTTCGCGCCGCCCTTGCGGGCCAGCAGCGACGGGCCAAGCGAGGCAAAACCGGGTTCGGACATGGCCTGGTGCCTCCGTTGCGCTTACTGTGCGACCCGGCGACCGAAGCCGCCAGAGGGACGCGGCAGGCCGCCGAGTTGCTGCGCCTGGCCATTGGGGGCCGGGGCAAACACGGTGCGGCGGAAGTTCTTTTCGAGCCGGTCGGCGATGTAGCGCCACAGCGCGGCGATCTCCGCAGCCGAGCGGCTTTCGGGATCGACTTCCATCACGGTGCGGCCATCGATCATCGAAGCGGCAAAGTCCGTGCGGTGATGGAGCGTGATCGGCGCAACCGTGCCGTGCTGCGACAGCGCGACGGCGGCTTCCGAGGTGATCTTGGCCTTCGGGGTCGCCCCGTTGACGACAAACACCAGCGGCTTGCCCGCACGCTCGCACAGATCGACCGTTGCGCCCACAGCGCGCAGATCATGCGGGCTGGGCCGGGTCGGCACGACGATCAGTTCGGCGACCGAAATCACCGACTGGATCGCCATGGTGATGGCGGGCGGCGTATCGATCACCGCGAGCTTGAAGCCCTGCTGGCGCAAGACCGCAAGGTCATTGGCAAGCCGCGCCACGGTGGTCTGGGCGAAAGCGGGATATTCCGCCTCACGCTCGTTCCACCAGTCGGCCAGCGAACCCTGCGGGTCGATGTCGATCAGTACGACCGGGCCAGCGCCAGCGCGCTGAGCCTGGACGGCAAGATGTCCGGACAGGGTGGTCTTGCCCGATCCACCTTTCTGCGATGCCAAAGCGAGTACACGCACGCCTGGGTCCCCCTGGATTGAACCGTCCAGGCGCGCCCTATTGCGACACCTGATAACGGCTGGATGAACACGGGATCGCAGGATACCCCTAATTTAGGGTTAACACCGTCGACCTTCCTGAAAGCCGGCAATCGGTTTGGCGCAAGGACTTGCACCCCGCCGCAGTTCGGCTGCGGCTCGGGCAACTATTTGCTAACCTTGTTTTGGCTATGTTGTGCGGGACGGAATTTTTCTCATACCCGACGAGGCGTGACAGCAATGGTAAGGATGAAGGCAGCAGAGTTTTCGCGCAAGGCGGCGACCGGGCTGAGCATAGCGGTGATGGCGCTGGTGGCCGCGCCCGCCGTAGCCGACGTCAAGGCCGGGGTCGACGCGTGGAGCGCGGGCGATTTCTCGCGCGCCGTGGTCGAATGGCAGGGGCCGGCCGCGGCGGGAGATCCTGATGCGCTGTTCAACCTCGCGCAGGCCTATCGCCTGGGGCGCGGGGTCGAGATCGACAGTGCGCGCGCGCGCAAGCTGTATGAACAGGCTGCCAGCCTCGGCCATGTGAAGGCCGCGGACAATTACGGCCTGCTGCTGTTTCAGGAAGGCGAGCAGGAAAAGGCGATGCCGCTGGTCAAGGCGGCAGCCGAGCGCGGCGATCCGCGCGCGCAATATGTGCTGGGCCTGTCGCACTTCAATGCCGATTACGCCCCGCGCGACTGGGTGCGCGCCTATGCGTTGATGACGCTGGCGAACGGCTCAGGCTTGCCGCAGGCGCGTGATGCATTGGCGCAGATGGACAAGTATATTCCGCAAGGCCAGCGTAGCCAGGCCCAGTCGCTCGCCCGACAGATTGAGGCTGGGGCCACGGCGCAGCGCTCGACCGAGTTGGCCGCTGCCGAACTGGGAACGCGTCCTACCGCGCCGGTTCCCGTGGTTGCTGCCGTGACGCAGCCAGCGCCCAAGCCTGTGACGCCCGTTCCGGTTGCTTTCGCCATAACGCCCAAGCCTGCTCTCGCGTCCACTCCGCCCACTCCGCCCACGCCCACGCCCGCGCGCAAGCAGGGCAGGTGGCGCGTGCAGCTGGGTGCCTTCGGGGTCGCGGCCAATGCCGACCGGCTGTGGGGCCAGCTTGGCAAGCACGCGGCACTCGCAGGCACGAAAAAGACATTGCTGCCCAGCGGTAATCTCACGCGCTTGCTCGCCACCGGCTTTGCGAGCGAGGCCGAAGCCACCCGCGCCTGCGCTGCGCTGAAGCGTGACGGGAAAGCCTGCGTCGTCGCCGGGCAAGGTTAAGCGTCCGACCGGCGGCCAAAATGCCCCGACAAGCAGCGCTTTCCAAGCGCTGCGGAAGTGATACTATCCTCTTGTTTTTGGGCCGGGGGATCAGCCATGAATGAGACGCTTTCGCCGCAAGCGGCAGGGGAAATCTTCGGCACGCAGGTGCGCGCCGTCGCGCCTGTCAGCGCTGCCGAACGCATCGACACGCTCGATTTCATCCGCGGCATTGCGGTGATGGGCATTCTCGCCGCCAACATCGTCGCCTTCGGCCAGCCGTTCGAAGCCTATATGTACCCGGCGGCGTTCCTGACCGATGCGGGTGATCCGGGCGGGTGGATGTGGATCACGCAGTTCATCCTGATCGACGGCAAGATGCGCGGGCTGTTCACGCTGCTGTTCGGCGCGGGGATGTATCTCTTCATGGAGAAAGCCTGGGCGCGCGGCGCGACTCGCAAGCTCCAGGCGTGGCGGTTGGTGATCCTGATGGCCTTCGGGATGATTCACTTCTTCTTTATCTGGCCGGGCGACATCCTGTTCTATTACGGCTTGTTCGGCCTTATCGTGTTGGCCTGCCTCCGGTGGAATGTGAAAACGCAGCTCGGGGTAGGGCTGGCTGGCTACATGGTCGGGGTGGTGTTCTATGCTGCGGCGATGAGCTTTCCGTGGGCTGTGGTCGACACCCCCTTCGGCGCAAGCTCGCCCGAAATGCTGGCCATGCGCGCCGAGATGGTCGCAGGGATTGATCAGGCCATCGCGCATGGCGCGGTCCCCAATGCTTCAATCGTCGCGGGTGATTATCCCGCTCTGGTAGCGCACCGTCTGGCCGAACAATGGATGGAGCCGTGGAGCAATGCGCTGTTCTTCTGCTTCGAGACCATTCCGCTGATGCTGATCGGAATCGCGCTATACCGGATGGGGTTCTTTTCGGGCGCATTTGATCGGGAAAAGATGATCCGCTGGGGCTGGATCGGGTTGATCGCCGGGGTGGTTGCGCATCTGGCGATCGGTTTGGCGGTGCAGGTGGGCGGTTTCACATTCTACGGGACTCTCGCCGCCTTCATGGGCTGGAGCCCGCTGCCGCGTCTGTGGATGGTGCTGGGCATTGCTGCGCTGCTGGTCGCTTATTCGCCTGGCGCGACCGGCTGGCTGGCCGAACGGGTGCGCGCGGCGGGAAGGGCGGCTTTCACCAATTACCTCGGCACGTCGATTGTGATGATGTTCGTCTTCCACGGCTGGGCGCTGGGGTTGTTCGGACAATTGAACCGCCCGCAGCTCTATATCGTAGTGGCGCTGACCTGTGTGCTGATGCTGGCGTGGTCGAAGCCCTGGCTTGATCGCTACCGCTACGGCCCGCTCGAATGGCTGTGGCGGTGCCTGACCTACAGAACGGTGTTCCCGCTGAAGAAATAGCAGCAAGCGCCAAGCTTCGCCGACTGGCGCTGAACCGGCCTGCCGAAGGACAGGCCGCAAGCGCGACTGCGCGTCGCGGCTTATGCCGCGAAGCCAAGGCGGACGGAGGTGCGCCGCCCGGCGTTTGAGGTCCAAGCAAAATACCACTTGTTATTGCGAACAACTCGCATACATTCGCTCCTGCAAACGCTTCGCAGGAAAGATTCGCACGCTCATGTACATCTGCATCTGCAATGCCATTCGTGAAACTGATTTGCGTAAGGCCGCGCTTTCTTGCGAAGGCGACGCTGAAGCGACCTATGCCTGTCTCGGCAAGCGACCCAATTGCGGCCAGTGCCTTGAAGAAGCGCAGGAAATTATCGACGCTGAACGCGCAGCGGCATCATGCGAGGTATTCGCAGTAGAGGCGGCGTGAACCGCGATTGCGAACGTCTCGCAAGCGACTGATTCGCAAAGATATTTCCTAGCTACCCCTTGCGGACAAGTCCCGGCAGCGTGTATCTTGCGTGCAATGCCGCAATTCGGCTTTAATATTTCGCAAAGGACATCCCCATGAAGGGCGACCCCAAGGTCATCGACTATCTCAATCAGGCGCTCACGAATGAGCTGACCGCGATCAACCAGTACTGGCTGCATTACCGCGTGCTCGACAACTGGGGCATGAAGAAGCTCGCAGCTTACGAACGCCATGAGTCGATCGAGGAGATGGAGCATGCCGATAAGCTGGCCGAACGCATCCTGTTCCTCGAAGCGCTGCCCAATTTCCAGGCAATCCACAAGCTGAAGGTCGGCGAGACGGTCGAGGAAGTCCTCAAGGCTGACCTTGCGCTCGAACACGAAGCGATCCCGCTGCTCAAAGATGCGGCGGAATATGCTCGCAGCGTCAAGGATCACACCTCGGCCGGATTGTTCGAGGACATCCTCAAGAACGAGGAAGAGCATGTCGACTTCCTCGAAACCCAGTTCGAGATGATCGAGCGGATGGGGCTGCACAATTACTGCCAGCTGCAAAGCGCCCCCGCTGGCGACAGCTAAGGGCTACCCGCAGGGCTGATCAAAAGAGGGGCAGGGCCGGTCAGCGGCTCTGCCCTTTTTGCTTCTGTCTAGTCTTTAGGCACCTGCGCTCCGATGGCCGCCAGCCGGGTCTCCAGCAGGAAGAACCCCAGCCCCGTCACCAGCAACGCCATGGTCAGCACCCACATCAAGGCAATCACAGTGCCGATCTGTGAGGTGATATAGGCCGAGATGAACAGCAGCATGATCACCGCGCTGATCATCACCGCCGATGCAGTCGAGAACAGGATTGCGCCCTGCATCAGCTTGCGCCGCCGCATCAGCCAGCCGAATTCGCGCACCTGCCGCGGGGTGCGGTGCTCCTCCATCTTGTCCTCGATGGTCTCGATCCGCTTGGCGATCCAGATCATCCGGCTCATGATGACATTCATCACCGCGCCGATCCCGGACAGCAGGAATGCTGGTGCGAGGCTCAATTGCACCACCTGCTGCACCCGCGGGGTGGAGGCGGTGCGCTCGAAAATCTCAAGCGCGAAAGGCAAGCGGGCCTCGGCGGCGGCAGCGAGCAGGTCGAGCACCATCCCGGCTAATCCTTGGCGTAGGGGTTCTTGTTGGTCTTGAGCGTGACGCGCACCGGCACAGCGTCAAAGCCGAGCTTCGCGCGGATGCCGTTCACCAGATAGCGTTCATAGCTGGTCGGCAGAAGGTCGAGCCGCGAGCCGAAGATCACGAAGCGCGGCGGACGGGTGCCAGCCTGGGTGATGTAGCGCAGCTTGATCCGCTTACCGCCGGGCGCGGGCGGCGGGTTGGCCTCCAGCGCATCGTCAAACCAGCGGTTGAGCGCTGCGGTGGAAACGCGCTTGGACCACGCATCACGCAGTTCGAACGCACCGCCGAGCATCTGATCGAGGCCCTTGCCAGTCTTGGCCGATACCGCGAACAGCGGCAGACCGCGCACTTGCGCAAGGCCATCATCCAAAGCGGCGCGGATCCCGTTAAACAGCTTGCTCGCGTCCTCGGCCACGTCCCACTTGTTGATCGCGATCATCAGCGCGCGGCCTTCCTCGAGCACATGGCTGGCGATCTTTAGGTCCTGATGCTCCAAGCCCTGCGTCGCATCGAGCAACAGCACTACAACCTCGGCAAAATCCACCGCCCGGCGCGCGTCGGCGACCGAGAGCTTTTCCAGCTTTTCGGTGACGTTCTTCTTCTTGCGCATCCCGGCGGTGTCGATCAAGCGAATTTCGCGCGTCTCGCCGGTCTTCGGATCGGTCCAGTCCCAGTCAATCGCAATCGAATCGCGGGTGATCCCGGCTTCCGGGCCGGTCAGCAGGCGGTCTTCGCCGAGCAGGCGGTTGATAAGGGTGGACTTGCCCGCATTCGGACGGCCGACAATCGCCAGCTTCAGCGGCCCGGTGGGGCGATCATCCTCGTCCATCGCCGCGATTTCGGCGCGGGTGATGTCGTTGAATTCTTCCCATTCTTCCGATGCAGCGCCAATGATCGGCCACAGCCCGCCGAACAGGTCGGCAATGCCTTCGCCATGCTCTGCCGACATGGCGAGCGGTTCGCCAAGGCCGAGCGCATAGGCTTCCATCGCGCCGCTTTCGCCGCCCTTGCCTTCGGCCTTGTTGGCAACGACCACCACCGGCACTTCCTGTTCGCGCAGGTAGCGAGCGATTTCCTCGTCGAGCGGGGTCAGCCCGGCCCGCGCATCGACCACGAACACCGCAGCGTCTGCGCCTTCGAGGCTGGCTTCGGTCTGGATTCGCATCCGGCCGGGCAGGGTGTGCGCATCCTCGTCCTCCCAGCCGGCGGTGTCGACGATGGTGAACTTGAGCCCTGCGATCTCCGCATCGCCCATTCGCCGGTCGCGCGTGACGCCAGGCTGATCGTCGACGAGGGCGAGTTTCTTGCCCACCAGCCGGTTGAACAGCGTGGACTTGCCCACATTGGGGCGACCGATGATGACGACTTCAGGCTTTTTGGGGAGGGGCATAACCCGGCCCAAGTGGGCGCAAACGCCCGTTTTGGCAAGCCGGAGGGAGAATCGCCCTTGCGCGTCAGCCCTTGCGGGCGACCGGCGGGTTGTCGCCAAGGTCTTCAAACCAGGCTTCGACCGGGCCGGTGAGCTTCAGCGTCAACGGCTGACCCTTGCGGTCCATCGCCTTACCGGCTTGTACTCGCACCCAGCCTTCGGAGATCGAGTATTCCTCGATATCGGTGCGAACGCGGTCCTTGAACCGAATGCCGACCCCGCGCTGGAGCTTCTCCGCATCGAAAAACGGGCTGCGCGGATTGACCGACAGGTGATCGGGCGGCACGTCTGCACCAGTGGTGGCTGCGGGGACGATTTCAGGGGTTTCTTCGGTCATGGCCGCGCCCTTAATCGCCAATGCCGCTCCCTTCAAGCGTGTTGCGCTTGCCCTTTTCGGCGGAGCGGGATAGAGGCGCTCGCTAATACGCGCGGGGTGCCTTAGTCGGTTTCCCCGCGCGGCTTCGTTCGGGCATGCGGGCGTGGCGAAATTGGTAGACGCACCAGATTTAGGTTCTGGCATCGCAAGATGTGGGGGTTCGAGTCCCTTCGCCCGCACCAAATTCGCCCCGAACCAGCCCGGCTCACCGGATTTATGGCAAGAAGGCTTCAATCAGTCACCATGCAGACCAAGCAGACCGTCAACGAAGGGCTCAAGCGCGCCTATCTCATCACGATTCCGGCCGCCGATCTCACCGCGAAGATCGACGCCGAGATCAAGAAGGTTGCGCCGCAGGTGCGGATGCCCGGCTTCCGTCCGGGCAAGGTGCCCGCCAACCTCGTCAAGAAGATGCACGGCGAAGCCCTGCACAGCCAGGTGGTGAACGACACGATCCGCGAATCGGTCGACAAGCTGCTGCGCGATGAAGCGCTGCGTCCGGCGATGCAGCCGGAAATCGGCCTCAATGACGATTACGAGCAGGGCAAGGACGCCAAGATCACCGTCAGCCTCGAAGTGCTGCCCGCGATCGAAGCGCCGAGCCTTGACGGGCTGAAGCTCGAAAAGCTGGTCGTGCCGGTGACGGACGCACAGATCGACGAAGCGCTCGGCAACATCGCTTCGCAGAACAAGAGCTACAAGGACGCGCCCAAGACCAAGAAGGCGGCTGATGGCGATCAGCTGATCATCGACTTCGTCGGCAAGCTCGACGGCGTTGAGTTTGATGGCGGCAAGGCCGAAGACGCAGCGCTGGTGATCGGTTCGGGCACCTTCATCCCCGGCTTCGAAGACCAGCTGGTCGGCGTGAAGACCGGCGCGGAAAAGACAATCACCGTCACCTTCCCCGCTGATTATCAGGCCGAACATCTCGCGGGCAAGGACGCCACTTTCGACATCACCGTCAAGGCGGTGAAGGTCGAAACCGAAACCAAGCTGGACGAAGAATTCGCCAAAAGCCTGGGCCTCGACAGCTTGGACAAGCTCAAGGAGATCATGAAGGCGCAGCTGGAACAGCAAACCGCCGGTCTGACCCGCACCCAGATGAAGCGTGCGCTGCTCGATCAGCTCGCTGCCGGTCACAGCTTCGAAGTTCCCGGCACCATGGTCGCCGCTGAATTCGAACAGATCTGGGCCCAGCTCCAGCAGGAAGCCGCGCGTGACGAGGATCCGGCTGGCGCGCTCAAGCAGATCGAAGACGAGAAGGACGAATACCGTTCGATCGCTGAACGCCGCGTGCGTCTGGGCTTGCTGCTCTCCGAAATCGGTCAGGCCAACGGCGTGGAAGTGACGCAGCAGGAAATGTCCATGCTGATCCAGCAGGCCGCGATGCAGTACCGCAACGAAGACCGTGAGCGCTTCGTGCAGTACATCCAGTCCGAGCCGATGGCCGCCGCCCAGCTGCGCGCCCCGCTGTATGAGGACAAGGTCGTCGACTTCCTGTTCGACAAGGCCGAAGTGACCGAGCGTGAAGTGACCGTCGAGGAACTTCAGGCCGCAATCGAAGCCGAAGACGGCGCGGAAGCCGCACCGGCTCCGAAGAAGGCCCCGGCCAAGAAGAAGGCTCCGGCCAAGAAGGCGGAAGCTGCGGCTGAAGAAGCCCCGGCGGCCGAAGAAAAGCCCGCCAAGAAGGCGCCTGCCAAGAAGAAGGTCGACGCTCCGGCTGAGGCGGCGGAAGCCAAGCCTGCCGCCAAGAAGGCCCCGGCGAAGAAGGCCGAAGCTGCGGCCGAGGAAAAGCCCGCTGCCAAGAAGGCTCCGGCCAAGAAGGCGGCTGCTAAGAAGTAATCTACCAGTGTGCCCCCGCGAAGGCGGGGGCCTCAGGCGTGATAGCGCGAAGCCGAACGAGGTCCCCGCCTGCGCGGGGACTCACCCTAATCTTCGAGCGGTCGCCACGGACGGAATGTGGGCGCGGGCAGCTTGGCTGTCCGCGCTTTTTCGTAAGCCGCGCCGGCTTTCAGCACTGCATGGTCCTGCCACTGGCCGCCCATGATGCTAATTCCCACCGGCAGGCCCTCGACCCCGCCCATCGGCACAGTGAGGTGCGGATAGCCGGCAATCGCGGCGAGATAGCCCGCGCCGATCCCGCCGCCGAAATTGTCGCCATTGACGAGGTCGGTGGTCCATGCCGGGCCGGTGGTCGGCGCGACGAGGAAGGCGACTGTGTTGTCACCCAGCAGCTTATCGATCCCCTCGGCGCGGGTCAGGCGGCGCAGTGTGGCGAGGTTCTTGGCATAGGCTTCCGCGTCGGTCGTTTCGAGCGCCTGTTCAAACAGCTCTTGCCCGAACCAGCGCATTTCCGCTGCCGCATTGGCGCGGTTGAAGGCGACCACATCCGCAAGGCTGCGCGGGCCTTCAGGCAGGGGACGCCCGCTCAGATAATTGTCCATCTCGACCCGCAGTTCATAGAGCAGCACCGGGAGCGAGGCGCCCCACAGTTCGCCCGGCGGGGCATATTCGATATCGACCAGCACGGCGCCTGCGCGGGTGAGATCGGCCAGCGCCGCTTCGAACAGCGCCTGCACATCGCCGCGGCTCCCCACGGCGCTGCGCAACACACCGATCCGCACGCCTTGCAGCGAGGCAGCTTCCAGCCCGGCAGTGTAATCCTTCACCCGCTTGGCCTCCATCGTCACCCGATCGGCCTTGTCCTCGCCCGCGATGGCGGTCAGCAGCAGCGCCGCATCATGCACCGTGCGCGTCATCGGCCCGGCGGTGTCCTGCGTGCTCGAAATCGGCACCACATGGGTGCGGCTGACGATCCCGACGCTGGGCTTGAACCCGACGAGGCCGTTGATCGCCGCGGGGCAGGTGATCGAGCCATTGGTCTCCGTCCCGATCGCGCCCCAGGCAAAGCCCGCCGCAATCGCCGCGCCGCTGCCCGAGGACGAGCCGCAGGAGTTGCGGTCAATGGCATAGGGGTTGCGCGTCAGCCCGCCGACCGCGCTCCACCCGCTGGTCGATCCGTCGGAGCGGATATTGGCCCATTCGGACAGGTTCGTCTTGCCCAGCACTACGCCGCCATTCTTGCGCAGCAGCGCGATGAGCGTCGCATCACGGCCCGTGGCATTCTCCTTCAAAGCGAGGCTGCCCGCGGTCGTCGGCCACTCCGCCGTCTCGACATTGTCCTTCACCAGCACGGTGCGCCCGCGCAAAGGGCCGGTGCCGAGCAATTGCCGCGCCTTGACCGAAGCGGCGGGATCATAGTCGATCACCGCATTGATGCGCGGGCCGTTATCGTCGAGCGCCTGGATGCGCAGAATGTATTCATCCGCCGCCAGCAGCTCGTTCATGGCCGCCCGGTCTTGCGTGCTGTTGGCCGGGGCCGGGCTTGCGGTTTGGGCTAAAGCTGCGGTGGCCGAGGTGGCGAGCAACAGGGCGAGGGCCGGGTGGGCGAGGTGGGCTGTTTTCATCGCAAAGGGGTTTGCCACGGTTATGCGCAACAGCAAGGGGCAAAACGCCCCGGATGCTGGTGCTTATGCGCCGCCAATGCACACCAATTCACAGGGACAAGGTAAACGCCCTTGAAATTGCCCCCCAGCGTCCGACATAGCCGTATCGACACCTACGAAGGACACGGCACTGACATGATCGATCTGTTCGGCAATTCCGGCGAGACCCACGGCACCCAGGGACAGTTCACGCGCGATCCCGTAACGGGCGCGCTGGTGCCGATGGTCGTCGAGCAGACGAGCCGCGGTGAACGCAGCTTTGATATATTCTCGCGCCTGCTGCGTGAACGCATCGTGTTCGTCACTGGACAGGTCGAAGATGGCATGGCCTCGCTGATCGTAGCGCAGCTGCTGTTCCTCGAAAGCGAAAACCCCAGCAAGCCGATCAGCATGTACATCAACTCGCCGGGCGGGGTGGTAACGGCCGGGCTCGCGATCTTCGACACCATGCAATATATCAAGCCGCGCGTGTCGACGGTGTGCATCGGGCAGGCCGCCAGCATGGGCAGCTTCCTGCTGGCCGCGGGCGAGCCGGGTATGCGCGTGGCGCTCCCCAATGCACGGATCATGATCCACCAGCCTTCGGGCGGCGCGCGCGGGATGGCCTCGGACATCGAGATTCAGGCACGCGAAATCCTGCGCATCCGCAGCCGCATGAACGATCTCTATGTGAAGTTCACCGGCCGCAGCCTTGAGGAAATCGAAAAGGCGATGGACCGCGACACCTTCCTGGAAGCCGAAGAAGCCAAGACCTTCGGTCTGGTCGACAAGGTGTTCGAGACCCGGCCTGAGAATGACGAAACCGGCGATGAACTCGGTTCGGGCGGCGCGCCTGAGTAAGGCTTGCATCAAGGCTTTGTCTGCCACCTGCACCGGTGCGGGACAGCGGCCCTGGCAGGTCGCTTTTCCCGTTCATTCGGCAGCAGTGCCGCTATGGTAACAACACGAAATATCGCGCCATGTGTTGATTCATCTGGTGCCATGGATACACTTGACGAATCCGCCATCCGCGTAGCGCAGCGTGCAGGGCTGGATTCGAGGACACAGGAATGACCAAATTGAGCGGATCCGATAGCAAGAGCACCCTCTACTGCAGCTTCTGCGGGAAGTCGCAGCACGAGGTGCGCAAGCTTATCGCCGGCCCGACCGTGTTCATCTGCGATGAATGCGTTGAGCTGTGCAACGACATCATCCGCGAGGAAACCAAGGCAGGGATCGCCGGCAAGAAAGACGGCGAGATCCCCACGCCGATGGATATCTTCACCCAGCTCAATGATTACGTGATCGGGCAGGACCGCGCGAAGCGCGTGCTCTCGGTCGCGGTGCACAATCACTACAAGCGGTTGAAGCACTCCGGCAAATCGGGCGATGTCGAGCTGGCGAAGTCGAACATCCTGCTGGTCGGCCCGACCGGTTCGGGCAAGACCCTGTTGGCACAGACGCTGGCGCGCACCTTCGATGTGCCCTTCACCATGGCGGATGCGACCACGCTGACCGAGGCGGGCTATGTGGGCGAGGATGTCGAGAACATCATCCTCAAGCTGCTGCAGTCCTCCGACTACAATGTCGAAAAGGCGCAGCACGGGATCGTCTATATCGACGAGATCGACAAGATCACGCGCAAGGCGGAAAACCCCTCGATCACCCGCGATGTTTCGGGCGAAGGGGTGCAGCAGGCGCTGCTGAAGCTGATGGAAGGCACCACCGCCTCGGTTCCGCCGCAGGGCGGGCGCAAGCATCCGCAGCAGGAATTCTTGCAGGTCGACACCACCAACATCCTGTTCATCTGCGGCGGGGCCTTTGCGGGTCTGGACAAGATCATCGCTGACCGCTTGCAGAAGCGCAGCATCGGTTTCGGCGCGCACGTTGCCGATCCGGACAAGCGCCGCGTGGGCGAATTGCTCGAAAAGTCCGAGCCTGAGGATCTCCTCAAGTTCGGTCTGATCCCCGAATTCGTCGGCCGTCTGCCGGTGATCGCCACGCTGCACGATCTGGATGTGCCAGCGCTGGTGACGATCCTCAACGAGCCCAAGAACGCGCTGGTGAAGCAGTATCGCAAGCTGTTCGAGCTTGAGGATGTCGAACTGACCTTCACCCCCGACGCGCTTCAGGCGATTGCCGAGCGTGCGATCAAGCGCAAGACCGGCGCGCGCGGGCTTCGTTCGATTGTCGAAGGCCTGCTGCTCGATACGATGTTCGACCTGCCCGACATGGAAGGCGTGACCGAAATCGTGATCGACGCCGATGTGGTCGCGGGCAAGAAGGAACCGATCCGCGTGATCGGCCTGGAAAAGAAGACGGAAGAGGCGGCGTAGTTTGTTGCGCCCTCAGGCGCCGGGCGGCGGACATCCGTCCGCCTTGGCTTTCCTCGCATAAGCTCGGGCGGCCGGTCGGCCTTGCGGCCGCTGCGCGGCCGTACTTCCTTCCGGATCGTCCTTAGCGATGCGCCACTACCTGTTCGTCTGTAGCCAGAACCGCCTGCGCAGCCCCACGGCCGAACACATCTTCGCCGATGTGCCGGGCGTCGCCACGGCTTCGGCCGGCACCAACAACGACGCTGAAAATCCGCTGACGGGCGAGCTGGTCGAGTGGGCCGATTTCATCTTCGTCATGGAGCGGCAGCATCGCAATAAGTTACAGCAGAGGCACAAGGCGGCGCTCAAGGACAAGCGGCTCATCGTGCTCGATATCCCGGACGATTACGAGTTCATGGACCCCGCGCTGGTCCGGCTGCTGCGGGCCAAGATGCAGCGCTGGCTACCTCACACCTAGACCACCGCCTATCCCAGACGGCCAAAACCCCGCCCGGCCTCGGGGGGAGGCCGGACGGGGTCGGGAGAAGCGCTGCCCCTCGGATGGAGGGGATGGGGGATGAGGGACAGCGCTAGCTTGTCCGCTAAAATCAGCCCGGTAGGAATACGCCGTCGGTCACGTGGACCACGCCATTCGACGTCATGACGTCGGCCTGCGTCACGGCGGTCACGCCGCCAGCGGCATCGGTGATGACGATCTTGTCGCTCGAAAGGCGCGCGGTCAGTTCGCCGCCGGCGAGGGTCTTGATCGTCGCTTCGCCGCCGTGCTGGTTGTTCAGCTTGACCAGATCGGCGCTGGTCACTTTGCCGGCGACGGCGTGGTAGGTGAGGATGCCGGTGAGCATACCCTTGTTCGCAGGCTTCACCAGCGTGGCCACGGTGCCTTCAGGCAGCTTGGCGAAGGCGGTGTCGGTCGGCGCAAAGACGGTGAAGGGGCCGGGGCCGCTCAGCGTTTCGACGAGGCCAGCGGCCTTTACTGCCGCGACGAGGGTGTTGTGGACGCCGGTGCTCATCGCGACCTGCACGATGTTCGGCGAGGCAGCGGCGGCGGTCTTGTGCTGGTGCGCGGCAACAGGAAGCGCGGCAAGGCCGGTAGTGACGGCGAGTGCGGCGGCAACGGCGGCGGTAAGCGTGGTCTTGAGGGTCATTACAGATATCTCCTTTTGCTTGTCTATGGGTCTGCAAGCCCTCCCGCTTGCCGCAAAGCTACGGCAAGCGGGGCGCACCGGATGAAAATTAAATAACTGAAATTGCATTTCAAATTGGACATCGCAAAGACAGAATCCCGTCCGGCCTGGAGAAAGGCCGGACGGGGTCCTGAGAGGCGTCGCACCCGGTCGGGGGTGGGGGGAGACGGGGGCGACGCCAAGCTCGCCCGGCGTGATTAGCCCGGCAGCGAGACGGTGTCGGTGACGTGGATCACGCCGTTCGACTGGAAGACGTCGGCCTGGGTGACAGTCGCCTGACCGCCCTTGCCGTCGGTCAAGATGACCTTGCCGCCGACGACGCGGGCCGTAAGGATCCCACCGTTCAGGGTCTTGAGTTCGGCCTTGCCGCCGCCCTGCTTGATCATTTCGATCAGCTGACCGGCACCGACCTTGCCGGGAACGACATGGTAAGTGAGGATTGAGGCCAAAGTGGCCTTGTTTTCAGGCTTCACCAGCGTTTCGACCGTACCGGCGGGCAGCTTGGCGAAAGCGGAGTTGGTCGGCGCGAAGACGGTGAAGGGGCCGGGGCTGGACAGCGCGTCGACGAGGCCTGCGGCCTTGACGGCTGCGACCAGCGTGGTGTGGTCCTTCGAGTTCACCGCGTTCTCGACGATGGTCTTGGTCGGGAACATGGCGGCGCCGCCCACCATCGGGACGTCGCTCGCCATCGCGGTGTCTGCGCCGCTGTCGTTCATGGTGGTGGTGCAGCCCGACACGATCAGCGCAGAAGCCGCGGCCACGGCAAGCGCGGCGACATTGGAAGTGAATTTCTTGCTGGTAAACATAACGCTCTCCTTCGGCTACATCGTGCAGCCATGTGGGGAAGCTACGCAGCAAGATGCGCTCTGGATGACACGCGATGGGCAGAACGGCTCAAATGTCGCAGACGTGCGGTGAACCGCAATCGGGCGCCATCAAACGCGGGTAAAGGCGCCCTTGGCCACCACCGGGCCAGCATCGACGCCTTTGGGCTTGCCGCCGATCGGTTCGCGGGTAAGCACAAGGCTCGCCCCGTCGCCAAGCTTGGCGGTGACTGCGGCGGGTAGCGCCATGCTGCGCACTTCGCCCGGCGCAACCACGCCCAGCGATTGCAGCGCGGAGCCATCGGCAGGCACCAGCCACAGCTCGTGATCATGCACGCCGTCAGCGGTCAGACCGATCGCGGCGACCAGCATCTTCTCGCTCTCGGGGATGTAGGTCACATCAAGTCTGAGCCCGGTTTCGCCAATCGGCACCGTCGCGACCATCGGTTCAGCGATGGCGATCTGAACGGGCGGTGCCTCGAACGGAGAACGGCCCGGCGCGAACATGAACAGCGCCAGCGCCACGGCGGCAGCCATAGACGAAATCCCCGCCACCCACTGCCAGCGCCGCACCCGCGCTTCGAGCGCGACCACGTTGACCGGCGACGCTTCAGGCGCTGCAACATCGGCAGCGGCCTGCTGTGCGGCGATGCGGGCGGCGATGCCGTCCCAGACTTGCTCGCCCGGTTCGACCCCGGCGATGCCATCGGTGAGCGGGGCGAACCAATCGTCCCACCATTGCTTGCGCCACGCAAAGTGCGGATCGGTCGCGGCCCTGCCGCGCGCGGCGAGCAGCTCCTCGCCTTCGAGCAGGCCGAGCGCCCATTCGGCGGCGATCATCGGATCGTCGCGGGTCACTTCGGGGCCGGTGTCTTCGGGGCCGCTCATGCCGCTTCACTCGCTTCAAGGCAGGCGCGCAGGCGTTGCAGCCCGCGGCGGATCCAGCTCTTCATCGTGCCGAGCGGCACGTCCGCCGCCTCGGCCAGTTGCGCATAGGTCTGCCCGTCAAAGAACGCCGCCCGGATATGGCCCTGCGTGCGCGCATCCAGAGCGCCGAGGCATTTGTGGATCTGTGCGGCCTGTTCGGCATCTACCATCAGCATATCGGCGAGCGGGGTTTCATCGGCCAAGGGCGCCGCTTCCTCAACCGGCACAGCGCCGCCGCGCACTTTGCCGGTGCGCAGCCGGTCAATCGCCCGGTTGCGGGCAAACGCCGCCAGCCACGCGATCGGACTCGCGCGGGTCGGGTCATAGCGGTCGGCCCGCTGCCACAGATTGACATAGACGTCTTGCAAGGCGTCCTCGGCTTCCTTTCGATCACCCAAGATACGCAGGCAGATGCCGAACAGCTTCACCCGCGTGGCGCGATAGATTTCTTCCAGCGCCGCCTGGTCGCCGTTGGCCAGCCGCGCCATAGCATCGCGCAGCGCTTCGCGCGCTTCGTCAGAGGCGGGACGGGGACGGGCGGCCATCAGCAGCAGCCTCCACAGGGGTTCTCGCCGCTTTCCACCTGAAGCGTGGCATGGCCCACGCCGAACCGCGTTTCGAGCGAGGCGGCGATATCGCGCAGGAACGAATCGGCTGCCGGGCGGCCTGGCATCACCAGATGCGCGGTCAGGGCAACTTCGGTGGTCGACATCGGCCAGACGTGCAGGTCATGCACCGCGCTCACCCCGTCAAAGCTGGCGAGGTGCTGTTTGACCTCAGCCAGATCGATCCGGGCAGGGGCGGCGAGCAGGCCCATGGTCAGACTGTCGCGTGCGAGGCCCCAGGTGCCCCATGCGATGACCGCAATAATCACAAGGCTCACCATCGGATCGATCCACCACAGGCCGGTGATGACAATTGCCAGCCCCGCCACAACCACCCCGAGCGACACCAGCGCATCGGCGGCCATGTGGAGATAGGCCCCGCGGATATTGATGTCTTCTTGCCCCTTCAGAAACAGCATGGCTGTCAACGCATTGATTGCGATCCCGATCCCGGCGACAATGACCATCGCCATGCCCTGCGGTTCTTGCGGGGTCATGATCCGGTGCAGGGTTTCAAACAGGATCGCGCCAATCGCCACCGCCAGCAGCAGCGCATTGCCGAGCGCGGCGAGGATGGTGGAGCTTTTGTAGCCATAGGTGAATCGGCCCGAGGGCGGCCGCCGCGCGGCGATGCTCGCGACCCAGGCCAGCACCAGCGCCAGCACATCGGACAGGTTGTGCCCGGCATCTGCCACCAGCGCCATCGAACCATAGATCAGGCCTGCCGCACCTTCGATCACGACGAAGACGATGTTGAGCCCGATGCCGATCAGAAACGCATTGCCGAAATCGGCCGGCGCATGGTGGTGCCCATGCGAATTATGCAGCCCGTGGCAGTCGGAAGCGCCGCTGGCGTGATGGTGATGATGAGCATGGGCGTTCATGTCAGGTCAGTTGTAGACGCAAGCGTCGAGCCCGTCACGCCTGACGATCCCGATCCGGCGTTCGATCCGGTTGCCGTGCCGCGCAAGCCAGCCGCCGGGGCTTTTGACCGAGCGCTTCTTGGGGCTGGGCAAAGCGGCGGCCATCCGGCTGGCCTCGTCCGTTGAAAGGCGTGCGGCGGAATGGCCGAAATAGCGCTGCGTTCCGGCCTCAGCGCCATAGGTGCCGATCCCGGTCTCGGCGACGTTGAGATAGACCTCCATGATCCGACGTTTGCCCCAGATCGTTTCGATCCAGAAGGTAAACCACGCCTCCAGCCCCTTGCGGAAGAACCCGCCACCCTGCCACAGGAACACGTTCTTGGCGGTCTGCTGACTGATGGTCGATCCGCCGCGGATGCGCCCGCCTTCCGCATTCTCGCGCATCGCCTGCTCGATCGCCTCGGCATCGAAGCCGTAATGCTCGCAGAAGCGCGAATCCTCGGCCGCGATCACGGCGCTCACCAGATTGCGGTCGATATTGTCGAGGCTTTCCCAGTCCTTGGTGATGCCCTTATCGTCCATCAGCATGGTCGCGGTGACGGGGACGGGAAGCCACTTGAACGCCACCACCAGCACCAGCGTAAGACCGATAAAGGCGCCAAAGGCCTTGGCGATGAGGCGCAGGATCGTGATCACAGCGCAGGCTCTAGCGCAGCAATCCGGCGCAGGGAAGCATCGGCGCTTGCAGGCGGGGCCGCGCCGTGGCTACCTGTGTCCAAACCTAGGGGAGAATTCCATGCGCCTGTTCCACGCCGCCGCCGCCAGCGCCATCGCGCTCGTCCTTGCAGCTCAACCCGCGCTCGCCGAAGCGCCCGCGACCAAGGCGGCGATCGAGGCGGAATATGACAATTACCTCGCCCCGCTGTTCCTCGATTTCCACCAGAATCCCGAGATGGGTTTCCTTGAAAATCGCACGGCGGCCAAGATGGCGGCGGAGCTGAAAGCGGCCGGGCTGGAGGTGACGGCCGGGGTCGGCAAGACCGGCATTGTCGGTATTCTCAAGAATGGCGATGGCCCGCTGATCCTGCTGCGCGCCGACATGGACGGCCTGCCGGTCGAGGAGAAAACGGGCCTCGGCTATGCCTCCAAAGCGATGCAGGTGGGTGAGGATGGCAAGGAATATCCGGTGATGCATGCCTGCGGGCATGATGTGCACATCACCTCGCTGGTGGGCACCGCGCGGCGGCTGGTGGCGATGAAAAGCCAGTGGAAGGGCACGCTGATGTTCATCGTCCAGCCCGCCGAGGAAGGCGTGCGCGGGGCCAAGGCGATGATGGAGGATGGGCTGTATAAGCGCTTCGGCAAGCCCGATTATGCGCTGGCCTTCCATGTCGCTGCCGAACTGGAGACGGGCAAGGTCTCCGCCTCCGAAGGCATCCAATATTCCTCCTCGGATTCGCTCGATATCCGCGTGCCGGGGATCGGCACCCACGGCGCAGCGCCGCATCTGGGGCGCGATCCGGTGTACATTGCCTCGCAGGTCGTCACCGCGCTGCAATCCATCGACAGCCGCGAAATCTCGCCGACCAAGCCGGTGGTGGTCACCGTCGGTTCGTTCCATGCGGGTTCCAAGCACAACATCATCTCGGACGAGGCGAAGCTGCAAGTCACAGTGCGCGCCAATGACGAGGAGACCCGCGAACAGGTGATCGCCACGGTCGAACGGATCGCGGTGAATATCGGCAAGGCGCATGGCTTGCCCGACAATATGCCGGTCACCGTGACGCGCCTTCCTGGCACGCCGACCACCATCAACGACGCCGCGCTTGCCCGCCGCCTCAACGCGGTGATGCAGCGCGAATTGGGCGCGGCGGCGTTCGTGCCGTTTGAGCAGAAGAACATGGGGGCCGAGGACTTCACCTATTTCGTTGCGGCCGACACCGGCGTGCCGGGTTACTACTTCGCGGTTGGCGGGACGACGCCGGAGCGGATCGCCGCGGCCAAGGCAGGCGGTGCGCCGATTGCCGGGCACCACTCCCCGCTGTTCCAGGTCGCCCCGCGCGAGAGCGTGGTGCTGGGCACGCGGGCGATGGTCGCGGCGGTGCTGGATCTGGCCCCGGCGAAGTAATCGTTCCGCAAATGTTCCACGTGAAACATTGGCTTGCCTGACATCGAAAAGGGCGCTGCGATTGCTCGCAGCGCCCCTTCAATGCGGACCGATAACCGCGGGATAACCGCGACATAACCATGCAATAACCCGGAAACGACGCGGCCCCGGCGGGTCAGCGCTTACGCCACGCCGGGCAGCAACCGTTCGCCAGCGATCCGCTGCATTGCTTTTTGCAGCTTTTCGAACGCCCGCACTTCGATCTGGCGGATGCGTTCGCGGCTGACGTCATAGGCTTGGCTCAGCTCTTCGAGCGTCTGCGGCTTTTCGGTCAAGCGGCGCTCGGTCAGGATGTGACGCTCCCGCTCGTTGAGGCTTTCCATCGCTTCGGACAGCATCGCCATGCGCATCTGCGATTCTTCGGCATCGGCGACAGTTTCGTCCTGCAACGGGCGATCATCGGCCAGCCAATCCTGCCACTGGCCAGAGCCTTCCTCATCCCCGCGCAAGCTGACGTTGAGCGACGCATCGCCGCCCATCATCATCCGGCGGTTCATGTTGATGACTTCCTGCTCCGGCACGCCCAGATCGGTCGCGATCTTGGTCACGTCCTCGGGCGACAGGTCGCTGTCTTCGTAGGCTTCGAGCTGCTTCTTCATCCGGCGCAGGTTGAAGAACAGCTTCTTCTGCGCCGCGGTGGTGCCCATCTTGACGAGGCTCCACGAGCGCAGGATGAACTCCTGCATCGACGCCTTGATCCACCACATCGCGTAGGTCGCGAGGCGGAAGCCGCGATCGGGTTCGAACTTCTTGACGCCCTGCATCAGGCCCACATTGCCCTCCGAAATCAGATCGGAGACGGGCAGGCCATAGCCGCGATACCCCATAGCGATCTTCGCGACGAGCCGCAGGTGGCTGGATACGAGCTGGGCAGCCGCTTCGGGATCCTCATGCTCCTGATACCGCTTGGCGAGCATATATTCCTGCTCGGCGGTGAGGATCGGGAACTTGCGAATTTCCGAAAGATAGCGGTTGAGGCTCTGCTCACCGCTGAGGGCCGGGACCGAAGACGACTTCGATCGGACACTTGGGGACTTGGTCACGTTTTACCTAACCTTTCTAGCGTCGACCGCTTGCGCAGGACCCCTGATGGGCATCCCGCGAACTGGGCCACGGGTTTTATATATACGCGAAAACGCTTCAGATGTATGCGGGTTTCATCGATTACTATGTCGCAGTTGGTCGATAAGTTCCGACATATCGTGCGGGAGATCGCTGGAGAAACGGATCGATTCGCCCGTCACCGGATGGACAAAGCCAAGCTCGGCGGCGTGCAGGGCCTGCCGGGCAAAGCCGAGTCGCTCCAGATCGGCGCGAAGGGATTTGGGCGTACGGCCATAGGCAGGGTCTCCCAGTAGCGGATGGCCGATTGACGCAAAGTGAACACGCACCTGGTGGGTGCGCCCGGTCTCCAACCGGCATTCGATCACCGCGGCGTCATCCAGCCGTTCGATCGCCGTATAATGGGTGATCGCGGTTTTCCCGCGTGAGGAATTGTTGGGGAGCACCGTCATTTTCTTTCTGTCGGCATCGGACCGTCCTACGCGGGCGTTGATCGTGCCTTCGGGCGGCGAGGGGTGACCGGCGCAGACCGCGATATAGCGGCGGTGGACGGTGTGCGCGGCGAACTGGATGGCCAGCCCTTCATGCGCCGCGTCCGACTTGGCGATCACGAGCAGGCCCGAGGTGTCCTTGTCGATCCGGTGGACAATGCCCGGCCGCGCGACCCCGTTGATGCCGGACAGGTTGCCCCGGCAATGGTGCAGCAGCGCATTGACGAGCGTGCCGGTGATATTGCCCACCGCCGGGTGGACGACCATCCCCGCAGGCTTGTCGACCACGATCAGGTGCGCGTCTTCATAAGCGATGGTGAGCGGGATATCCTCGGGCCGCGCCTCGGCGGGCATGGCGGCGGCAATGATGATGCGGAACGGCGTATCGGCGGCGACCTTCATCGAGGCGGAGGTGGCGGTCTTGCCCGCGACATCGACCCGGCCTTGCTCAATCAACCCCTGCACCCGCGCACGGGACAGGCTCGTGGCGTCTGCCAGCGCCTTGTCGAGGCGGGCGGGTGCGGGGATGGTGCCAGTGATGATTTCGGGTTCGGACATGGTATGGCCATGCGTGATGCAAGTCGAAGTGACAACCCAAGCCCTCGCCGCCATGCGCGCTGCTGCCGTCGCCGCTCACCCCTCGGAGGCGTGCGGGCTGTTGCTGGGCGAGGGCGTGCGCATCACCGAGGCCCGCGAAACCCGCAACGTCCATCCCGCCCCGCAAACCCATTTCGAAATCGACCCGCAAGCGCTGATCGACGCCCACCGTGCCGCGCGGGGCGGAACCGGGCCGCAGGTGCTCGGCTATTTCCACTCGCATCCCGCAGGCCCGCCCGCGCCCTCTGCCACCGACCGCGCCTCGGCTTCAGGCGATGGCCGGGTATGGGCGATCATCGCCGGACACGACGTGAAGTTCTGGATGGACGAGGAACAAGGGTTTGTCGCCCTTCCCTTTACCATGATCGATGGCTAGGAAAGCGGCATGATTTCCCAGACTGATCTTGCCGCGATGCTGTGCTCGCGCCTGTGCCACGATATGCTCTCGCCGGTCGGCGCGCTCGCCAATGGGCTGGAGCTGCTTGCCGATGAGCAGGACCCCCAGATGCGTGCGCGCTGCATGGAACTGCTGGAACAATCCGCCAGGATCAGCACTGACAAGCTCAAGTTCTTCCGGCTGGCCTTCGGCGCGGCGGGTGGTTTTGGTGAGGCGATCCCGGTGGATGAGGCCAAGGCCGTGATCGACGCGCTGGCGTCCGATGCCAAGCGGGTCGAGGTGCATTGGGCGATTGCCGAGCCCAGCCTGCCCAAGCCGGCGGTCAAGGTGCTGCTGAACCTCGCGCAGATTGCATTGGATGCGCTGGTGCGCGGCGGGACGCTCGACATCGGGGCGGAGCGGCGCGACGGCGCGGTCGAGATCGTGGCGCGGGCGCGCGGTGATCGGATCGCGTTCGACGAAACCATCGGCCGGGCGCTGCAAGGCGACCTCGACGAGAGCGAAATCACCAGCCGCACCGCCGCCGCCCACATGATCGCGGTGCTGGCCGAAGAGATGGAGGGCGGCCTCCAGTACAAGCTGGGCGATGGGGCGCTGGTCTTGGGCGCGGTGCTGCCCGAGCCTGACGGCATGATCGGCTAGGGCCGCGTCGATGCTGGGGGGCGACGACGCAGAATTGGTCCACCGCGAGGTTCCCTCGCCCAACCACGGAGAGCGGACGCTGCCGATCTCGATGGTGGTGATCCACTATACCGAGATGAAGCCGGTCGAAGCCGCGATTGCGCGGATGTGCGACCCCGCCGCCTCGGTGAGCGCGCATTACTGCATCACTGAAGCAGGCGAAGTGATCCGGCTGGTGCCTGAAGCCCGCCGGGCCTGGCACGCGGGCGCAAGCTACTGGCGCGGCATCCCGGATGTGAACTCGGCGAGCATCGGGATCGAATTGGATCACCCCGGCTGCGCGCCCGAGAATGGGGGCTATCGCGGGTTTGCCGATAGCCAGATCGACGCGCTGATCCCGCTGCTCAGCCGGATCGTCAAGCAGTACGACATCCCCCGCGCCAATGTGGTCGGCCATTCCTGCGTCGCCCCGATGCGCAAGGTCGATCCGGGTGAGCTGTTTCCGTGGGACCGGCTCGCACAACACAAGCTGTGCCTGCCGCGTCCGCAAAGCCTTGCCGCTGGCAATCCGTTCCACAACGAAGGCTCGTTCTTCCTCGCGCTGGAACGGTTTGGCTACGACATCACCGATCAGACCAAGGCGGTCGAGGCGTTTGAACGGCGTTGGCGGCCCGAACACATCACCGGCGTGCCCGATGGCGAGATCGCTGCGATCCTGTGGCAATTGCTGCTCGACCGCGATCAGGGGCGCACGCGCTAGGACAGGGGTTTTTCAACGTCTGGCCGGATTGGGATCCGGCGGGCCATACGGGGGAGAGTGGGATGACAAGGAAGTTGGCAGCCGAGTTTTTCGGCACGTTCTGGCTGGTGTTCGGGGGCTGCGGGTCGGCGGTGCTGGCGGCGGGCTTTCCCGAACTGGGGATCGGTTTTGCGGGCGTGTCGCTCGCCTTCGGGTTGACGGTGCTGACGATGGCCTATGCGGTCGGCGGCATTTCGGGCGGGCATTTCAACCCGGCGGTCAGCTTGGGCCTCGCAATCGGTGGGCGGTTTTCGTGGGGTGAATTGGCGCCGTATTGGGCGGCGCAGGTGATCGGGTCGTTCTGCGCGGCGGGCGTGTTGTTCGTGATCGCCAGCGGCGCGCCCGGCTTTGCTGCGGGCGGATTTGCCTCCAACGGTTATGGCGAATTGTCACCCGGCGGCTATTCGATGCTGTCTGCGCTGGTGATCGAGGTGGTGCTGACGGCGGGCTTCCTGATCGTGATCCTCGGCTCGACCTCGTCGAAAGTGCCGGGCGGCTTTGCACCGATTTCGATCGGACTGGCGCTGACGCTGATCCACCTGATCTCGATCCCCGTGACCAACACCTCGGTCAATCCGGCGCGCTCGACCAGCGTGGCGTTCTACGCCGATACGGCGGCGGTCGGGCAGTTGTGGCTGTTCTGGGTCGCCCCGCTGGCGGGCGCAGCGATTGGCGCGCTGGTTTGGAAGCTGTTGCTGGCACCGGACGAAAGCCTCGCCAATATCGGCGGGCGTGACAGCGATCCTGCAGCGTGATGTCGGGCGAGCGGCGGGGCAGCTTTGCAAATCCCGCCGCTGCCGCCTATAGGCCGCCCGGTCAGGGGGCCTGAGGCAGCCGCGTGTCCTTTCGGGGACGCGAGGAAAGTCCGGGCTCCACGAAACAAGGGTGGCGGGTAACGCCCGCCGGCGCTCCTTCGGGGGCGCAAGGGAAAGTGCCACAGAGAGCAAACCGCCGATGGCCCCGGGCTCGTTCCGGGGGACAGGCAAGGGTGAAAGGGTGCGGTAAGAGCGCACCGGGGGGCTGGCAACAGCAACCGCATGGCAAACCCCACCCGGAGCAAGGCCGAATAGGGGTCTCGCGCCTTTCGCAAGAAAGGTAGGCGTGTTTCGCGCCGAGAGACCCGGGTTGGCTGCTAGAGCGCCGGAGCAATCCGGCGAGCAGATGAATGGCTGCCACCTGAGGCCCGTCCGCAAGGATACCGCCTGAGGAGACAGAACCCGGCTTATGATGGCCCCCTGATGTTGTTTTTGTTTGCGTGCCCGCCTCCGCGGGCACGTCCTCGGTGCGTTTCGATCCCTGCGGGATCGAGCACCTGCGGGCGGCCAGTCGGCCTTGCGGCCTGTCCTTCGGCGGGCCGATCCAATGCTATGATTTGCATCTCTTTCCCCCGCCCGGGTCAAGCCCAGGGCGGGGAAAGGGGGACGGATCGCCTCGATCGCAAGGGGTTGGTGCTGGCCGCTCCTTCGCGTAACCTTAGGCGCGGGAGGATTTACCGCCGATGTTCACGCTTGCCGCTGCGCTTTCACTTGCCGTGCAGTCTCCCGATCAGGAAGACGCGGCCGAGCTTGAAGCCATCGAGGCCTGCGCCCTCCCCGGCGAGGCACCGGGTGCCCGCGCGAAGTGGGCTATCATCGATGCGCGCGCGATGACGTCGCCCGCCGACCTCGCCGCAGCGCTGCGCGCCGCGCCTGCGGGCCATCGCCGGATCGTGCGCGGCGGCAGCTTCCAAGGCGCCGATATGCGCGAGCCTGCCGCGCTGCTCGCCAATGCGTGCCTGGTGTCGACCGATCTCGACAGCACCAATTGGGAAAACACCATCGTCCCCGGCCTGAGGCTGGTGCGGGTCGCCCTGACCAACGCGAAGGCCACCGGCGCGCGCTGGTCGTGGGGATCGATGCTGGGGACGAACTTGGCCGGAACCGATTTCACCGGCGCAGACCTTTACGGCATCCGTTTCGTCTCCGCGTGGCAGGGCGCGGATTTTGGCGAGGTCAGCTTCAGGGCGGCCAACCTGACCGATGCGACCTTCGCCTGCGGGATTACGGTCGACGAATGGTGCATCAATGCCGCCCCCGACCTGACTGACGCCGATCTGACCGGAGCGGACATCAGCGGCTTGGGGCTGTGGGATGCGCAGATGAACCTCGGCGCGACCCTCAACACCACCACGGTCTCGCCGCGCTCGCTCGTCAACCTTGGCGGCGCGCGGATCACCGGCCCGCTGCGGTTGGCGAGCCACTTCACCCCGACCTATCCCGACCCGCAATACGCCCCCGTCACCGCCACGGTCAGCGCCGAGGAAGCGCGCACAATCATCAACGGCACGCTTGCCGCCAGCGCCGAGGTGGATCGCCCCAGCTTTGATTGCGCCAAGGCCGCAACCCCGGTCGAGACGATGATCTGCGACGAAGAGGAATATGTCCTGCGCCGGTATGATCTCGAACTGGCCGAGGTGTGGCGCGACCTGCGGGCCGCCGGAAAGGGCGATCTGGCCGCTCAGCGACGCTGGCTGAAATCGCGCGCCGCCTGCGCGGATCGGGCCTGTCTCAGCGATCTCTACGAAGCGCGCCTCGCCGTGCTGCGCGGCCAGCTTGGGCCCGGTATCGCACTCGCGCCGGGCCAAAGCGTGACCTATCATGGCCGCCTCCTGCCGCTGCCCGAAGCGATGCGCAGCGGCGCGCTGTATGAACGCATCGTGCCGGTGCTGATCGACGCGAGCGATCAGAGCGTGACTCTCACCGGCAACCCCGATGGCAGCATCGCCGCCACCGGCAGTGCCATCGGCGGCAATGCGCATATGTGCGATCTGGGGGTGGAGGCAGCGCGCTTTGACCGGGCCACCGGCTGGTGGAGCGCGGTTAGCGCGGAGACGGGCGTCAAGGTTCCGCTTTTCCGGATCGAGGGGCGACGCATCCTGTTCCGCTACAGCGGCAACCTCGGCGGCACGCCGGAAGAAGCGGGCGAGTTCATCAGCTGCGGCGCCAGAGCCGGCTTTGCTGACGGGCTGGATCTGACGCCGCGTTAAGCCTCATCCCCGTCCCGGGCTTGACCCGGGACCCAGCTCCCTTCCTACGCGGCAAAAGAAAGCGGGGCCCCGGGTCAAGCCCGGGACGGGGGGTAGCTTACACCCGTCCCACGCTCACATAAGTGAACCCGGCGGCGGCCATATCATCGGGGTTGTAGATGTTGCGCAGGTCGACCAGCACGGGCGCGTTCGCCAGTTCCTTGACCCGCTTGAAATCGAGCGCGCGGAAGGCGTCCCATTCGGTCACGATCACCACCACATCCGCGCCTTCAATCGCGGCATAGGGATTGGCGCACATGGTCACATCGGGCAGCAACGGGCGGGCCTGCTCCATGCCTTCGGGATCATAGGCGGCGACGTCGACGCCCGCATCCATCAGCGTTTGCGCGACCGCAATCGCCGGGCTGTCGCGCATATCGTCCGTGTTGGGCTTGAAGGTCAGGCCGAGCAGCGCCGCCTTCTTGCCGCGCGCTTCGTCAAACCCGCCAAGCGCGTCGACGACCTTGCGGCCCATCGCCCGCTTGCGCGCATCGTTGACCTTGACCACAGCCTCGACGATCCGGGTCGGGCTGTCGTAATCCTCGGCGGTCTTGAGCAGTGCGAGCGTGTCCTTGGGGAAGCACGACCCGCCATAGCCGGGGCCAGCGTGGAGGAACTTGGAACCGATGCGCTTGTCCATCCCGATCCCGCGGGAGACGTCCTGCACATTGGCGCCGACCTTCTCGCACAGATCGGCCATTTCATTGATGAAGGTGATCTTGGTCGCGAGGAAGGCGTTGGCGGCATATTTGATCAGTTCGCTGGTGCGGCGGCTGGTGAACAGGATCGGCGACTCATTGAGGAACAGCGGGCGATAGACTTCGCGCATCACCTCGCGCCCGAAGTCATCCTCGGCCCCGATCACGATCCGGTCAGGCCGCTTGAAATCTCCGATCGCCGCGCCTTCGCGCAGGAATTCGGGGTTGGAGACGACGGCAAACTTATGCGCCGTCCCGGTTTCGCGGATGATCCGCTCCACCTCGTCGCCGGTGCCGACTGGCACGGTCGACTTGGTGACGATCACGGCGTCGTTCGCCAGCTTTTCGCCAACTTCGCGCGCGACTTCGTAAACGAAGGTGAGATCGGCGTGGCCATCGCCCCGGCGGCTGGGCGTGCCGACCGCGATGAAGATCGCCGCCGCGCCCGCAATGCCCTCACCCAGATCGGTGGTGAAGCTCAGGCGTCCGGCCTTCACATTGCTATCGACCAGCGCATCAAGGCCCGGCTCGTAAATCGGCATGATCCCGGCGTGGAGCCGGTCGATCTTGCTCTGATCCTTGTCGATGCAGACCACGTCGTGCCCGAAATCGGCAAAGCACGCCCCTGATACGAGCCCGACATAGCCTGACCCTACCATCGCAATTTTCATGAACACCAGCCTCTAAGCGAATACCGAAAACCGCCCGCGCTTCGATCCGCGAGGTTAGCGAGGCCGGTCGCCATGGAAGACCTCTGCGGCGCCCCCATCGGTTGTACGGGCCTGCAAAATCCGCCGTTGATCGCCCTCAAGCACGAGCGCTGTAAGCACACCCGAGCGAAAAGCGCCAGTATCAATGCCGATGCGATTGCCGCAATCCATCACGTGGCCGAAGATGGTGTGGCCGTGCACCACCACCTTCTCCAGCGGGCCTTCGTGGCTGAGAAAACGCTCGCGAATCCATAGCAGGTCGCTGCGCTTCTGTTCGTCCAGCGGCCGTTCTGGATCGATGCCGGCGTGAACGAAAGCATAGTCCCCGGCGCAAATCAGCGTTTCGAACCCGGCGATGTAGTCGCGGGTCGCCTGCGGCACGAGCTTCGGCAGCCGTTCGAAGATGTCTCCCAGCTCCAGCGTGGCGAGCTGCTTGCTCGACAAGCCGTAGCTCAGCAGCGTCTCGCGCCCGCCATGCTTGAGGAAGTGGCGCAGCGCCTCGGGCTTTTCGAAAGCGGCGAGGAACATCTCTTCGTGGTTGCCCGCCAGCACCTGCACATTGCGGGTCTGCTGCCAGGCGTGCGTGCGCGCCACCACGCCCGCGCTGTCCGGCCCGCGGTCGATCAGATCGCCGAGCACGATGATGCGGTGGTCCAGCCCCGGGGCGGCGACAATCTCGGCCTCGATGCCCGCAATCAGGGTTTCGTAGAGATCTAGCCGCCCGTGAATGTCACCAATCGCATAATAGCGCGCGCCATCCGGCACCGCCGGTAGCTTGGGCGGAGACGGAGGCCTGAAAAAATCGCGCAATCGCTGAAGCATGACTGAAGTGATGTTCCGGGTTTGCGAGGCCTATAGGGCAATGCGGCGGGCAGCACCACGACCGCCGCGGTAGCAGGGACGCGCGCATAAGCCCCGCAACGGGGCCGCGCAATACACCCATCGGCCTGCACGCCGGACGGTGCCAATTCGTCGTCCAGTGGCGCGCAGGCCGTTGGTGGCTTGGCTAGTCGAGCGTGAAGCTGACGGTCGTGACGACCCGCACCTTCTTGTACGGGCTATCGGCCGAACCCCAGCCGCCTGCCTCGCCGTCACGTGCCTCGATCTCGAAATAGCCTTGCGTGGCGTCCTTGATCTTGCCGACGCCGGAGTTGGAATCCTCGGCAAATTGCTGGGCAGAGGCGCGCGCGTCCTTGGTCGCTTCGGCCACCATTTCGGGCTTGATGTCATTGAGCTTGGTGAAGGTGTAGGCCATGCCCGAGCCTTCCTCGAGAAACACGCCGCGCCCGACGAGGTCAAACTGCCGCGCCACGGCTTTCTGCGCGCGGGCAATGTCGGTGGTGCGCAAGGCGAGCCGCTGGCGCACGGTGAAGGTCGTGATGCCTTCATTGGTGAAGCTGGTCACGTTCGCGCCGGTCGGTTGCAGCGCATCGGCGGGAAAGCCCAATTCCTTGAAGAACGCCTCGATCGACTGTGTGTCCCCGCGCACCTTGGCCTGCGCCTCGGCAAGGCTGGTGGAGGAGGCCGAGTAGGAGATCGTCCAGGTCGCAAGGTCGGCGGTGACATTGCGCTCCGCCAGCCCGCGCACCGTCACGGCACGCTCGGCATCCTTGGCGCGCAGCAACCCGTCGCCGAGCAGGTATCCGCCCGCGATCATGCCGACCGACAGGATTGCCGCCGTGCCGAACCAGCGCAAGCTGGCGGGCTGTTGCAGAACACCGCCGGACGCATTCGCCGGTTGCACATCGTCGCCGCTCATACCATGTTCCTCAAGAAAGAGTTGATGCGACGAGTTGTGCATCAGTGTCGATGAACCGTTTTTGAATGGAAGTTCTCATGGTCAAATATCTCCACTCCATGATCCGCGTCACCGATCCTGATGCGACGGTCGATTTCTTCAAGCTGATCGGGCTGGAGGAAGTGCGCCGCTTCGATGTCGAGGCAGGGCGCTTCACGCTGATCTTCCTCGCCGCGCCGGGGCAGGCGGGCGTTGCCGAGGTCGAGCTGACCTATAACTGGCCGCCCGAAGACGGCAGCGGCGGCGAGGATTACAGCAGCGGCCGCAATTTTGGCCACCTCGCCTACCGCGTCGACAATATCTACGAGACGTGCCAGCGCCTGCTCGACAGCGGCCACACGATCCATCGCCCCCCGCGCGATGGGCACATGGCCTTCGTCAAATCGCCCGACGGCATCTCGGTCGAATTGCTTCAGGATGGCCATCTCGAACCGGCCGAACCCTGGGCCAGCATGCCGAATACCGGCAGCTGGTAAACCACTGGCTTGGGCGACGGTCGGGACGTAAACCCCGAATAAACCAAAGAAATTTCTCAACCCCGGTTGCGTGGCGGGGCTGGGCGAGGTAGCTTACTTTCCTGATTGGGGAGGGGGTCGCCTTGTCCATAACCGAGCCTGGTCTGTGGCAGTGGTTGGCACTGCTACAGCGAGAATTATTGCTGTTCGCCGGGGTGTTTTTCCTGATCGGCGCGCTGGACGATCTTGCGGTTGATGGCGTGTGGCTATGGCTCCGCCTGACCGGTCGGGGCGTGACCCAGACGCGCAGTAGGCTAGCCCTCCAGCATCGCTCCCTGTCCGGGCCGGTCGCCGTGCTGATCCCCGCGTGGCAGGAAGCCGCAGTGATCGGCCAGACTGTCCGCCACCTGCTTGATACCTGGCCGCAGCCGAGCTTGCGCCTCTTTGTTGGGTGCTATCGCAATGATCCGGCGACGCTGGCGGCCGCAATGGCCACGGCGCACGGAGACCCGCGGCTGCGGCTGGTCATCGTCGAGCGTGACGGGCCGACCACCAAGGCCGATTGCCTCAACCGCCTTTATGCCGCGCTCCTGCTCGATGAAGATCGCGCCGGGCAGCGTTTCACCGGGGTCGTGTTCCACGATGCCGAAGACATGGTCGATCCGGGCGCGATGGGCCTGCTCGATGAAGCGATCGCCGAGGGCGCGGACTTCGTGCAATTGCCGGTCGAGCCGCTGGTGCCGCATCACCGCGGCTGGCTCGCGCGGCATATCGGCAGCCATTACTGCGAGGAATTTGCCGAAGCGCATGGCAAGGCGCTGGTGGTGCGCGATGCCTTGGGCGCGGGCATTCCGGGCGCAGGCGTGGGCTGCGCCGTCTCGCGCCGCGCGCTCGACAGGTTGGTTGAGCGTCACACGGCCGGGGGCGGTGAAGGCGTGCCCTTTGCCAGCGACTCGCTGACCGAGGATTACGAGCTTGGCCTTACCATTGCTGCGGCGGGCGGGCGTTGCCGCTTCGTCCGGGCGCGCGGCGCAGACGGGCGGCTGATCGCCACCCGCGCCTTCTTCCCGCATCGCTTCAATACCGTCGTGCGGCAGAAGGCCCGCTGGGTGCTCGGTATTGCGCTGCAAGGCTGGGACCGGGTCGGCTGGGCGGGCGGGGCGAACGAATTCTGGATGCGCGCGCGCGACCGGCGCGGGCCGCTGACGGCGCTGGTGATGCTGGTGGGCTATGCGCTGGTGCTGCTGACCGGAGCGATGGGAGTGATCGTCGTGACCGGCGCCGCCGAGCCAGCACCGCTGACCCCGCTGCTCAAGGCGGTGTTGATCGCCAATGCCGCAGCGTTCCTGTGGCGGATCGCGATGCGGTTCGCTTTCACCGCCCGCGAATATGGCGCGCGCGAGGGACTGCGGGCGGTGCTGCGCCTGCCGCTGGCCAACGTCATCGCCATCATCGCCGGACGCCGCGCGGTGTTCGCCTATGCCCGCACGCTTCGCGGGCGCGCGGCGGTGTGGGACAAGACTGAGCATGATGCCCACCCGGTCTCACTGGTTGCGCTTCCGGCCGTGCCATCATGACGGCGGGGAGCAACCCGGCGCGCGCCCGCGTGCACGCCAAGGGCGGACCGCTGGTCATGCTGGTGGTGTTGGTCAGCGGGTGGAGCGCGGCGCGGGCGGTGTGGTGGGACAATCCGTTTCTGCCCCTCGTCCCCAAGCTTGATCTGCCGCTGCTCACAGCAAATCCGCCGACCGCGAATTTCGCCGCCGCGCCAACCGCGCCGCTTGCGCCAGAGTGGCCCGCAGCAAGCGCGCTGCCGATAACCTCGCCCGCGTTGGGCTGGCGCGCTAGCTCATCCGAGGGCGGCGGCACAGACGCCGGGGTGTCGGCGACACATCAATTACTGGGGGCCGCCGCCCCGCGCGAACTGACCGGGGACAGCGCCGCAATTGTCGGAGCCGATGATGGGCTCCAAACCGGCGATCGCGACTTGCCCGCTGCCGCGCCGTTCCTCCCGACGCGCTCCGCCGCGCCCGCTCTCGTCCCGGCCGGGCGCTGGTCGGTCGATGCTTGGGCGTTCTGGCGGCAGGGCTCGAACGCCGCGCCGATCTCGCAGGGGCGGGTGCCGATCTATGGTGCGAGCCAAGCGGGCGCGGTGCTGCAATATCGCCTCGCCCCCGCCTCGCCGCGTGACCCCCGATTCTACGCCCGCGCCTATCGCGCACAGGTGCGCAAGGGCGAAAGCGAGCTGGCGCTGGGCGCCTCCGCCCGCCCGTTGGGGCGCGTCCCGCTGCGGCTGGCGGGCGAGGTGCGCTATACCGACGGGGCGTTCAGCGACACCTTTCGCCCGGCCGCCTATGTCGTCAGCGAGCTGGCGCCTGTGCCGCTGCCCTATGGCGCGCGGCTGGAGGCCTATGGACAGGCGGGCTGGGTGGGCGGCCCGGACCCCACCGGCTTTGCCGACGGGCAAGCGAGCGTGACCGGCGAATTGCGCAAGGTGGCCGGGTTGACCGACAATGCCGTGCGCCTCAGCCTTGGCGCGGCGGCATGGGGCGGCGCGCAGAAGGACGCGCAGCGGATCGACATCGGCCCGACGTTGCGGCTCGATATGACTGTGGGCGATGTGCCCGCGCGCCTATCCATCGATTGGCGTGAGCGGGTGGGGGGCGATGCCGCCCCGGATTCCGGGCTGGCCGCGACCTTATCGACCCGGTTCTGACCTCTGCTGGCCGATCAAGCAGACGAAACGCGCAAAACAGCCGTCTCACCAACAGGAACGCGCCTCCCCTGACTTTCATCGCCTTCGCCGGTGGTCTACCCTCGCGCGCATGGACGTTTACCTGCCCATCGCGAATCTCTCGGTCAACGGCCTCTATATCGTGCTGCTGGGCGGGCTGACGGGCATCCTGTCGGGCCTGTTCGGGGTCGGCGGCGGCTTTCTGACGACGCCTCTGCTGATCTTCTACGGCATCCCGCCCACGGTGGCCGCGGCTTCGGCGGCGACCCAGGTGACCGGCGCAAGCGTTTCGGGCGTGCTCGCCCATTCGCGCCGCAAGGGCGTGGATTACCGTATGGGCGGGGTGATGGTCGGCGGCGGGATTGTCGGTGCGCTGATCGGGGCGGGCCTGTTCCGGGTGCTGCAATCGCTTGGCCAGATCGATGTCGTGATCTCGATCCTCTATGTGTTGATGCTCGGCTCGATCGGGATGCTGATGATGCGCGAGGCGGTGAGTTCGCTGCGCCCCGGCCTGCTCGGCAAGGCGGGCCTGCAAGTGAAAAAGCGCCGCCACCACCCGCTGGTCGCCAGCCTGCCCTATCGCTGGCGGTTCTATGCCTCGGGGTTGTATATCTCGCCGCTGGCCCCGGCGATCCTTGGGATGCTGGTCGGCATCCTCACGATGCTGATGGGCGTGGGCGGCGGGTTCCTGCTGGTCCCGGCGATGCTCTATATCCTCGGCATGAGCGGCAATGTCGTGGTCGGCACCTCGCTGTTCCAGATTCTGTTCGTGACGATGGTGACGACCATGACCCACGCGCTGACGACCAAGGCGGTCGATCTGGTGCTGGCGGCGCTGCTGCTGCTGGGGTCAGTGCTGGGCGCGCAGTTCGGGACTCAGATCGCGCTCAAGGCCAAGCCTGAATACCTGCGCCTCGCGCTCGCCGCGCTGGTGCTGCTGATTGCACTCAGGATGCTCTACGGCCTCGGCGTGCAGCCTGACGAAATCTACACTGTGGTTCCGCTGTGAGCGCTGCGCCGTGAGTATGGCAGGGCGGCTGATCCTGCTGGCGGTCGCCTGGGCGACGCTGTCAGCACAGCAAGAACCCATTCTGGTGCCCGCCGTCAGCCAATCGCGGATCGAAGTGCGGCAAGGCTTCACCGGTGCGCGGCTGCTGCTCTATGGCGCGGTAATCGATCCGTCGGCCACAGGCCGCGCCGGTGACTATGACATCGTCGTCGTCCTCAAAGGCCCGACCGAGCCGGTGCGTATCCGCGAAAAGGAACGCATCGTCGGGATCTGGGCCAACGCCGGGTCGAGCGACTTCCGTTCCGCCCCCGCCTTCTTCGCAGTCGCCTCATCGCGACCGGTGGGTGAGATCGTCGATGAACGCACAGCGGCGATTTACGAGCTTGGCACGGACTTCATCCAGCTATCGCCGTCCGGCCAGATCGACCCCGAAGAACAGGCCCGTTTTGCGCAAGGTCTGGTCGAATTGCGGCGGCGGCAGGGGCTGTATCAGGAGAACCCGCGCGGGGTCAGCATCGCGGAAAAGGTGCTCTATCAGGCGCGCATCGACCTGCCCTCCAACGTCACCACCGGACGCTATACCGCCGAAACCTTCGCCATCGCCCGCGGCCGGGTGCTGGCGAGTGCGACGGCGCGGATCGAAGTGGTCAAGGCCGGGTTGGAAGGCCAGGTGGTGTCGGCAGCCCAGCGCTGGTCGTTCCTCTATGGCCTTGGCGCGATTGCGCTTTCGCTGGGGATGGGCTGGCTGGCCGGACGGTTGTTCGCCCGCGCCTGATGCCGCCTGCGCTGCGGCGGGCCATCGCAATGTTGACGCGATTTTAACCTCGTCGCGCCTATCTCCTGCCTGTTCCAACGGGAACGACAAGGGAATGCGCGGATGACCGATCACGGCAGGCAAGAATTCGAGCGCTTCACCGGCCCCAATCCAGCGGGCACGGAAGAGGTGGCATCAGCCCACGCCATCAGCCAAGACAATGCGCGTCTGCCGATCGGCGTGGTGCTTGAGATTTCGGGCTCGGGCTCGCAGATCGCGCTTGATCTTCAGCGTCTCAATGAGTGCATGAAGGACGCCGATCCGTCGATCGCGCTGGCCGGACAGGTCGGCAGCCAGATCAAGATTCGCGTTGGCGATGCCTGGCTGCTCGCCAACGTCCGCGACCAGCGCAAGGACCGCCGCACCGATGGCGGGATCATCGCCCACATCGATTTTCTGGGCGAAGGCGGCGAGGAAAAGCTGACCGGCCGCATCAATGGCTTCAAGCGCGGTGTGACCCGCTACCCGATCCCCGGCGCGATGATCTATCCCGCCACCACCCGCGATCTCGAACAGATTTACGCCAGCGATGGCCGCGCGAGCATCACCATCGGCAAGGTTTTCCCGACCAAGGATATCCGCGCCGGCCTCTATATCGACGCGATGCTGGGCAAGCACTTTGCTCTGCTCGGTTCGACCGGGACCGGCAAATCGACCAGTGCCGCGTTGATCCTGCACCGCATCTGCGAAGCCGCGCCCAAGGGTCACATTGTGATGATCGACCCGCACGGCGAATATGCCGCTGCGTTCCGTACGACCGGGCAGATCCTCGACGTTTCGAACCTGCAAATGCCCTATTGGCTGATGAACTTCGAAGAGCATTGTGAGGTTCTGCTGTCGAGCAGCGGCAACGAACGCCAGGTCGATGCCGATATTCTCGCCAAGTGCCTGCTGGCTGCGCGGTCCAAGAACCGGCTGGCGCAGACGATGGGCAAGATCACGGTGGATTCGCCGATCCCCTATCTGCTCAGCGATTTCGGCAACATCTTGCAGGACGAGATGGGCAAGCTCGACAAGGCGACCTCGTCCGCGCCCTTTATGCGGATCAAGGGCAAGCTTGACGAGATCAAGGCCGATCCGCGTTACCAGTTCATGTTCTCAGGGATGCTGGTGGGCGACACGATGGTCGAATTCATCGGCAAGATCTTCCGCATGCCCGGTCAGGGCCGCCCGATTTCGATCATCGACGTGTCGGGCGTGCCGTCCGACATCACCTCGACCGTGGTGGCGGTGCTGTCGCGCCTCGTGTTCGACTTTGCGATCTGGAGCCGCGACGAAAAGACCCGCCCCGTGCTGTTGGTGTGCGAAGAAGCGCACCGCTATGTCCCCAACGAGAAGAATGCCGATGGATCATCCGTCGGCAAGATCCTCAGCCGGATCGCCAAGGAAGGCCGCAAATATGGCATCAGCCTCGGCCTGATCACCCAGCGCCCGTCCGACTTGGCCGAAGGCGTGCTGTCGCAGTGCGGCACCATCATCTCTATGCGCCTCAACAACGACCGCGATCAGGCCTTCGTCCGCGCCGCCATGCCCGAAGGTGCGCGCGGATTCCTCGATTCGATCCCGGCGCTGCGCAACCGCGAATGCATCATCTGCGGCGAAGGCGTGGCGATCCCGATCCGCGTGACCTTCGACAATCTCGAGGAACACAAGCGTCCGGCTTCTGAAGACCCCAGCTTCGTCGATCTGTGGAGCAGGGATGGCGGCGAAGAAGAGCTGGTCGAGCGCGTGGTGATGCGCTGGAGATCGCAGGGTTGATTTGACCTTGTTTGCGTGCCCGCCTCCGCGGGCACGTCCTCGGTGCTGTTCCTACGCTCCGCTCCGGGCACCTGCGGGCGGGCGGTCGCCCTTGCGGCCCGTCCGTTGGCGGACCGATGAACCGCGACCCTCGAACTGATGTGCTGATATCGGTCGCGTTAGCGACCGCGAGCGCACGCGCGCGAGCCGCAGGTGCTCAAGCCCACAGGGCTTGAAACGCACCGAGGACGTGGCCGCGGAGGCGGCCACGCACACAAACTACGTGCCCCGCGTATCCCCGTACAAGTGAATATGCAGCCGGTCGCTCATCCGGAACCCGTGCTCCAAGCATAGCGCGCTGAGCCATGCTTGCCGTTCGCGCTGGGTCGCGCTGTCCGTTCCCTCGGCCATCAGGAACACCTGACCAGGCTTGAAGCGGTAGCGGTGCTGAAGCGCCAGCACCTCGGCCACATCCTCAGGCGCGGCGATCACGAACTTTAGGTAAGCGCGCGGGTCCGCTGCCCATGCGTCCAGCCGCTCAGGGATCAGGGCGAGGTCGGCCGGGTTGCCGCTATGCGCCAGCTTGGGGCTGACATTGTACTGATCGACCCGCACATCCAGCCGCGCGGGCGGGGCGACGGTGCCGTTGGTTTCGATCTCGACACTGATGTCGGGCAGCAGCGCCAGCATCTCGGCCAGCGCGCCCGCCTGAAGCAGTGGTTCGCCCCCGGTGATGACGAGGCGTTTTTGGCCCAGCACGGCGATCCGCTCCGCCGTGTCCGCAGGCGAAAGCGTCACCTGATTGGCCTTGCGTTCGAAGGCGACCCCGTCGCGGTGCGGGCGGTTATCGCCCTCGAACCGCCACGTATAGGCCGTGTCGCACCAGGTGCAGGCTAGGTTGCAGCGGCTGAGGCGCACGAAGGCTACCGGCATTCCGGCGGAAGGCCCTTCGCCTTGCAGCGAGGCGAAGATCTCCGGCCCGCCGGTGTCGTCGGTGGCGAGGGTGAGGTTCACACGATCCTCCCCTGCAAGGGGAGGGGGACCATGCGAAGCATGGTGGAGGGGCGGGCGATGGTGATTGGAAAGAGCGCGCTTTCCGGATAGGCGCGCGCGCCCCTCCACCCCGACCCTGCGGGTCGCGGTCCCCCTCCCCTGAAGGGGAGGATCACGCTCACCCCAGTCGCGCCAGCGCCGCCGTCAGCCGCTCGACCTCACCCGAGTGGTGGGCAAGATCGGCGCGGGCTTTCTCGACCGCTTCGGGCTTGGCCTTTTCGGCGAAGGCGGGGTTGGACAGGCGGCCGTCGAGGCTCTTGGCTTCCTTCTGCGAGGCCGCCAGCGCCTTTTCCAGCCGCGCCTTTTCCGCCGCGATGTCGATGATCCCTTCGAGCGGGATGATGAACACATCGCTCCCGGCGGTCACCTGCATGGCGGGGCCAGCGGGGGCCTCGCCGATGGTCACAGGCGTCAGGCGAGCGAGGCGCTCAATCGCCGCGCTGCTGCGTTCGATGGTGCGGGTCGCTACGTCGGACGGCGCGGCAAGGAACGCCGCCAGCTTCGCGCCCGGCGCAATGCCGAGTTCGTTTTTGGCCGAGCGGGTGTTGGTGGTGAGGTCGATCACCCAGTCAATCGCGTCGGTCGCCTCTTTCGAGACTTCCGCTTCCGGCACGGGCCACTGCGCGAGGATCAGCTCGTAGGGCCGCTCACCCAGCTTGTGCCACAGCTCTTCGGTGATGAAGGGCATGAAGGGGTGGAGCATGACGAGGATCTGGTCGAGCGCCCAGCCGGCGACCGCGCGGGTTTCCACCGCGGGCGGGCTGTCGGCGTCGCCTGCGAAGACCGGCTTGATCAGCTCCAGATACCAGTCGCAGAACTTGCTCCACGTGAACTGGTAGATCGCGTTGGCCGCCGCATCGAAGCGCAGGTCGGCCATCGCACGCTCGATCTCGGTCACGCAGGCCGCAACCTCGCCAATGATCCACTGGTTGGCGGCGAGGCGCGCTGCCGGGGCCTTGATACTGGCCGATGCCCCGATGCCGTTCGATTGGCAGAAGCGCGCCGCGTTCCACAGCTTGGTGGCGAAGTTGCGGTATCCCTCGACCCGCTTTTCATCCATCTTGATGTCGCGGCCTTGGCTTTCCATCGCCGCCATAAAGAAGCGCAGCGCGTCCGCGCCATACTGGTCGATCAACCCGAGCGGATCGACCACATTGCCCTTGGACTTCGACATCTTCGCCCCGTCCGCCGCGCGCACAAGGCCGTGGAGATAGAGCGTGTCCCAGGGCTTCTGGCCCATATTGTAGAAGCCCATCATCATCATTCGCGCATCCCAGAAGAACAGGATGTCGAAGCCGGAGATGAGGAGGCTGTTGGGGAAGTGCTTTTGGAGCAGGTTCCCCCCCTCCCCTTGCGGGAGGGGGTAGGGGGAGGGGTCTGCCGCGGATGCGGCAGCCTTTGGGGCAGCTTGCGCCGCCGCCCCCTCTCCCGACGCGCTGCGCGCGCCACCCTCTCCCGCAAGGGGAGAGGGGGATTCCGGCCAGCCCAGCGTGGCGAAGGGCCACAGGGCGGAGGAGAACCACGTGTCGAGGACGTCTTCATCCTGCGTCAGGGTGACGCCTTCACCGGCGAGCGCCTTAGCGGCGGCCTCATCCTCGGCGACGAAGCAGCGGCCATCGTCCGCGAACCACGCCGGAATGCGGTGCCCCCACCACAGCTGGCGCGAGACGCACCACGGCTGGATGTTCTCCATCCAGTTGAAGAAGGTCTTCTCCCACGACTTCGGCACGATGCCGATGTCGCCTGAGCGCACCGCTTCGATGGGCTTCTTGGCGAGTTCCGCCGCGTTCACATACCACTGGTCGGTCAGCCACGGTTCGATCACCACGCCGCCGCGGTCGCCGAAGGGGGTGGCGATCTGGCGCGGTTCGGCGTCATGTTCGACCTCTTCGCCGTCCTTATTCTTCGTCACGTGGGGGATGAGGAAGCCCTGTTCCTTCATCCGCGCCACGACCAACTCCCGCGCGCCGTCTACGCCATCGCGCTTGAAGCGGTGGAGGCCGAGGAACTCCTCGGGCACCAGACCATCCGCCGTCTGGCAGACGTTCGCCTCGGCATCGAGCATGTTGAGCATCTCGGCGGGCGCAAACCCGGCGCGCTTGCCGACTTCGAAGTCGTTGAAGTCATGCCCCGGCGTGATCTTGACGCAGCCGCTCCCCAGCTCGGGATCGGCGTGTTCGTCCGCGATCACCGGAATGCGGCGGCCGGTCAGAGGCAGGATCACGTGCTTGCCGACCACGCTGGCGTAGCGTTCGTCCGCCGGGTTCACCGCCACGGCCATGTCGGCCAGCATCGTCTCGGGCCGGGTGGTGGCGACTTCGAGATAGTCGCGGCCATCGGGCAGGGTGACGCCGTCAGCCAGCGGATAGCGCAGGTGCCAGAAGCCGCCCGCAATCGTCTGCGTTTCGACCTCAAGGTCGGAAATCGCGGTCTTCAGCTTCGGGTCCCAGTTCACTAGCCGCTTGTCGCGGTAGATCAGGCCGTCGTTATAAAGATCAACAAAGGTCTTGATCACCGCCTTGGTGAAATGCGGGTCCATCGTGAACTGCTCGCGGCTCCAGTCCATCGAGCAGCCCAGACGGCGCAACTGGTTGGTGATGGTGCCGCCGCTTTCGGCCTTCCATTCCCACACCTTCGCCACGAAATCCTCGCGGCTGTAATTGGTGCGCTTGTCCTGCTGCGCTTCCAGCTGGCGTTCTACCACCATCTGGGTCGCGATCCCGGCGTGGTCGGTGCCGACCACCCACAGCGCGTCCTTGCCGCGCAGCCGCTCGTAACGGATCACCACATCCTGCAACGTGTTGTCGAGCGCGTGGCCGATGTGCAGGCTTCCCGTGACGTTCGGCGGCGGGTTGACGATGGTGAAGGCCTCGGCATCGGGCCGCTCGGGCCGGAACAGGCCGTTCGCCTCCCAATGCTGATACCAGCGCGCCTCGATTTCGGCTGGGTCGAACGTGGTGGGTAGAGTGGGTTGCACAGTGTCGCTCATGATGCCCCGCGCCATGCCAGCACCTATGTTGCGATGCAATGATGGAAGCCATTTGCGGTTCGCCGCGAGAGCCTTGCCGGGGGCGAAAAATCACCCCATAGCTTCAATCCGATGCAGGACGCCGCGCAATATACGCTGGAGGAAGCAGGCGCGGATACCGCCCGGCTGGTGCTGTCAGGGCGGTTGACGCTGGCCAACATTGGCCCGATCGAACCCGAACTCAAACGCATCACCGGCCCGCTCGCGAGCATTGATCTGGCTGCGGTGGATGAGATCGACACAGTCGGCGCCTGGGTGGTGTGCCGGCTTGCACGCGAACACAATTGCGACATCACCGGCTCGAGCGAGGCGGCCGAGCGGCTGCTGGCCGCCATGCGCGGGATCGACGCGGCAGGGGGTACGCGCGCGCCGCGCCTGCCCGTGTGGGAACGCGTGCCGACGGCGCTGGGCGAAAAGGTCTATGGCGCGCGCCGCGGCATTTACGGCGTGGTCGGCTTTTTTGGCCAGATCCTGCTCGGCGGAGCGAGCCTGCTCCGCCACCCGACCCGCTTTCCGATCAAGGCGCTGGTGCACCAGATGGAGCTCGTCGGCGTCACTGCGCTGCCGATCATCGGGCTGATGAGCTTCCTGATCGGTATCGTTATCGCGCAGCAGGGCTCGGTCCAGCTCGAACAATTCGGGGCGGAAGCGCTGACGGTGAACCTTGTCGGCCGCATCACCTTGCGCGAACTCGGCGTGCTGATGACCGCGATCATGGTCGCGGGCCGATCCGGCAGTGCGTTTGCAGCGCAAATCGGCACGATGAAGCTGACCGAGGAGATCGACGCGATGCGCACCATCGGCGTCTCTCCGATCGAGGTGCTGGTGATCCCGCGCATTCTGGCGGCGACCTTCATGATGCTGCTCTTGGGCTTCTATGCCTCGCTGATGGCGATCATCGGCGGCGCGGTGGTGGGCGATCTGACGCTGGGCATTCCGTTTGTGACCTTCCTGCTGCGGATTCAGGAAGTGGTGCCGTCGCATGACCTGTGGGTCGGGCTGATCAAGGCTCCGGTGTTCGGGCTGATCGTGGCGCTGGCGGGCTGTTATCACGGGATGCAAGTGCGCGGCGATTCCGAGGAAGTGGGCCGCCGCACGACTATGGCGGTGGTCTCGGCGATCTTTGCGGTGATCGTGCTCGATGCGTTTTTCGCGGTGTTCTTTACCGAAATCGGGTGGGGCTGAGCGATGGCGGGCGACATTCATCAGGAAGACGCAAACTACCCGATCGTGATCGAAGGGCTGGTCAACCGCTTCGGTGATGTGACAGTCCACGAAGGGCTCGATCTCAAAGTGCGGCGCGGCGAAATTCTTGGCGTGGTCGGCGGATCGGGCACCGGCAAATCGGTGCTGATGCGCTCGATCATCGGCTTGCAGCGGCCGAGCGAAGGGCGGATCGATGTGCTGGGGCGCACCATCACCGAACTCGATCTGGAACAGGGCATCGGCGTGCGCCGCCGGTGGGGCGTGCTGTTCCAGGGCGGCGCGCTGTTTTCGACGCTGACCGTGGGCGAAAATGTCGAAGTGCCGCTCAGGAAGTATTATCCCGATCTCGATCAAGCGCTGCGGACCGAGATCGCGCGCTACAAGGTGATCCTCACCGGCCTGCCCGAAGATGCGGTGGCCAAATTCCCGTCCGAGCTTTCGGGCGGCATGAAGAAGCGCGCCGGCCTCGCCCGCGCGCTGGCGCTCGATCCGGAACTGCTGTTTCTGGACGAACCGACGGCCGGGCTCGACCCAATCGGGGCGGCCAAGTTTGACCGGCTGACCCGCGAATTGAAGGAAACTCTGGGTCTTACCGTATTTCTTATAACCCATGATCTCGATACGCTTTACGAGATATGCGACCGGGTGGCGGTGATTGCCGAAAAGAAGATCATCGCCGTTGGCACCATCCCCGAACTGATCGCGACGAAGCATCCGTGGATCGAGGAATATTTCGGCGGCCCGCGCGGCCGCGCTGCTCATGACGCGCACCTCAGGAGCCAGGAATGAGCCGGATAGTAATGGACAAGCGCGCCGCCCGCGCGTCATAGGAAACGCACATGGAAACCAGAGCCAATCATCTGTGGGTCGGTGCGGTAACGCTGGTGCTGCTGGCAGCGCTGGCCGCCTTCATCGTCTGGATCGCGCGGCTGGGCGAAGGCAAGCAGGACGAATTCGACATCTTCTATGGCCAGTCGGTCTCCGGCCTCGCCAAGGGCAGCCAGGTGAGCTTTGCCGGGGTGCCGGTGGGGCAGGTGACCGAAATCGCGCTGGCCAAGGACAATCCCGAATTCGTGCGGGTGCGGATCAAGGTGGGGGAGGATGTGCCGATCCTCGTCGGCACGCAGGCGACCATTCAGGCGAGCTTTACCGGCGTGTCCACGATCCTGCTGGACGGGGCGCGCAAGGACAATCCGCCGATCACCTGCGAGACCACCGCCTGCCCTGAAGGCCGCCCGGTGATCCCCCCGGGCCGCGGCGGCTTTGGCGAGATCGTGGCGAATGCGCCGCTGCTGCTGGAACGGCTGGCGACTTTGACCGAGCAATTGAACCTGATCCTCGGCCCGGAAAACCAGAAGGAGCTGGCCGGCATCCTCAAGAACACCAACCGCCTGACGGACGGGCTGGCTGATGCGAGCCCGGAATTGACCGCCAACCTCAAGGAATTCCGCAACACCATGGTGGAATTGAACCAGACGCTGGATGCGGTGGAAAAGGTCGCCGTGTCGTCCAGTGCGCTGCTCGACAAGGAAGGATCGCCGCTGGCCGAGGAACTGCGCGGGACGCTGAAATCGGCCAATGCTGCGCTGGCATCCTTGGCGGCGACGCTCGAAGACACCCGCCCGGCCGCACGCCAATTGCGCACCACGACACTGCCGAGCGCTGAAGCGACGCTGGAAGACCTGCGCGCCACCAGCCGCGCGCTGCGCGCGGTGACCGAAAAGCTCGAAAGCGAAGGCGCGGGCGCATTGGTGGGTGGCACGTCGCTGCCCGACTATAAGCCGAAATGAGGATGATGCGATGCGCGTGACTGACCGGACCTTGTCGCTTGCCCGCCCGCTGCTGCTGGCCCCACTGCTGCTCGCGCTGGGTGGCTGCATCAGCCTCGGCGGAGAGCCGCCCGCCAGCCTGCTGACTCTGAGCCCCGAAACGCGCGCGCCCGCCGGCCCCGGCGTCAGCGGCACCGAACAGCCGGTGATCGCGGTGCTGGGCATTGATACGCCCGCCAAGCTCGATGTTCTGCGCGTGCCGGTGGCGGTCTCCGATACCGAACTGGCCTATCTGCAAGAAGCGTTCTGGGTCGAAAAGCCCGCCCGTCTGTTCCGGCGGCTGGTGGGCGAGACGATCCGCGCGCGCGGGCAAGCGATGGTCGTCGATGGCGATGCCACGGCAACGCTCGCCACGGTCAGCCTGCGCGGCACCTTGACCGAGATGGGCTATGATGCCGCCGCGTCATCGGCTGTGGTGCGGTTTGATGCGGTGCGGATTGACCGGGAGGGTAAGGTGACGACCCGCCGCTTTGAAGCGCGCGAGACCGGGGTTGTGGCTGAGGCGAAGGCGGTCGGCGCCGCGCTGAATGTCGCGGCCAACCGGGTGGCGGCCGAAGTGGCTGATTGGGTCGCGGCGGGCTAACTTACATCTCCTTTCCCCAAGGGGAACGGAGAAATGAGCGACAATTCTACGCGCGTGCCAGCTGCGCAAAGCCATAGGCGCGCAGGAAATCCGCCTCACGCCGCGCGCGGCGTTCTTCGGCCTCCCAATCGCGGCCCCATAGGTCGGCCTGCCATTCTTCCTCGAGACACACCGCCTGCCACAGCGCGAGCGGCTCGCCCTCATGTCCGGCATCGAGCGCGGCGAGCGCCGTCACCAGCGATGCGGCAAGCGTGGTCATCGTCTCCACCCCCGCCAGCACGAAGGGATCGAGCGCCGCCACCCGCTCGCGCAGCACGGCCAGGCTCGCCTCCGGTTGCGGGCGGTGGAGCACACCGCTGACCCGCACCAAGGTGATGCCATGCGCCGCCTCGAACCCGGTAAGCAGCGGCTCCCACACCGCCTGCTGGTGCGCGTGGAGCGGCTCGTCAGGATCGGCGCGGTAGCAGAGCGTATCGGTCTCGGCATAGGAGATGAGGCCATCCGCAATCGCCGCCGGATCGGGCGAGACGACATCGATCGCATAGTCTGCCATATCGCGCAGCGGCAGGCTGGCGGGGTCGATTGTGTCGCCCTGCCGCCGCCATTCCGCCGCCAGCGCCTCGGCCAGCGCCTCGGTCGGGACGATCTGCGCCGCGCCGCCCACGGTCTTCACCCCGCGCCCGTCAAGCAGCACCTGATAGCCGCCCGGCTGCGCTCCGAGCGTCACGTCCTTGTAGAACCGGCGGATCATTTGGGGGTCCTGTCTCCGGCGTTCCAGCGGCGCGCGATGAAGCGCGGCAGGAAGAACACCTCGAAGAAACCGGCCACCGCGATGACCGCTCCCACCGCATAAGGCAGGTCAATGACCCCGCGCACGATGGCAAAGCCGAGCATCACCAGCGCAACCCCGCTGAACCGCACGAGGTTGATGATGATGAAGCCATTGCGCGCCCGTGCCTCGGCGAGGTCGCGGTCGGATCGGCTCATGGCAGGGCCTCCTCAAGCGCAGCGGCCAGCGCCTCGGCGGTGCCGACCACCCGCGCCGCGCCGCTTGCCAGCAATTCGGGCGGGGCGTGATAGCCCCAGCCGACGCCGATCCCGGCGACCCCGATGCTGCGCGCCATCAGCATGTCGAAGCTGGTGTCGCCGATCATCACGGCCTGTTCGCGGGTTGCGCCGGCCTCGAACAGCGCGGCCTCCAGCATGGCGGGATGCGGCTTGGAGGGGTGGCGGTCGGCGGTCTGGAGCGAGACGAACAGGTCGGCGATGCCATGCGTCGCCAGACAGGCGGCGAGCCCGCGGTCGGACTTGCCAGTGGCAACCGCAAGGCTCCAGCCCGCAGCGTGCAGATCGCGCAGCAGATCGGCGATGCCGTCATACAGCGGTTCGTCGAGCAAGCCTTCCTCACGCCGCGCACGGAAGCTGGAGCGGTAGAATTCGGTGACGGCGCGGTTTTGATCCTCGGAGAGATTAGGCGCCAGCGTGCGCACGGCCTGTGGCAGGCTCAGCCCGACGGCGCGGCGCACGGCGGACACTTCGGGGGCCGGCAGGCCAGCGCGGGCAAACGCGCGCTCCATCGCCCAGCAGACATCCGCCTGCCCATCGACCAGCGTTCCGTCACAATCGAACACGGCGAGCCGCACGCCGCTCATCCGGCCACGCTCCGCACCCACTCGGCGAGCGCGGGCGAACCCGCCTCGGCCAACCCGTCAGCGATCCGGGTGCGGGTTTCGGGGGGCTTGTTCTGCGACAGCTTGTAGGTCGGCCGCCGCGCTGCGACGGTCAGCTCAAAGCCGACGATCCCGCGAAACAGGCCTGCCCACATTGTCTCGGAGGATTCCTCCGCCCGCCAAGGTTCGCCGCCCAGCCGCGTCTCATGCTTGGCGATGGCGGCGTGCAGGAAGGCTTCGAGCCCATCGTCGTCCATCCGCCGCACCGGGCCTTCCAGCTCCAGCGCGATGTAATCCCAGGTCGGCACGGTGTTGCGATCATCATACCAGCGCGGGGAGACATAGGCGTCCGGGCCGTTGACCACGATCAGCGCAGTGGCACCATCAAGATGCCGGGCGAGGGCGTTGCTGCGGGCGAGGTGGAACTGCACCGCTCCCCCTTCGGTCATCAGCAGCGGGGTATGCGCCACGCGCGGCCCATCGGGCGTGGCGGCGAAGACCATGCCGAAGCCGATCTGGCCGACCAGCGCTGCGTCAGCCGCAGTGTCATCGCTGCGGTAAAGCGGATTGGGATGCATCAGCGGCCCGTCCGCTTGCCGCCGCCTTTGGGAGCGGGTTTGGGAGTCGGCCTCGCCCGGTTGGCGGGGGCTTTGTTCGGCCCGGCCTTGGCGGCGGGTTTTCCGGCAGGCTTGCCAGAGGATTTGGCCGCAGGCTTTTTCGCCTTGGGCTTGGCCGCTGCGTCACCGCGCGCACGGCGGGGCGCACGGGCTTCCTTCCTCGCTTGCTTGAAGTGGCGGCGGGCGGCCTGCTTCTTTTCCTCACCCGTCCGTTCGGGCGCTTCGTCGCCCATCGGCGAGGCGTCGGACAGGCCTTGGTCAAAGCCCAGCACTTCCATGCTCATGGCGAAGTGCGGGGGGAGTTCGGCGGTCACATCCAGCTTACCGCCGGTTCCCTCGCCCACCTTGGGTTCGGAGATGATCAAGCGGCGCGCGTGCAAGTGCATCTTGCGGCTGACCGCGCCAGTAAGGAAGCTATCCGGCCCGCCATACTTGCCGTCGCCCACAATCGGGTGGCCGATCGCGGCCATGTGGACGCGTAGCTGGTGGGTGCGGCCGGTGAGCGGCTCCAGCTCCACCCACGACGCGCGCTGCCCGGCGCTGTCGACCACACGGTAGCGGGTCTTGGCCGCCGCGCCGTTTTCCTCGTCGATATGCATCTTCTCGCCGCCGGTGCCCGGCTGCTTGGCGAGCGGCGCGTCGATCACGCCTTCGGAAAGCTGCGGTTTGCCGACCACCAGCGCCCAATAGACCTTGCGGGCCGAACGGCTGGCGAAGCGCTTGGAGAAACTTGCAGCAGCCCCCGGCGTGCGCGCGATCAGCAGCACGCCCGAGGTGTCTTTGTCGAGCCGGTGGACCAGCCGCGGGCGCGGGGTTTTTTCGGTCTCGACAAAGGCATCGAGCAGCCCGTCGACATGTTTGGTCGTTTTGCTGCCACCTTGCGTGGCAAGGCCGGGGGGCTTGTTGAGCACGATCGCGCTCGCCGTTTCGCGGATCACCATGCCTTTGGCTTCGGCGATCTGTTCGGGGCTGAGGGTGCGCAGGCGCGGCGCGGCCTTCTTGGCGGCGGGCGCTTCTTCGCCGCCGGGGGGGACGCGCAGGACTTGGCCCTTCTCCAGCCGATCCTCCGGCTTGGCGCGCTTGCCATCCACCCGGATCTGCCCGGTGCGCGCCCAGCGCGACACGGTGGCAAAGCCGATCAGCGGCAGATTGCGCTTGAACCAGCGGTCGAGCCGGATGCCGTCGTCATCTTCGCTGACGGTAAACTGGCGCACGTTATCGGTGGGGGTTTCGGTCATGATGCACTCTGCGCGGCGACAAGGCCGATGATGACCGCTGCCATCCCGGCGACCAGCGAGGCGGCAGCATAGCCTACTGCCAGCAGCGCCTGCCCGCGATGCAGCAGGGTCACGAGTTCGGCGCTGAAAGCACTGAAGGTGGTGAAGCCGCCGAGCAGGCCGACGCCGATCAGCAGCCGGACATTCTCCGCCGTCTGGGCCTCCGCACTGCCGCGCGCGAGCCAGCCCACCAGCGCGCCCATGAGCAGGCTGCCGAGGATATTCACGCCGAGCGTCCCCCACGGAAAGGCGTTCTCCGGCCCGGCCAGATGCGTGACAGCGCGGCCGGCATGATAGCGCAGCACAGAGCCCGCAGCGCCGCCGACAGCGACATTGAGGCTGGCCATGAGAGGGGAGATTTCACCGGACATCGCGCGGCCATAGCGAGCGCCGCACGATCTGCCTAGCGCAGCTGAAGAACGATTGCGCCGGGACGAGCACGGTGGCGGGTTGCCTTTGGGGCGATGTTGGACTATCGGGGCGCGGTTTAGTGGGCGGTCCTGAAAGGGAATCGCCCGTGTATCATTGGTGTTTCACAGGCAATTCACCGCGTATCCCCGCGTGATTCGGGCGGGCTCTGGCGTTTGGAAAATTGAGGTAGTCGTCGTTTATGCAAATCATGGTTCGCGATAACAATGTCGATCAGGCCCTGCGCGCGCTCAAGAAGAAGCTGCAGCGCGAAGGCGTTTATCGCGAAATGAAACTGCGTCGCCACTTCGAAAAGCCCAGCGAAAAGCGCGCCCGTGAAAAGGCTGCTGCTGTGCGCCGCGCTCGCAAGATGGAGCGCAAGCGGATGGAGCGTGACGGGAGCAAATAATCCCGTCGCCAAGCGCACCCTGCCTCGCAGAAGCGCTTGAATCCCCCTTTCCGATCAGTCATCAGGGCGCGGCTTATTCCCGCGCCCTTTTGCCGTCATAACGTGGCGCAAATGCGCCGCACATCAGGACCGTACCCATGACCGAGATTACCCGCGTTCCGATCAAGCCTGTGGCCAAAGGCTCGCTCACCAAGCTGTGGATCGGGGTCGCGCTTGCGATCGCGGTTGGCGGCGGGCTTGCCTGGTCGGCCGTGCCGCGCGGGCTCGACCTTGATGTCGAAGTCGCAGGCGCGGGCAAGACCGCAGCCAAGGGCGATGTCGTGTTCGTGAAGTACAAGGGCAAGCTCGCCGCCGATGGTACAGTGTTCGACGAATCGCAGAACATCCCGCTGCCGGTTCAGGGCCTGTTCCCTGAAGGCAATCCCTTCCCGGTTGAAGAAGGCGCGACCATTCCGGGCTTCTTCCAGGGGCTTCAGCAGATGCAGAAGGGCGGCAAGTACACGCTCTTCATCCCGGCCGATCTCGCATACGGCGCAGCGCCGCCTCCGGGCACGCCGATCCCGCCCAACGCCGATCTCGAATTCGAGATCGAAGTGATGGACATCATGAGCCGCGCGACCTTTGACCGCAATCTCCAGATCCTCCAGCAGACGATGCAGCAGCAGATGGGCGCTGCACCGGGCGGTGCTCCTGGTGGCGCAGCGCCGGGCGGCGCGCCAGAGGGTGCGCCTCCGGTGGCTCCGGGCCAGTAAGGGGCGGACGCGCAATGTCGGTCGACAAGGCAACCGTTGCCAAGATCGCCTCGCTGGCGCGCATCCGCATGGATGACGCGGCGCTGGAACAGATGGTGCCGGAACTGAACGGCATCCTCCAATGGGTCGAGCAATTGGGCGAGGTGGACGTGACCGGGATCGAGCCGATGGCGGCAGTGATCCCCAACACGCTGCGTCTGCGCGCTGACGTGATCGACGCCGATCCGCTGACCGGCGGGGGCAGGCAGAGCGATATCCTCGCCAACGCGCCCGCCGCCGAGCACGGTTTCTTCGGCGTGCCCAAGGTGATCGAATAATTTTTGTCTACTAGTGTGCGCCCCCGCGCAGGCGGGGGCCTCCATCAATTTGGCGATGCGCGGGCGGCACGAGCTCCCGGCCTTCGCGGGGACTCACGAGCAGTATGACTGACCTGACTCAACTCGGCGTAAAAGACATCCGCGATGGCGTGCGCGCCGGGGACTTCACTGCGCGTGAAGTCGCGGAAAGCTTCAACGCTGCCGTGGCTGCGGCGGCGAGCCTTAACGCCTTCATCGTGACCACGCCCGAGCACGCCCTCGCCGCCGCTGACACAGTGGACGCCGCGCGCGCTGCGGGCGAACAGCTGGGCGCAATGGCAGGCGTACCGATCGGCATGAAGGATCTGTTCGCCACCCACGGCGTCCAGACCACCGCGGCGAGCCACATCCTCGAAGGTTTCACCCCCCGCTACGAATCCACGGTTTCGCAGAAGCTGTGGGACGCGGGCGCGGGGATGCTGGGCAAGCTCAATCTCGACCAGTTCGCGATGGGGAGCTCCAACGAGACATCCTATTTCGGCAACGTCACCTCTCCGTGGAAGAAGGCGGGCAGCAATGCTGCGATGAGCCCTGGCGGCTCCTCGGGCGGCTCGTCCTCCGCCGTCGCTGCGCGCATTGCCCCGGCTGCGACCGGCACCGACACTGGCGGATCGATCCGGCAACCGGCGGCCTTCACCGGCATCTGCGGGATCAAGCCGACCTACGGCCGCTGCTCGCGCTGGGGCATCGTCGCCTTTGCCTCCAGCTTGGATCAGGCGGGGCCGATGGCGCGCTCGGTCGAGGATTGCGCGATCATGCTCGGTGCGATGGCCGGGTTCGATCCCAAGGATTCGACCAGCCTCCAGATGGAGGTGCCCGATTGGGAAGCGGCTCTGAACAGCGACCTGCGCGGCAAGAAGGTCGGCATCCCGCGCGAATACCGGATGGAGGGCACCGATCAGGCGATCCTCGATTCGTGGGAGCAGGGCAAGGCGTGGCTGAAAGACGCGGGGGCCGAGATCGTGGACGTGTCTCTGCCGCACACCAAATATGCGCTGCCCGCCTATTACATCGTCGCCCCTGCCGAAGCGTCGTCGAACCTCGCCCGCTATGACGGCGTGCGTTACGGCTTGCGCGATCTGCCCGAGGGCGTCGGCCTTCAAGAGATGTACGCCGCCACCCGTGCCGCCGGGTTCGGGGACGAAGTCAAGCGCCGCATCCTGATCGGCACCTATGTGCTCTCGGCGGGCTTCTACGACGCCTATTACACCCAGGCGCAGAAGGTCCGCGCGCTGGTCGCCCGCGACTTCGAACGGGCGTTCCAAGAGTGCGACGTGATCCTCGCGCCGACCACGCCGACGGCGAGCTTCCCGCTGGGTTCGATGAATGAAGACCCGCTGACGATGTATCTCAACGATGTCTTCGCCGTGCCTGCGTCGCTGGCTGGCCTGCCCGCGATGAGCGTCCCCGCGACGATCAACGCCGACGGCTTGCCGCTGGGCCTCCAGCTGGTCGGCCGCCCGTTCGACGAGCAGGGCGTGCTCAATGCAGGCCTCGCGATTCAGCAACGGGCAGGCTTCACGGCTGCGCCGGAGAAGTGGTGGTGACCGCCGATCTGCCGCTGTGGATTGCCGGACTGGCAATCGCCGCTGCGGTGCCGGTGACCTTCATGGTCGCCAATTGGGTGAGAAAACACGTCGATCACGGCGAAATGCGCTTCGGGCCGGATGGCAAGGTGATCGAGGACGAGAATTCCAAACCTTGACCGTCACCTCAGCAAAAGCTGGGGCCTAGTGCGGCAAGGGCAATACGTAACCGCTTGAGGTCCCAGCTTTCGCTGGGATGACGAGGATAGTGCTATGACGAGTTACCGCATTCAGGGTGCCACCGGTGAATGGGAGGTCGTGATCGGCCTTGAAGTCCACGCGCAGGTGACGTCGCAGTCGAAGCTGTTCTCGGGCTCGGCCACGGCGTTTGGCGCCGAGCCGAATTCGCAGGTCAGCCTTGTCGATGCCGCGATGCCCGGGATGCTGCCCGTGCCCAACGCCGAGTGCATCCGTCAGGCGGTCCGCACCGGCATGGCGATTGATGCGCAGATCAACGCGTGGAGCCGGTTCGACCGCAAGAACTACTTCTACGCCGATCTCCCGCAGGGCTACCAGATCAGCCAGCTTTATCATCCGATTGTCGGCGAAGGCTCACTCCTGATCGAGGCGGACGAGAAGGCCGGCATCCCCGAGGACAAGATCATCGGGATCGAGCGGATTCACGTCGAGCAGGACGCGGGCAAGCTGATGCATGATCAGCACCCGACCATGTCTTATGTCGATTTGAACCGCTCGGGCGTGGCGCTGATGGAAATCGTCTCGCGCCCCGATATGGCTTCGCCTGCGGAGGCAGGGGCTTATCTGAGGAAACTCAGGGCAATCCTGCGCTATGTCGGCTCGTGCGACGGCAACATGGAAGAAGGCTCAATGCGGGCCGATGTGAACGTGTCGGTGCGCAAGGTTGGCGACGAACTCGGCACCCGCACCGAGACCAAGAACGTGAACTCCGTGCGCTTCGTGATGCAGGCAATCGAGCATGAGGCGATGCGGCAGGTCGATGTTATCGAAAGCGGCGGAAAGATCGTGCAGGAAACCCGCCTGTTCGACCCCGGCACCGGCACCACGCGCACGATGCGCTCGAAAGAAGATGCGCACGATTACCGCTACTTCCCCGATCCCGATCTGCTGCCGCTGGTGCTGGCGGAAGATTTCCTCGCCGAATGCCGCGCCTCGCTCCCGGAATTGCCGGATGCCAAGCGCAAGCGGTATGTCGAGGTGCTGGGGCTCACGCCGTATAATGCGCGCGAGCTGACCGCTGAGGTTGAGACCTTCGCCCGCTTTGAAACGCTGCTGGCGGAAACCGCCAAGGTTACGGCCAAGGATGAAGCCAAGGTGGCCACCCAGGTCGCCAACTGGTCGCTTTCGGTCGCGCCGGGCGTGATCAAGGCGCTGGGCGGCGCCGCTGGTGGTGAGGGGGCCGACCTCGCCAATGCCACGGCGGCGGCGCAGGCGAGCATCCTTGCGATGGCCGACAAGGGCGAAATCAGCGGCGGTCAGGCCAAGGAGATCTTCGAAATCGTCCTCAAGACCGGCCGCGATCCCGCTGAAATCGCGGACGCCGAAGGGCTGAAGCAGGTCTCGGACACCGGCGCGATCGAAGCGGCGGTGGACGCGATCATCGCCGCCAATGCCGACAAGGTCGAACAGTACCGCGGCGGCAAGGAAGCGCTGTTCGGTTTCTTCGTCGGCCAGACAATGAAGGCGATGCAGGGCAAGGCCAATCCGGGCGTGGTGAACCAACTGCTCAAGGACAAGCTGGGCTAGACCCCGGAGCCAAGGCCTTGCGGCCCGCCACGCTCTATTTCCACGGGTTGCCCGGATCGGCGGCGGAGCTTGCGAGCTTCGGCCCGGCAATCGCTGCGCAGGCTGGGCATTTCCATGTCGTCGACCGCTCCGCAGCGCCGGGTGAGGGGTACTTCCCGTCACTTGCCGCAAGGATCGCCGCGCAATATCCCGATCAGCCACTGCACCTCGTCGGTTTCTCGTTGGGCGCGGCAGCGGCTTTACAGGTGGCGCCATGTCTGGGTGCAAGGGTCGACCGGATCGACCTCATCTCGCCCGCCGCACCGCTCCAGTTGGGGGATTTTCTGGATGACATGGCGGGCGCTCCGGTGTTCCGCGCAGCGCTGGCGGGGCGGATGCCGTTCGCCGCGCTCACATTCATGCAGGCGCAGGTCGCCCGGATCGCTCCCGCAAAGATGGCCGCAGCGCTGATGGCGAAGGCGCGCGGAGCTGACCGCGCGCTGGCCGCCGATCCGCGATTCATCGCGGGACTTGCGCAATCGCTGCACCAAAGCCTCTTGGCTCAGCGCGCCGCCTATTCCGCCGAAATCCGCGCCTATGTCGCCGATTGGTCGGCCACGCTTGCCAAGGTCCACCAGCCAGTCACGATCTGGCAGGGGAGCGAGGATGACTGGACCCCGCCTGCGATGGCCGAGGCACTCGCCGCGCACCTGCCCAGCACGCCAGCCATGCTGATGCAGCCCGGCTGCTCGCATTTCTCGACCTTGCGCGCCTATCTCAAAGCAAAGGCGTGCCCATGACCGCCATCATCCTCATCCAGCCCGAAATCCCCGGCAACACCGGCTCGGTCGGGCGCACCTGTGTGGCGCTGGGGATGGAGCTGATCCTGATTCACCCGCTCGGCTTCGAGATTACTGACACGCGGGTGAAGCGGGCGGGCCTAGACTACTGGCCGCACGTCAACCTCACCGAATATGCCAGCTGGGACGCGTTCCTTGAAGCGCGCACCCCGCGCGCCGAGCAGCTGTTCCTGTTCGAGGAATTCGGCGCGAAGAGCTTCTACGAGCCGGACTATCCGGATGATGCGATGCTGGTGTTCGGCAAGGAGACCACAGGTATCCCCAAGGCAATCATCGACCGCCACGCCGACCGCCTGGTCAAGCTGCCAATGCGCTCCGAGGTGATCCGGTCATTGAACCTCGCCAACACAGTGACAGCCGCGGCCTATCAGGCGCTGCGGGGCAAGCTTTAGGCGCGCCGGTGGCGCCGCTGCCCCCGCCGAAACGCTACTCCAGCCCCAGCGCGCCAAGGTTCATCGTTGCCGCGTTGTAGCTTGCCTCGGCCAATCGCCCGGCGAGTTCGGCGCGGATCGCGTTGATTTGCGCGTTGGCGGCGGTTTCCTCGCGCTGGTTGACGAAGAAGAAATCGCCCGCGCCTAGCCGGAACCGCGTGCGTTCGGCCTGCACCATCTGGTTGGCCTGCTTGACCTCGGCATCGGCGAGGTCGGCCTGCTTCAGCGCGGTGTTGAGATTGACGAGGATGTTGCCCACCTCAGTGGTGATCTGGTCGGCGATGCGGCGCTGGCGCAGCTCGGTCTCGCGCAGTTCGGCTTCGGCCCGCTGCACCGCGCCGCGCGCTGTGCGGCGTTGCAGGGGGACGCTGAAGGTCAGGCCCACCACCGTATCGGTCGAATCGAACCCCGGCCCGCCCGGTCCGATCTGGCCGAAATCGCGCGACAGTTCGACGCTGGCGTTGAGCGAGGGCTCAAGATCATTGCGGCGCAGCGCCACCCGGTTGTTCGCACGTTCCAGCGCCAGCTTGAAGGTCTGGAGTTCCGGGCGGCTCTGGATCACGTCGCTCAGCGGCGTCGCCACCAGTTGTTCGACCGGCGCAATCGCTTTCATGCGCGACAGATCGGGCAGCATTTCGCGGGTGGGGATCACCATCCGCCCGTCGCTGCTACGCAGATAGTAGCCTAGGCTGTTGGCGGCGGTGAGGAAGTTGCGCTTGGCCTCCTCCAGCAGCGAGCGGCGGCGCAGCAGGTTCTGTTCGTTTTCGGTGAGCGCGATGCGGGCGCGGGCGCCTTCATTGACTTCGCGGGTGAGGCCGATCTGGCGGGCTTCGGCGATTTCAAGCAGTTCCTCGAACACCCGGATTTCCTCACCCGCGCCGACCCAGCGCCAATAGGCGCGCAAGGCTTCGTGCTGGACGTTCAGCTGCACGAGCATGACGTCAAGCCGCGCCTGACTGGCGGCGAGGCGGGTGTCCTCGATCGCGAAACGGCGGCTGTCGATGTCGCGGTTGCGCAGCAGTGAGAACAGCGCGCCGACCTTCACCTCGCCCAGCGCGTTGGTGTAATTGTAGTTCTCGTAGGTCGGGAAATCGCCACTGGAGGCGCGGTATGATCCGAACACTTCGGCGCCATAGGGACGCAGCGGCTGGCGCGCTTCGACCTTGCCGAATCCGCCCGAATAGTAGCCGGTGAGGCGGTCGTAATATTCGCCCTTCAGCATCAGGTCGAAGGCACCATCGGCGCTGAGCTGGTCGGAACGCGCCGCCGCCTCTCTCTCGAAGGACTCGAGGATCGACGGAAAGGTCAGCGCCGAGGAGCGGAGCACTTCGTCAGGCAGCAACGGCCCGGTGGTGAGCGCCACATCAAGCGGATCGCCGACCGGCGCAATATCTTGCGCCGCCGCGGCCACCGGGGCGAGCGCCAGCAGCGCTGCACCGATAGCGGCGGGGCCGAGCACCGTGCCCAGCCGCATCAAGGCCGTCTTGCGCTTCATCGTCAGTTGGCTGACCCGGTCCTCGAAGCGGCCGGCAGTTGGGGCGGGAAGTTATTCAGCTGACGCCAGATTTCGTAGCCCACCGGCACGGTTTCGAGCAGGACCCAGGCTTGCACCGCCGCGCCGAAGCGGACGTAGCGTTCCTCGGGCCAAGGGCCGACTTCGCTGCGGTCTTCGGCAATCAGCACCCGGAAACGACCATCCACCTGCGCCGAGTGATCGACCGAGATAACCCGGCCGCCAAAGGTGCCGATCGCGACCGATGGCCAGCCGCTGAATTGGACGGCGGGCCAGCCTTCGAACTGGATACGGGTGACATCGCCCGGCTTGACCAGCGCGACATCGCGGCCGTCGATAAAGATCTCAACCACGCGCCCAGTGTTGGCGGGCACGAACGTCGCCAGAACGTCCCCGGCGTTGATGAAGGTGGCGGCGTCGCCTGCATTGAGGCTCTGGATGAAGCCGTCACGCGGCGCGCGCACGATCTGTTCGGACTGGCGCGCGATGTTGGTATCGGCGCGGTTGAGATCGGCTTGGGCTGCGGCCACGCGGCCTTGCATGTCGGTGACCTTGATCTGGGCCAATTCGTAATCGCGCCGCGCGGCGAGCCCGGCTTCAAACAATTCGCGGCTGCGCCGCTCGTCGATTTGCGCGGTGGCCAGTGCGGATTGGGCGGCCTGCAATTGCAGCACCATCTGCCCGCGTTCGGCCTGCAAACGGTCAATCAGCATCGGATCGATATCGGCAATGCGGACGATCGGATCGCCCTTTTTCACCGTGCTACCGTCGCGCACGAACCACTGCTCGATCCGGCCGGGCACCAGCGCGTTGATATCCTGTCTGCGTTCGTTGGGACTCAACGTCGTCACCACCCCGCGGCCCGAGGTGGTCTGCACCCACGGCACGTAGATCAGGAAAGCGAGTAGAATGACGATCGCCGCCAGCAGCATGAAAAACACCGCCCGCATCACGCGCGGCGTCTTGATCGACGCCAGCGTGGTGAAATGCGCCATATCCTCTTTGAGCGTTGCCATGATCATGCGCCTCCCTTGGCAATCGGGGCGCCGGTATAGGGCGCGGGGCGGTTCATCGCGGCGCAGAACTCCTCGAAATTGGCGAAGTAGCGTTGCTGGTGCGCTTCGAGATAGAGGAAGCGGTCAAAGCCCAGATCGATGCGGCGGTTGGAGAAGTAGATCACGGTCGAATAGGCCTGCGCTCGCAGCTCGGTCACGGCGCGGGCGATGGGTTCGGGGTCGATCAGGTCGAACAACCGGCTGAGCACCAGAATGCGTGGGCGCTCCAGCAAAGCATTAGCCAGCTTCAGCTGCTGCAACTCCACCGCCGACAGCGGATAGCCGGTCGCCGCCAGCGGGGTATCGAGGCCCTTTTCCAGTGTCGAGATCATCGTCGCCAGCCCCACCGTCTCCAAGGCGCCGATCATGCGCTGCGGCGCGGTGTCGGGACAGGACAAGGCGAGATATTCGCGGATCGTCATTTCGACGATGCTCGGCCGGTCGAGCACATGGACGTTCTTGCGCAGGTGGTGCGCTTCGATCGCCTTCATGTCGACGCCGCCCAGCGTCGCAAAGCCGGATTCCGGCAGAGCGTGCATCTTGAGCAGGTTGGTGAACAGGCGTTGCACCCCGTGCTGGCTGGCAGCGGCCATGATGATCGAGCCTGACGGGACCTCCAGATCGAACTGCGCCTCTTCATGCCGCGCCTTGCCGCGCACGCCCTTCATCACGATCGCGTGGTCCGGCCCCTCGAACGGATCGGCGCCCTTGGGCTGTTCCTGTTCGACATCGTAGAACTGCGAGATTTCCTCAACCGCGGCGAACAGGTCGTAGAAATAGCCCAGATAGCTACCAAGCTGCGCCACCCCGAAGAACGCCGCCGACAGCACCAGCTCGGCCGCGACCAGCTGGCCGAGCGTCAGCTGGTTCTGGATCACCAGCCAACCGCCTAAGCCCAGCAGTGCCGCGCTGGCGGCGGCATACATCAGCAGGAAGGCGATGGTCTGCGCGAACAGGTGGCGGAAATGGCGCTTGCGATCGGTGATGTATTGGCGGGTGTAATCATCGGTCTTGTCGAGCGCGTAGTCGATCCGGCGCTGCGATTTGAAGAAGCCGTTCGATCCGCCGATGGTCTGGAGCCACGCGGCGGTCTTGTGCTTGGCGTGACTGAGATCGACCCCGGTGCGCAGTGCGCGGCTGCCCCAGGTCAGCCACACCACCCAAATCAGGGCGATCATGATCAGCGTGAAGCCGAGGAAATACGGGTGGTAAAGGCTCACCAGCACAAACCCGACCGCGATCTGCAACAGTGTGGTGAAGCCGCCGATGAACAGGATCGGGATCGCGGTCTGGACATAGACCACGTCGAAATAGCGATTGAACAGATCGCCTTTCTTGGCGTCGTCGAAAAACGGGTTCTGCGCATAGACCGAGATCAGCGAAATCTCCGCCACCATGCGGGCATAGAACCGCCGCGCGAACAGCTCCATCAGGTGCACCCGCAGCGCGTAGAGCATGCTGGAAATGAACAGCAGGCCGAACAGAGAGAGCGACAGCACCACCAACGGCGCGGTGAGCGCGGTATTGGCGATGGTGTTGATCAGCATCTGCACCGAAATCGGCGTCGCCAGGCTGAGCAAGCTGATGCCGATCCCGTAGACGGCCGCGAGCCAGTAGAAATTCGCTTCGGGCTTCAGGATATCGAAGAAAATCCTGAAGAATTTTACCAGCGAAATCTGCGAGCCGTAACTTTGGCCTTCTCCTGCCATGGCAGCCTTTCAATCCGAAATCTGCGTTCAAGGACCGGGTTGTCCGACTTGGACAACACGCGACCGAACGCGAGTGCATCTCTTGCAACATTACCGCGCCGCAAGCGATCAATCATTCAACACGCCTACGGTTCCAGCGACGAAAAGTGTGCTGCAACTTCTTGAAGATATGAAGTATTGAAGGCTATTGCGAAGCATTGTCGTCTGGCGGCCCCGTTAACGTCCAAAGCTTGCGGATAGCTGAACCAAGGCCGATGTAGCGAGGCTGATGACACGGCAGAATGCCTCGCTCGGTGCAGAAACCGTGATGCTGCTGGTGGGCGGCGGCCATGCGCATGCCGCGGTGCTGGCGGACTGGGCGAAGCGCGGCGCGCCTGCGGGTGTGCGGGGGGTGCTGCTGACGCCGGAGCGGCACTTGCGCTATTCCGGCATGGTGCCCGGCTGGATCGCGCTGCAGCACGCGCAGGATGACGGGCTGGTCGATCTGGCCGCGCTGGCGGCGCGCGCGGGCGTAGCGTTGGTGCTGGATCGCTGCACCGGCCTCGACCCGGAGGCGAGGGTGGTGCGCACCGCAGCGGGTGAGGCAATCAGCTTTGACATTGTTTCCTTTGATACCGGTGGGGAAGGGCAGGCGGCGAGGCTGCTGGGCGATGATCCCCGCTTGATCGATGTTCGCCCCATCGGCGCCTTCGTCGACCATCTCGCTGCGCTTGGACCCTTGGCGCGGATCGTGGTCGCGGGCGGCGGGGCAGGGGGCGTGGAACTGGCTTTTGCACTCCGCAATCGCGCCGGAGCCAGCCTGCGCCCAGCCGTCACGCTGGCGGCGGGGCCGGGCGGATTGCTCCCCGGCTTCGCGCCCGCCGTGCAAGCCCGCGCCGCCCGAGCGCTGACGCGGCAGGGGATTACGGTGCTGGCCGCCGAAGCGCGCTTTGAAACCGGCGCGATCTTCGCAGGCGGGCAATCGCTGGAACCCGCCGACTGCATCATCGCCGCCACCGGCAGCGCTGCGCCGGGTTGGGTGCGGGTGAGCGGCATCGCCACCGATGCGGCGGGCTTCCTCGCGGTGGACGCACACCAGCGCTCCACCTCACACCCCCACATCTTTGCCGCCGGGGATGTCGCCGCGCGCACGGACCGTCCGCTCGCCCATTCCGGCGTCCATGCCGTGTTTGCAGGCCCGGTGCTCGCCGCCAACCTGCGCGCTGTGCTGGCGGGCGAGGCTCCGCGCCGCATCTATCGCCCGCGCTGGAACAATCTCTACCTGATGAACACCGGCGACGGCAGCGCGATTGCCAGCTATGGCCCGCTCGCCGCCGAGGGCCGCTGGGTGCTGGCGCTCAAGCATTGGATCGACAAGCGCTGGATTGCACAATACGCCCGCATTGCGCAGATGGCGTAACCCTCGCAGCAGCCGACGCGAATGTGCAGGCAGGAGATCGTGTGAAAAAGCTTGCCATCCTTGCCGTGCTGGCCGCCATCATCGCGGCCTATTTTGTCTTCGATCTCGGGCAATATCTGACGCTTGAGGGGATCAAGCAGTTGGTCGCCGAGTGGGAGGCGTTTTACGCCGACAACCCTGTGCTGGTGCTGGCGGGGTTCTTCGCCGCCTATGTTGCGGTGACGGCGGCATCGCTGCCCGGTGCGGCGATCATGACGCTGGCGGCGGGCGCGCTGTTCGGGGTGGTGACGGGGACGATCCTCGTCTCCTTCGCCTCGACTCTTGGCGCGACGCTGGCCTTCCTCTCGTCGCGCTATGTGCTGCGCGACAGCATCGAGGCGCGGTTCGGTGAGCGGCTGAAGGCGATCAACGCCGGGATGGAGCGCGATGGGGCGTTCTACCTCTTCAGCTTGCGGATGATCCCGGCCTTCCCCTTCTTCGTGGTCAATTTGGTGATGGGCCTGACCCGCATCCGGACGCTGACCTATGTCTGGGTGAGCCAGATCGGAATGTTGCTGGGCACGGCGGTCTATGTGAACGCGGGCACGCAGCTGGCGCAGATCGAGAGCCTGTCGGGCATCGCCTCGCCCGGTGTGCTGGGCAGCTTCGTGCTGCTGGGCATCGCGCCGTGGTTGGCGAAGCTGGTGATCGGCCTGATCAAGCGCCGCAAGGTCTATGCCGGGTTCAAGCGTCCCAAGGCATTCGACCGCAATCTGGTGGTGATCGGGGCGGGCTCTGCGGGGCTCGTCTCGGCACTGATCGCCGCGACGGTCAAGGCCAAGGTCACGCTGGTCGAGGCCAACGAAATGGGCGGCGATTGCCTCAACACCGGCTGCGTGCCCTCCAAGGCCCTGATCAAGAGCGCCAAGGTCGCCGCGATGATGCGCGGGGCGGACAAGTACGGACTCACCCCGACCGAGCCGGAAGTCCCGTTCCGCGCGGTGATCGCCCGCGTGCTGGGCGCGGTGAAGGCCATTGAACCGCATGATTCGGTCGAACGTTATGAGGGTCTCGACGTCGATGTTGTGAAGGGCTATGCCAAGATCATCGACCCTTGGACGGTCGAGATCGCGCGCAATGACGGCGGCACCCAGCGCCTCACCACCCGCAGCATCGTGATCGCCAGCGGCGCCGAGCCGGTGGTGCCGCCGATCCCAGGCATTGAGACCAGCGGCTATCTCACCAGTGAGACCATGTGGGACGCCTTCGCTCAGATGGACGCAGCCCCGGCGCGGGTCGCCGTGCTGGGCGGTGGGCCGATCGGCTGCGAGTTGGCGCAAGCGCTGGCGCGGCTGGGCTCCAAGGTGACACAGGTCGAAATGGCCGATGCGCTGCTGGGGCGCGAGGATGCGGATGTCTCCGACCTTGCGCGCAGCGTGCTGGAGGCGGACGGCGTGCGCGTGTTGACGGGCCACAAGGCCGTGCGGATCGAAGAACGCACGCTGATCGCCGAGGCGGGCGGGCAGGGGGCGCGTATCCCGTTCGACGTGCTGCTGGTCGCGGTCGGGCGCAAGGCGCGGCTCACCGGGTTTGGGCTAGAGGATATCGGCGTCGATACCGCCAAGACCGTGGTCACCGACGAATTCCTCGCCACCAAATTCCCCAACATCTTTGCCGCGGGCGATGTGGCGGGCCCCTACCAGTTCACCCACACCGCCAGCCATCAGGCCTGGTACGCCAGCGTCAACGCGCTGTTCGGGAGCCTGCGCAAGTTCAAGGCCGATTACCGCGTGATCCCCGCCGTCACCTTCCTTGATCCCGAATTCGCCCGCGTCGGCCTCAACGAACGCGAGGCGGCGGAGCAGGGCATCGCGGTCGAAGTCACCCGCTACGACCTCGACGATCTCGACCGCGCGATTGCTGAGAGCGAGACCCGCGGCTTCGTGAAGGTGCTGACCCCGGCCGGCGGCAAGGACACAGTGCTGGGGGCCACCATTGTGGGCGCCCACGCGGGCGAGTTGCTCGCCGAATATGTGCTGGCGATGAAGCACGGCATCGGGCTCAACAAGATCCTCGGCACGATCCACGCCTATCCCACGATGGTTGAAGCGAACAAGTTCGCCGCCGGTAACTGGAAGAAGGCGCACAAGCCCGAAGGCCTGCTCAAATGGGTCGAGCGCTATCACACCTGGCTGCGGGGCTAGGGCGGCGTGGAGTTGTTCGACCAGCTGCGCGGGATCATCGGCATTACGGTGCTGATCGGGATCGCATGGGCCATCAGTGAGAACCGCAAGGCCCACCCCGGCTGGCGCTGGATCGCAGGCGCGCTGGCGCTTCAGGGCTTGCTGGCGGTGCTTATCGCCCGAGTCCCGATTGTCTGGCAGGCGGTCGGCCTCGTCAATAATGCGGTCAGCGCAGTCGAGGCGGCGACGCTCAAGGGCTCGTCCTATATGTTCGGCTATCTTGGCGGGGCGGAGTTGCCGTTTGCTTTGAAGGACGGCGCGCAGCCGCCGCTGGTGATCGCCTTCCAGATCCTGCCGCTGGTGATCGTCTTCTCTGCGCTGGCCGCGCTGCTGTGGCATTGGGGCGTGCTGCGCTGGATGGTGAACGGCCTCAGCTTCCTGCTGCGCCGCAGCCTAGGCGTGAGCGGCGTCGTCGGTCTGTCGGGCGGGGCGAGCGTGTTTCTCGGCGTGGTCGAAGCGCCGCTGGTCACCCGCGCCTATTTCGCACGCATCAGTCGGACCGAGCTGTTCCAGATCATGACGCTGACGATGGCGACCATCAGCGGCGCGATCCTGATCCTTTATGCGACGACCTTGCGCGAGACGGTGCCGGACGCGGTCGGCCACATGATCTCCGCCTCGCTGATCTCGCTACCCGCCGCGCTGCTGATCGCGCGGCTGATGGTGCCGGGCAGGCCTGATGATGTTGCGACCGAGGTGGAAAAGGAAGACCCCGGCCTGCGTTACGAATCGAGCATTGATGCCATCGTCAAAGGCACGATGGACGGGATGCAGCTGTTCCTTGCGGTGATCGCGGTGATCATCACGGTGTTCGCGTTGGTGGCGCTGGTCGATATGGTGCTGGCGATGCTGCCGCTGGTGGATGGCGATCCGCTCAGCCTCAAGCGCCTGCTTGGCTGGGTGCTGGCGCCGTTCATGTGGCTGCTGGGCGTGCCGTGGAGCGAAGCGCAGGCAGCGGGCGGCTTGATGGGGACCAAGGCGGTGCTCAACGAATATGTCGCCTATCTCGAACTCGCCGCGCTGCCGGACGGGACGCTGGGGCCGCGCAGCCTGCTGATCGTCACCTATGCGCTGTGCGGCGTGGCAAACCTCGCCAGCGTCGGCCTGCTGGTTTCGACCATCGGCACGCTTTGCCCCGAACGCCGTGCGGAAGCGGCGGGGCTGGGGATGAAAAGCTGGATTTCCGGCAACCTCGCCAGCGCGATGACGGGGGCGTGGATCGGGCTGGTGACATGGTGAGGGGGGCTGATCCCTTCACCCCCACCCCGGGCTTGACCCGGGGCCACGCTGTTCTTCCGCCTTACGCTTGTCGCAGCAGGAAGCTGGGTCCCGGGTCAAGCCCGGAACGGGGAGAGCTTTAGTGTTCGACGCCAAACTTCGCCCGCTGATCGACCCGCCGCTGAGCCGGCTGGGCCGTCTGCTGGCAGGGCTGGGGGTGACAGCCAACGCGCTGACCTTCACCGGCCTTGCGCTCGGGCTGGCGGGCGCGACGGCCATCGCGTTCGGCCACCTCGGCTGGGGCCTGGCGCTCATCATCGCCAACCGCATCGCTGACGGGCTCGACGGCGCGGTGGCGCGGGTGCGGGGGTCGAGCGACCTTGGTGGTTATTTCGATATTGTCGCCGACTTTGCTTTTTATGTCAGCGTTCCCGTCGGCTTCGGCCTTCTCAGCCCAGCCAACACCCTCCCCGCTTTGGTGCTGGTGGCGAGTTTTGTGCTGACCGGGGTGAGCTTCCTCGCCTTCGCCGTGATCGCCGCCAAGCGCGGGGCGACCACCGAGGCGCATGGCAAGAAGAGCTTCTTCTACTCCACCGGCCTTGCCGAAGGGGCCGAGACGATCGCGGTGTTCATCGCCATGTGCGCCGCGCCGGCGTGGTTCGGCGTGTTCGCCTATGCCTATGCCTGCCTATGCGTTCTCACCGTGGTCCAGCGCAGTGCGATGGCGGTCAGCACATTCCGCGATTAACGGCTGGCCGCACCCAACAGCGCTTCGGTGCGCGACCGCAGTTCGGCGATGCGCGCAGCGTTGGCGCCGAGATCGCTGACACCCACACGGCTGACCGAGCGGAAGTCGATCTGGCTGTCACCCACGCGGGCGACGACATCATCCTTGAAGCCGAACCAGAAGGTCTCGGCCACGCCCTCGACGATGCCGGCGGCCGGATCGGGGCGAATATCGGTAAGGCCCATCGCGCCCATCGCCGCGGCCACGGCGGCGACGCCTTCGGCCTTGCCCGCGCCGCCCAGTGGCAGCGGCGCCGGGCGATCCTTGCGGTCAGTGATGATCTGCGCGTGCGATTTCACCGCAAGCTCCGGCGAGACTCGCTCCTTGTAGAGCTCAAGCTGACCCAGCGGGGTTTGATAATCGCTCACCGGGTTCGCTTTCGCCTTAGCTCGCGCGGCCATGGTCTCGGCCGAGAAGACGGGCGGATTACCAGTATCGGTGGCGATATCGTGGATCGGGTTCTGTTCGGCCTTGCCGCCAGCGCTCATGAACATCACCAGCGCGGCGCCCGGTGCCAGCAGGCCGAGAATCGCTGCGGCCAGCGGGCCGTTGCGGCGCGGTTTGGCGCGGGCGGACAGAATCAGCGAAACCAGCGCGGCCAGCGCGGTTACCCCCAACACGATCATGCCGCCGAAGAATGTCAGCGTCATCAACCCGATCTGCCAGCTCCAGATTCCGAATTTGGTGCCCAGCGCGGCAATCGCGAAATAGAGCGGGATGAACGCCAGCAGGGCGAGAATGAGCTTGGTGTGCTTGGGCAGGTTTGTCATGCCCACAGTCATAACGCCGGGTGCACGCATGGCAATCTTTGTGGCACAGCCGTGAAACCCTTTGCGGGTCTCCGCGTTGCTGGGTAACGGTATCTGGGGAGAGGGCCTTGGCGACACGTGAAGTCCCGCTTTCCATGCCCGAAAATCTGGTTTAAAGCCCGCTGGGATGCGGGAGGAACAAGTTGTTCAGAGGACAGATAACCATGAAGCGTAATTTCCTGATGGGCGCGGCCGCGCTGGCGAGCCTCGTTACCCTTTCGGCTTGCGGTGGCGGTGCTGGCGGCGACGCCAATGCTCCGGCCCCGGCGGCTACCGAAGAAGCCATGGCCGTCGAAACCCCGGCGGCGGCAGAAACTCCGGCGGCTGCTGCCGCTGACGGTGCCAAGGTCGAATATGCCAGCTTCACCACTGACGCCGCTGCCGGCGAAAAGGTGTTTGCGGCTTGCCGCACCTGCCACGTGTTCGACGAAGGTGTGAACCGCGTCGGCCCGTCGCTGCACAAGATCGTCGGCCGCAAGTCGGGCTCGGTCGCTGGTTTCAGCTACTCGGACGCCAACAAGAACAGCGGCATCACCTGGACGCCGGATGTGCTGTTCGCGTATCTTGAAGATCCCAAGGGCTACATCCCGGGCACCAAGATGGCCTTCCCGGGCGTCAAGGACGCGCAGAAGCGCGCCGATCTGGTCGCCTATCTGGAAGCCCAGTCGAAGTAATTCATCGCCTCCGGGCGAGAATGATGGGGCGGCGCGGGAAACTGCGCCGCCCTTTTTCGTGGGCGGTTTGATGGAACGATTGAGCCAGGCCCCAGCTAGGCACGCGTCAGGCGGCGAGCAGGCTCGCGTCGGCGGGGCAGTGCTGCCGGAGATATTCCTCGTGAGTCGGCAGGCTGGCGATGCCGCGGGCGATCAGGATGCGCAGGTTGGCGAGGAATTCGGTCAATTGCGCGGGCGCGATCTGATCGGCCATCGGATCATAATCCGCTGGCATGATGCCTTGCCCCAGCATCACCTGAATCCAGCTCGCATCGCGGAACAGATCATCGTGATCACGCCCGACACGGCCCGATGCGGCGAACAGCTCCAGCTTGTGAGTGAGGCTATCCGGCACCTCCATGTGCTTGCAGTAGCGCCAGAATTCCGAATCCTCGCGGTCTGTACGGTGGTAGTGCAGGATCAGGAAATCGCGGATCTGCGCGAATTCGGCGGTGCAGCGGCGGTTGTATTCGTCCCGCATCGCCGCCGGGTTGCCGGCCCGGGGGAAGAGTTGGATCAGGCGGCTGACGTGCGACTGGATCAGGTGGATCGAGGTCGATTCGAGCGGTTCGAGAAACCCGCTTGATAGGCCAATCGCCGCGCAATTATGCGCCCAGAACGTCTCACGCCGCCCGGTGGTGAAACGGATCGGGCGGGGATCGCCCAGCGCCTTGGTGTCGAGACCTGTAAGCAATACATCGGCCGCCGCGTCGTCACTGGTGAAGCCGCTGGAATAGACGTGCCCGTTGCCGGTGCGGTGCTGCAAGGGGATACGCCACTGCCAGCCTGCGTCCCTCGCCGTGGCGCGGGTATAGGGCACCAGCGTCGGCAGCCGCTCGCTCGGCAGCGCCAGAGCGCGGTCACACGGCAACCAGCGCGACCAGTCCTCGTAACCCACCCCCAGCGTCTCGCCCAGCAGGAGCGAGCGGAAGCCGGTGCAATCAATGAAGAAATCGCCTGCGACGCGTTTTCCATTCTTCAGGGTGATGGCGGTGAGGTCACCGGACTCACCATCACGCTCGACGGTTTCGACGATCCCCTCGGTCCGCGTGACCCCGCGCTTTTCGCTGTAGGCGCGCAGGAACAAGGCATAGCGGCTGGCGTCGAAATGATAGGCATAGGCGAGACCCGTCATCGCGGTATTCCCGACCCGGTCGAGCTTGCCAAAGCGCGCTTGTTCTGCCGCCTGCTGGTGCAGCGAATAGTCCCACAGGCCCTTGGGATCGGGCGCTGCCTCGCCGCTCACGCTGCGCCGCCAATAGTGGTGGAAGGCGACATTGCTGAGGTTCATGCCCGCATCGCCGAAGGTGTGGAGATAGCGGCTGCCCTTCTTGCCCCAGTCGACGAATTCGATCCCTAGCTTGAAGGTGCCCGATGTCGCCCGCAGGAACTCATGCTCGTCAATGCCGAGGATGGTGTTCAGCCGGATGATCTGCGGGATCGTCGCCTCGCCCACGCCGACTGTGCCGATCGCCTCGCTCTCGACCAGTTCGATGGCAAGGCGTTGGCCCAGCAGGCGGCTGAAGGCGGCGGCGGTGATCCAGCCCGCCGTCCCACCGCCGACAATCACGAGTTTCCTGACCTCTGGTTGCATCATCCTGTCCCTGTCGCGCCCTATCCCGCCGCCGGGCGGAAGAAGGCATTGATCGTCAGCCGACCCTCGGCAGGGTCGGCGCTCAATGGCGCGGCATTGTCGATCACCCCGCTGTGCAGGATGTTACCGCGATAGAATACTGCACTGTTGAACGCGCCGGGAACCGCGTGAATTCGCTCGAAATGCGGGGCGCCATCGGTGGGGTAGGAGGCCGGCGGCAGTCCGTTGCGCGCGACATCAGCCTGCACCGCAGCAGCATAGCGCGGGTAGTCATTGGCGGTCAGCGACTCGAGCCCGGTTGCCCGGTGGCGGAAGAAGGCGGTGCCGCCGTGTCCGGTGCGGTGGAGGTAAAGCATCATCGCGATCTGCGTCGGATCGGTGCCGTCGACATGGGGCAGGCACTGGATCGGCGCGAGCTCGGCGGGCGGGGTGGTCACCAGCGAATACCACGCCTGCATCTCCCACGCGCGGCCATAGGGGCCAAACCACTGATCCAGCAGCGGTGTCAGCTTGGTGAGCCAGGCGCGGCAGATCGCCGGATCAAGCGGCGCCCGCACCCCGGGATATTGCGGCGTGACCTTTGCAAAATTTTGCAAAGTGCCCTGCGAAATGACCTGCTCAGGCGCCTCGAGAAATCCGTCGATGCTAATAAGCGTATGATTACACGCTGAAAATGTCCTTGTCTGCGCGTGCGCGAGGGAGATGCCCCATCCTTCGGGGGCTGATTGCTTGGAAGAAGTGGGCGGTGTGGCCATGGGGGTAAGCCTATCAAACTCCGGGAGGCAGTCCATCTGGAATGGCTAAGCCAATGCAATAACGCGAGATTACTGAATGCGGGGCCGCGCCCACGCCATGGAGACAGGGGGTGATCAGGTCTGGGTCGATGTTGCACTGCGGCATCGACCAAAACTGTGTCAAACAGGCAACATTCCGCCCTATCAGCGCGCCCCAAAACCCATGTGAACGTTGCCAAAAGTGCCTCAAAGCATTGAAAAATATAAAATATATACAAAATTCCGGTTGTTCCCGCGCATCTGCTTTTTGGCGATTTACCTGAGGTTCATGTTGGGCTATGAAAAAACCTGCAAAAGCGCACGTTGAGGGGCGCTTGCGGGAGGGGATTTCTGATGAAAGCGAATGGGATCAATGCAAGCGCGCGCCTGCTGTGCGGGGCCGCAACATTCCTGGCACTTGCCGTTACCGGCACGCCGGTCATGGCGCAGGAGGTTGAAGAACCGGCTGCCGTCGAGGATGAAGGCGAAGACATCGTCGTCACCGGCATTCGCGGATCGATCCAATCCTCACTCGATGCCAAGCGCAACGCGACTTCGATCGTCGAAGTGATCTCGTCCGAAGATCTTGGCCTGCTGCCCGATCTGTCCATCGCCGACTCGCTCGCCCGCCTGCCGGGTGTGACCGCCCAGCGCGTCCGCGGCCGTTCGCAGCAAGTCTCGATCCGCGGTCTCGGCCCGGATTTTTCCCTCGCGCTGCTTAACGGCCGCGAAGTGGTGTCGGCTGGCAACAATCGCGGGATCGAATTTGACCAGTTTCCTTCGGAACTGATCGGCTCGGGCGTCGTCTACAAGACCGGTGATGCGCAACTGGCCTCGATCGGGATCGCGGGCGCGGTTGACCTGCGCACTGTGAAGCCGCTCGATTCCAAGAAGCGCCAGATTACCCTCTCGGGCACCTACACGATCAACGACAACGGCTCGCTCAATCCGGATTTCGGGGCTGACGGCTACCGCTTCTTCGGCAGCTATATTGATCAAAACGCCGATGGCACCATCGGCTGGTCGATCGGCGCGACGGTGCAGTCGATCCCGACCCAGATCATCCAGCGCGAGCTGAAGACCAATAACGGCCAGATCGCCCGCACCGCGAGCGGTGTGATCTTCCCGCGCGACAACCCGCGTCAGGGCGTGCAGAGCCGCGAGTTCAAGCGCACGTCGGTCGCAGGCAGCCTACAGTTCGAGCCGACCGACACCTTCTCGCTGACGATCGACAGCTTCTACACCGCCACCGACGATTCGGGCATCTTCCGCGGCACTGAAACGCCGATCGCCTCGTGGAGCACCAATGGCGGGGCGCAGGTCGGCGCCGTGACCGGGTCCGGCCCGTTCGCAGACTCGGCGACCTATTCCAACGTCTTCCCGATCCTGCGCACCGACACCCAGGGCGCAGATTCGTCGATCTTCGCGATCGGCGGCAACATGGAGTGGAAGGCGACCGACAACCTCGGCTTCGTGCTCGACTACGGCTACTCCACGCTTGATCGCGACGACGTCAATTATGAATCCTACGCCGGTACCGGTCGGAACGGCTCAGGCCCGGCCGACACGCTGACGTTCAACTTCAACCCCAACGGTGAATACACCATCGACGGGCTGATCGATTACACCAACCCGGCCAACGTGCTGCTGACCGATCCGGGCGGGTGGGGCCAGGTCGGCTTCCTGCGCGTTCCGGAAACCAATGACGAGCTGCACCAACTGCGCGCTGAAGCCTATTGGGAGTTCGACGGGGGCTTCATTGATCGCATCGTTGCGGGCTGGCTCTACACCGACCGGTCGAAGGACTTTGACAACAACGGCATCTTCCTGCGGCCGGGCGCGGGCTTCGTGAACAGCTCGCTGGCGATCCCCTCGGACACCATCATCGGCTCGACCAATACCAAGGGCATCGGGCAGGACATCATCGCCTATAATCCGGCGAGCCTGCTGACCAGCGGCGCTTACACGCTTCAGGCGGCCACCGACGACACCGAGTGGCTGGTGGACGAGCAGGTGCACAATTTCTACATTCAGGCCAATATCGACGGCGCGCTCGGCTCGGTGCCGGTGCGCGGCAATATCGGCCTGCGTTACGTCGATACCTCGCAGTCCTCGACCGGCACGATCAGCGGCGGCCTCGTCAACGAAGTCAGCGCGAATTACGACAACTGGCTGCCGAGCGCGAACCTCAGCTTTGAAGTGATGGAGGATACCTTCATCCGCGTCGCCTATGCCAAGTCGATCACGCGCGCGCGTCTCGATCAGCTGGCAGCGAACCAGAACATCAACGTCAACCCGCTGAGCTGTGCGGATACCAACGCCGACCAGATCCCCGATACGGTGATTGGCTTCAACCCCCCGGCGCTGGTGTGCTTCAACCTCAGCGGCGGCAACCCGACCTTGCAGCCGTATCGTTCGACATCGTTCGACATCTCGTTCGAAAAGTACTTCACGCCCGGAACCGCGATCATCATCGCCGCCTTCCACAAGGACCTGTCGGACTGGGTGATCAATCAGCCGACCATTCTTGATCTCACCCAGCAGATCGAGAACGCCGGCTTCGGTTCCATCCTCACGACCGCGCCGCAACTTGCCACCGGCTCGTTTGACGGCCCGGTCAACTTCTCGGATGGCAACATCACCGGGATCGAAGGCACGGTGCGTGTCAACTTCGGCGACTTCATCGATGCGCTCGACGGGTTCGGCGGGTTCTACTCGGTCACCTATTCCGACGCCAAGATCAATCCGCCGGGTCAGAACCCGATCCGGATCCCCGGCTACTCGGATCTCACCTGGTCGAGCGACATCTTCTACGAAAAGTACGGCTTCCGCGCCAAGCTCGCCGCGCGTTACCGCGGTGGCTTCCTGTCGGAAGTGCCGAACTTCGCGGGCGGTCTCGAAGGGGCAGAAGCTCTCAGCGAAACAATCCTCGATGCCCAGCTTGGCTATACCTTCGAGAAGGAAGGCAGTGTCCTCAACGGGGTGCAGGTCCTGGCCGAAGTGTTCAACCTGACAGATCAGCCGTTCACGACGCAGAACGAGCTGTTCGATGCGGGCGGCGCCAGCCTTGGCACTTCCTTCCCGAGCCGGCACGAGATCTACGGACGGACATTCCAGTTCACGATCCGCAAGAGCTTCTAAGGCCAAGGCCCACGGGCCTTGCCAGGGTTGCAGGGGGGGCTCGCCGGAAACGGCGGGCCCCTTCTCTTTAGCTGTGCGCTTGGTGGGAGCGGGCAGGGCCTTGCGCGGCGCTAGGCTGGGCGCTGGATCACTCGCGTAACACTTGCGATGGGTAGTTCAGGCGGCGAGGGGTGCGGCGGCGCAATGCCGGGCGACGAATTCGCTGTGGCTCGGCATGGCCGCCACGGCCTCGTCCATTGCCGCGCGGATCTGCGCGAGCCGTTCGGCAACCGGCACGCCTTCGCGCATCGCAGCGAGCGCGGGCGCCCGGTTCGGGACGATGCCTTGGCCCAGATAGACCGCGATCCAGCTGGGGTTGGCGAACAGTTCAGGCCCCTCTGCCACCAGCATTCCGTGGGCGCGGAAATGGTCGATCTTGTATTGCAGGCTGTCCGGGATCGGCATGGCCGCGCAATAGCGCCACAGCTCGGAATCCTGCCGCTCGCTGGCCTTGTAATGAAGGATCAGGAAGTCGCGAATCAGCTCGTATTCGCGGGCCGTCTGCGCGTTGTACTCGCGCGCCAGCAGCGGTGACATGGCGCTATCCGGCAGCAGGGCGATCAGGCGCAGGATGCCGTATTGGATGAGGTGCAGGCTGGTCGATTCCAGCGGCTCCATGAAGCCCGCCGAAAGCCCTATGGCAACGCAATTGCGCTTCCAGAATTCGCGGCGCTTGCCAGTGACGAAGCGCAAGGGGCGCGGCTCGGCCAGTGCCTTGCCGTCGAGATTGGCGAGCAGTGCAGCGCTGGCCTCGTCCTCCGAGATGAACTCACTGCAATGGACATAGCCATTGCCGGTGCGATGCTGGAGCGGGATGCGCCATTGCCACCCGGCCTCGCGCGCGGTGGAGCGGGTATAGGGGGTGAACTCGCCCTTCTCGCCCCCCCGTTCACTGGGCACCGCCACGGCGCGGTCGCAGGGGAGCCAGTGCTGCCAGTCGTCGTAACCCGCCTCCAGCGCTTCCTCGATCAGCAGGCCCCGGAAGCCGCTGCAATCGATGAAGAATTCGCCCGCGATGCGCGTGCCATCATCGAGCATCACGCTATCAACGAACCCGTCATGACTGCGCAACGACACGTCAACGACCTTGCCTTCCTTGCGCACCACGCCCCGCGCCTCGGCGAACCGGCGCAAGTAGGCGGCATAGAGCCCCGCGTCGAAGTGATAGGCGTAGTCGAAGGTCGACTGGATCAGGCGGCGGTCGGCCGACGGGTGGCTGAACTTGCCCGCGCGTGCCATCGCCCAGCACATCGAGAAATCGTCAATCGGGCCGTCGATCCGGCCCTCAAGGCTTTCGCGCATCCAGTGGTGATAAAAGGGCACGTTGTCGAATTCGGCGCCATACTGGCCGAAGGGGTGGAAATAGGAATGCCCCTTGCGCCCCCAATCCACGAACTCGATCCCGAGCTTATACGACCCCTGCGTTTCGCGCACGAAAGTCGCCTCGTCGATGCCGAGGCGCTGGTTGAAGGTGCGGATCGGCGGGATGGTCGCCTCGCCGACGCCGACGGTGCCGATGGCCTCGCTCTCGATCAGCGTGATGGCGCAGGATCGTCCGACCGCATGGCAAAGCGCCGCCGCCGTCATCCAGCCCGCGCTGCCGCCGCCGACAATCACGATGCTCTTGAGCGGGGCGGGCTGGCTCATCCCCCGCAGCTTTCGCGGATCAGCAGGCTGGTTTCCAGCCGCTGAGAAATCGCCGGGCCATCGCCCTTGTCGATCAGCTTCGACACCAGCATTCTTCCGGCAAGATTTGCGTCCTGATCGATTGTGGTGAGCTGCGGGGTGACGAGACGCGCGGCGGGGATGTTGTCATAGCCCACCACCGAAACGTCCTCCGGCACCCGCATACCCGAACGCGTCAGCGCCCGGATCGCGCCGATGGCGATCAGGTCGCTGACGGCGAACACCGCATCGAACTTCAGCCCGCGCGCAATCGCGCTGCGCACGGCGGCTTCGGCCGAGTGGACTTCGAAATGGGCAGGGACGATCAGCTCGTCATCCAGCGCGATGCCCGCTTGTTCGAGCGCCTGCTTGTACCCGCGGAACCGCTGTTCAGCCTCGGGCGCTTCGGTATCGCCGAGGAACAGGATGCGGCGGCGGCCAAGGCGCGCCAGGTGCGCGGTTGCGCGCCTGCCGCCAGCGACATTGTCCGATCCGATCACGCAATATTGCGCATCGGGAAACTCCGCGCCCCACACCACGAAGCGATTGTCGCGCGCGGCCAGCGCGTTGAATTCGTGGTGCAGCGAGCTTTGCCCGATGAAGATCACGCCGGTCGCCCGGCTGGTGCTCATCGCGTAATCGAGATCAAGGCCGGCGCGCGGGCTGAGGTGGCTGATGATCAGGTCCGCGTTCCGTTCCCGCGCGGCTTCGGCAATGCCGGCCAGCAGTTCGAGGAAGAACGGGTCGGACACCCGGCTGTCGCGCGCCTGCGGGGCGGGGACGACCACCGCGATTGTCGCATCCGCGCCGATCGGCCCGCTCGGCATCGAGGCGCGAAACTCGTAATCATGGGCGCGGGCGATCTGCCAGATCTGCTGCTTGGTCCGGCGCTTGACCGAGGGACTGTCGTTCAGTGCACGGCTGACAGTCGAGATCGAGACCCCTGCTTCGCGCGCGATATCCTCAAGCGTCGCGCTGCGCCGGGATGCGGGGGAGAGTGTATCGGTCATTCGTCCTCAGCTGCCCGCCACGACGGCCCAATAGCCGGTGCCGGGAGCAAGATCGTGCGGCAAGGCGGCCGCCGTGTCGACCGTGTTTTGGGTAGCGATCACACTGAGCGCGCCGAGTTCCGCCGGAGGGCTCCACCGGGCAGGCGCTGCGCCGAGGTTGAAGACGCAGAGCACCGCGCCGCTTCCGTCCCGGCGCAGGAAGGCGAGGATGTCCTCCGGGCTGTCGATCAGCGCGATATCGCCATGCACCAGCGCGGGATGAGTCCGTCGCAGGCGCAGCAGCTGGCGCGCGTAACCAAGGGTCGAGGCGGGGTCTGAGGCTTGGCTGTCGACCGCAAAACCGGTGTGAACCGGGTCAAGCTTGAGCCAGGTGCGGTTGGCGTTCGAGAACCCCGCTTGCGGGGCATTGGCCGCCCACGGCATCGGGGTGCGCGCACCGTCGCGCCCCAAGGTGTGCGGCCAATTGGCGATGGCTTCGGGGTCTTGCAGGTCTTCGAACGCGACCTCGCCTTGCGGCAGGCCCAGTTCCTCGCCCTGATAGATGATCGGATTGCCGCGCAGGCTGAGCAGCAGCAGCAGGTTGAGCCGGGCGGCCCGCGCCATGTCGCCGTCCAGCGTCCAGCGGGTGACGGCGCGCGGCGCATCGTGGTTTGAAAACGCCCACGAAGGCCAGCCTTCGCCCGACTCCCCGCTCCATTGCGACAGGCTCGCGCGCACCAGCGGCGCGGTCAGGCGCGGGGCGTAGAGGAAGTCGAAGTTATAGGCTGAGTCCAGCCGCTTGCCGCCTTCGGTGAAGGCCTTCATCTCCGCCAGCGGCTCTGGCCCGCCGACTTCGGCGACGGTGAAGCGGCCGGGAAACTCGTCAATCGCGGCGCGGATCCGTTCCAGGAAGCCAGTGATGTCAGGGTGCGACTGGTTGTACTGCTTGACCTGCATGTCGAACGGGCGCGTCACCAGCTCCATCGGCAGCCCGCTGGGCGGATTGTCGCGCAGGTCCGGGTCATGCATCGAGAAGTTGAGAGCATCGAGCCGGAACCCGTCGACGCCCCGCGTCAGCCAGAACCGCGCAACATCCAGCAGCGCGTCCTGCACTTCGACGTTATGGACGTTGAGGTCAGGCTGGCTGGTGAGGAAGTTGTGCAGGTAATACTGCTTGCGCGGCCCATCCCACTGCCACGCCGAACCGCCAAACACCGACTGCCAGTTCGACGGCGGCGAGCCATCGGGCTTGGGGTCGGCCCAGACATACCAGTCGGCCTTGGGATTGGTGCGGTCGGCGCGGCTTTCCTGAAACCACGCGTGCTCGTCCGAGGTGTGCGAGTAGACCTGATCGATGATCACCTTCAGGCCCAGCGCGTGCGCCTTGGCGATGATCCGGTCGAAATCGGCGAAGCTGCCGAAACTGGGGTCGATCCCGCAGTAATCGGCCACGTCGTAGCCGAAATCCTTCATCGGCGAGGTGAAGAACGGGGAGATCCAGATGCCGTCCACGCCAAGATCGGCGATGTAATCCAGCCCCTCGGCAATCCCGGCAAGATCGCCGATCCCGTCGCCATTGGTGTCGCGGAAGCTGCGCGGATAGATCTGGTAGATCACCGCGCCGCGCCACCAGGCCCCCAAGCGATCGGTGTCGCTGGCGGCGGCTTCGGCTGCGGCTTGCGGGCCAGCGCAGGACTGGGCGGATGCCATTAGTCGTCAGTCTCCAGAATGCAGGCGGCAAAGCCGAAAGCGGGCAACGCGATAGCAACCGTTCCCGGCGCGGTGAGGGCGGTCGGACAATTGCCGACCAATGGCGCGACACCGCCCGCCCGGTAGCTTACCTCGACATTGTGCGAAAGCGCCGATGCGCTCGTATTGAACACCGCAAGCACCCGCTGTCCGGTTTCGGGATCATGCCGCTCAACCGCAAGCAGGCCGGGGGCGGTTTCGGCGAAAGCGCGCACTTCGGAAAGGCCGCGCCGCAGCGCCGGGCTGGCTGTGCGCGCCTGCGACAGATCGGCAATCAGGCGGTAAAGCGGGTGAGCGGTGTCGAAGTTGCTTTGCGCCGTGGTGGCTGTAGTGCCGATCAGCTTATTGTCGTTATAGACCGTGACCTTGCTGGGGAACATGTCCTCGCGCGCCAGCTGGTCGTTGCCGTCCGAGATAAAGCCCTGTTCGTCGCCGTAATAGACCGTCGGCACGCCGCGCAGCAGGAACATCAGCGCATGACCCAGCTTGACCCGCGCCAGCAGGGTTGCGGCATCATCCGAACCGCTCATGTCGCGCACGAACATCGCAAAGCGGCCGAAATCGTGATTGCCGAGGAAGGTCGGCAGGCCCAGCGCGGTTTTCGGCCCGCCGGGGTAGATCGCGTCCTGCTGGAGGAATTCCGCCATCAGCCGCGGGCCGGCCTTACCGCTCGCGACCAATTGCGCCGCCTTCGCGAAACCCATGTCGAGCGCATAGGGCAGCTGGCTTTCCGCCATCACTTGCGCGGCGAGCGTGGCGGTGGGTTCTTCGTAGGCGATCTCGCCGAATATGTGGAAGTGGTCGATCCCCTTCGCCTTGGCACGGGCCAGAATGGGGGGAACGAAGGCCTGCCAGAATTCCGGGTTTACGTGCTTGGCGGTGTCGATGCGGTAGCCGTCGATCCCGTAATCGTCGATCCACTGGCCGAAGATGTCGATCATGCCCTGAACGACGCGCGGATGCTCGGTCGCAAGGTCATCGAGGCCCGCGAAATCGCCGAAGACGCTGCTTTCGCCCACCCACTCCGAATTGCCGCGGTTGTGATAGAGCGTCACGTCATTGAGCCACGCGGGCACCTTCACATTCCGCTCGGCCTCCGCCACCTGCGGGGTAAAGGCGAAGGCCGGATCGGTGAGCTTGGCCCAATTGGCGGGATCGGCGTTCTCGTCACCCGCAAAGCCTTGGTTGATCGGCGCGCCGTTCGGGCCGCCCATGCGCCCATAGGGATAATCGCCCTTGCTGCGATAGGCGTAGCCGTTCGCGGGCCCTTCGGCATAGTCGATCACATCGGCGGTGTGGTTGATGATGATGTCCATATAGACCTTCATCCCCCGCGCATGGGCGGCATCGACGAAGGCCTTGAATTCGGCATTGGTGCCGAAATGCGGATCAACCTGCGTGAAATCGGTCACCCAATAGCCGTGATAGCCCGAGCTTTCCTGACCGGGCAGCCCCTGCACGGGCTTGTTCTTGAACACCGGCGCAAACCAGATCGCGGTGACGCCCATTCCCTGAATGTAATCGAGCTTGGCGGTTAGCCCCTTGAGGTCGCCGCCGTGGTAGAAACCCTTGTGGGTGGGGTCGAAGCCGTGATCGAACACACCGCCCTTGATACCGCCGCGATCATTCGACGTGTCGCCGTTTTCGAACCGGTCGGGCAGGACGAAATAGATGATCTCGTCTTCAAGCTGGCGCTCGGAAATGGGCGCGGGCCCCGATGTTTCGGCGGACGATTCGGCCGCAACCGGCCCTCCTGCCAAGGCGGTGCTCGCGCACAGCACAGCCGCTAAGCTCACGAAGATTCGCGTCATGACCCAACTCCCTCCGTCGGCTTTTCTGACACTTCAGAAGAAGTTTTGCAAATCTTTGTGAAAAGTCGAAGTGGGCGAGAGCGCGCGCATCAAACAACTGTAAAGACAAGATAAAAGGAGATTATTGAAAGAGGAGTGGCAAATTTAATTGAGATTTTCGGAAAGTTTCTTGCAAATTTTTGCAAGGCGTCCAGACTACGGCCCGGCATCGTGCAATGCGTCACCCGGCGACAGATCCGGGAACGTAACCGAAGCTGGGAGCTGCGTCACCTCCGGGCGGATGGTGGTGCGGGGAGAGGGATGATACGATCATGACGCAAGCCGGCCAAAAGCCTGCGCTCAACGCTGGCCAGATCTGGAACATGAGCTTCGGCTTCCTCGGAATCCAGATCGGGTTCGAGCTTCAGAACGGCAATGTCAGCCGCATTTTCCAAACGCTGGGCGCCGATGTTGGCGAGTTGGCGATCCTGTGGATTGCCGCGCCGATGACCGGGCTGATCGTGCAACCGATCATCGGCCACCTGTCGGACAAGACCTGGAGCCGCCGCTTCGGCCGCCGCCGTCCCTATTTCCTCATTGGCGCGTTGCTGGCGACCCTTGCGCTGTTTGTCATGCCCAATGCCCCGGTGCTGTGGGTCGCAGCGGGGATGCTGTGGGTGATGGACGCCTCGCTCAACATCACGATGGAGCCGTTCCGCGCGTTTGTCGGCGACAACCTGCCCGATCGGCAGCGCACGATGGGCTATGCGATGCAGAGCTTCTTCATCGGCACCGGCGCGGTGCTGGCGGGCGCGTTGCCGTGGGTGATGACCAACTGGTTCGGCCTCAGCAATATGGCGCCTGCGGGCGCAATCCCCGAAACGGTGCGCTGGTCGTTCTATATCGGCGGCGCGGCGCTGGTGGCGGCGGTTGCGTGGACGGTGTTTTCCACCAAGGAGTATTCTCCGCAAGAACTCGCCCGCTTCGAAGCCGCGCGCGGCCCTGCCACACAAACCACCGCAGCCAATATGGAGCGCACAGCGCGGCAGTTTTCCAATGGCGGGATCGTGTGGATCATCGCTGGGGTGATCGTGGCCCTGCTGGTGGCCTTTGCGCGGGGCGAGAACCGCCCGGCGTTCCTCGGCGACATCGAAGTGGCCAAGGACATCTATGTCCTCGCCGCGCTGCTGGCAGGCTTCGGCGTGATCCAACTGGTCGCTGCATCATTGCGCGGGCAGGGGCGCAATGACAGCGGCTTCATGGAGGTGGTGAGCGATCTGTTCGCCATGCCCAAGACCATGCGTCAGCTGGCCGTGGTGCAGTTCTTCAGCTGGTTCGGGATGTTTGCGCTGTGGATCTACGGCACACCGGGCGTGACCGAATACCACTTCGGCGCAACCGAAGCCGCGAGCGCCGCCTATCAGGACGGGGCCGACTGGTGGAGCCTGATGGGATCGGTGCGCAACGGCTTGGCCGCCGCCGCCGCGCTCGGGTTCGTGATGGTCGCCGCGAAGATTGACCGCTGCCGCTTGCACGCGATCAACCTGCTGATGGGCGCGGCGGGCTTTGCCGCGGTGCTGCTGGTGCGCGATCCGGCGCTGCTGTGGGTGCCGCAGATCGGCATCGGCATCGCCTGGGCCTCAATCGTAGCGCTGCCCTATGCGATCCTTGCGGGCTGCGTCCCGGCGGAAAAAATGGGCATTTACATGGGGGTGTTCAACATCTTCATCGTCGTGCCGCAGCTGCTTGCCTCTACGCTGCTCGGCTTCCTCGTCACCAACCTGTTCGGCGGCGAGCCGATCTACGCGATGGCGATTGCGGCGGTGAGCTTCGTCCTGGCAGCGGCGGCAACACTGTTCGTCACCGATGGCGAGGCGCGGGGCGTTCCGGCTTTGCGGGCGGGGGAAGCGTGATGCGGCTGGCTTTTGCGCTGCTGGCGGGCGCGCTGGCCGCGACCCCGGCGCTGGCCCAGCCCGATTACACCCCGCGCGATGTGATTGAGGTACAGAACGCCGAGTGGACGGCGGACGCGGTGCTGTATCAGCTTAATACCCGGCAGTTCACAAACGAGGGCACCTTCACGGCCGCGCAGCAGCAGCTGCCGCGCCTTGCCGCGATGGGGGTCGACATCATCTGGCTGATGCCGATCCACCCGATTGGCGAGGCGAACCGCAAGGGCAGCCTTGGCAGCCCCTATGCCGTGCGCGATTATCGCGGCGTCAATCCCGAATTCGGCACGGAAGCCGAGTTCCGCGCCTTTGTGGACGAGGCGCACCGGCTGGGGTTGAAGGTGATCCTCGACTGGGTTGCCAACCATTCGGCCTATGACAATCCGCTGACTGTGAGCCACCCCGAATGGTACACCCGCACCCCCGAAGGCGCGCTGATGTCGCCCGCTGGCACCGACTGGTCGGACGTGGCGGACTTCGATTACAGCCAGCCCGGTTTGCGCCAATATATGACCGAGAGCCTCGTCTACTGGGTGCGCGAATTCGGGATCGATGGGTATCGCGCGGACGTGGCGGGGTATGTCCCGACCGATTTCTGGGAGACGGCGCGGGCTGAGCTCGACAAGGTGAAGCCGGTCTTCATGCTCGCCGAATGGGAGCAGCGCGATCTCCACGCCCGCGCCTTTGATGCCACCTACGGTTGGGGCTGGAAGGAGGCGATGCAGCGCCTTGTGAAGGACGGCAGCGGGGCAGGGGCGATGCGCGGTTACTACGCGGGGCAGTCCGAAACCTGGCCCCATGCTGCGATGCGCATGGTCTATACCGAGAACCACGACCAGAATTCCTGGGACGGGGTTGCGAGCGAAATCTACGGCCTGGCCTATGAGGCGGCGATGGCGCTGTCCTTCACTGGCCCGGGCCTGCCGTTGATCTACAACGGGCAGGAGGCGGATAATGACCGAATGCTCAAGTTCTTCGAGCGTGATCCGATCGTCTGGCGCGAAGGCACGCACGCCGCGCTGATCGCCAATCTGATCGCGCTCAAGACCGACAACCCCGCGCTCCACAATGGGCGCTTCGGCGCGTCGCTGGTGGAAGTGCCGACCGATGCAACCGCCGATGTCTTCGCCTTTACCCGCGGGCAGGCGGGAGAGCGGGTGTTTGGGTTGTTCAACCTCAGCCCCCGCCCGCAGCAGGTGACCTTCCAGCACGCGCGCCATCATGGCCGCTATGCCGATGCGCTGAGCGGCGAGACGATGACCTTCGCGGGCGGCGAAACGCTCGCGCTTGCTCCGTGGGGCTACCGGATTTTCACAGAGACCAAGTGAGGCGGCTTAATAGCCGCAGGAGAGGACGCATGACGAAGCTTTGGACCCGGATGATCGCGGCGGCAGTGGTCGCATGGGCCGCCGCCCCGCTCAGCGCCGAGACGCTGGAACTGACCTCGCCCGATGGCAAGATCACCGTCACGGTCAAGGATGATGGCGGGCAGGCGACCTACGCGGTCAGCTTCGAAGGCGAGCAGGTCATCGCCCCGTCCAAGCTCGGGATGCTGTTTGCCGAACACCACGGCTTCGAACGCGGCCTTGCCATCGCCGGATCGATCCGCGCGAGCAAAGACACCACGTGGGAACAGCCGTGGGGCGAGCGCCGGTTGGTCCGCGATCAGCACAACGAACTCGCGGTGACCTTTAAGCCCGCCGATGGCCCCGACCGTCAGATGACAGTTCGCTTCCGTGCGTTCGATACCGGCATCGGCTTCCGCTACGAGCTGGCCGAGCAGGCGGCGCTGGCGGGCGACGTCAACATCACCGAAGAACTCACCCAGTTCGGCGTCGGCGAGAAAACCACGATGTGGTACACCCCCTCGGACGAATTCAACCGCTACGAATACCTCACCCGCGTAGCGCCCGCCGGGAAGGTTGATGACGCGCACACGCCTGCGACCTTCCGCAATGAAGCCGGCATCCATTTCAGCATCCACGAAGCCGCATTGGTGGAATACTCCTCAATGTCGCTCGACCAGCTGCGCCCCGGCAATTTCGAATCCAAGCTGCGCGGCTGGACCGGCGGGCCCAAGGTCAAGACCAAGGCGCCCTTCACCTCGCCGTGGCGCACCGTTCAGGTCGCGCGCGAGGCGGTGGGACTGATCAATTCCGACATCATCCTCAACCTCAACGAGCCCAACAAGCTCGGCGATGTGTCATGGGTCGAGCCGGGCAAATATGTCGGCATCTGGTGGGCCATGCATATCCGCGACCGCAGCTGGGGCCGCGACCAGATCCACGGCGCGACCACCGAGGAAACCAAGCGCTACATCGATTTCGCCGCCAAGCACGGCTTTGCAGGCGTGCTGGTTGAAGGCTGGAACATCGGCTGGGACGGTGACTGGTACAATAATGGCGACCTGTTCCGCTTTACCGAGCCCATGCCCGATTTCGACCTTGCCGAATTGGGCCGCTATGCCGTCTCCAAGGGCGTGCGCCTGATCGGCCACCACGAAACCTCGGCCAACATCACCAATTACGAAAACCAGATAGAGGCCGCCTTCGACCTCTACCAGAAGGTCGGCGTGCGGCAGGTGAAGACCGGCTACGTTGCCGACGCGGGCGACGCGGTGCGGATCGACGAGAACGGCATCCGCCGCTACGAATGGCACGACAGCCAGTTCATGGTGCGCCACCATCTGAAGGTCGTGACTGAGGCCGCCAAGCGCCAGATTTCGATCAACGCGCACGAGCCGGTCAAGGACACCGGCCTGCGCCGCACCTACCCCAACTGGCTCGCCCGTGAAGGTGCACGGGGCATGGAATACAACGCCTGGGGCACGCCGCCCAACCCGCCCGAACACGAAGCGATGCTCGCCTTCACGCGGATGCTGGCAGGGCCGATGGACTTTACCCCCGGCATCTTCGACCTGAAGCCCAACGAGCGCGCGCCCTTGCGCCCCGATATGCCGCGCGGCGATCCGTCGAACCGGCCCGAGACGACGCTGGCCAAGCAATTGGCGCTCTATGTGGTGCTCTATTCCCCCGTGCAGATGGCCGCTGACCTGCCCGAGAATTACGAGGCCAAGCCAGACGCCTTCCAGTTCATCAAGGACGTGGAAGCCGATTGGGAGCAGTCAATCGCGCTTGCCGGGGAGATCGGTGATTATGTCGCCATTGCGCGGCAGGGGAGGAAGTCAAAGGAATGGTTCCTCGGCGCGGTGACGGACGAGCAAGCGCGCGACCTGTCGGTGCCGCTCAGCTTCCTCGACAAGGGCAAGCGCTACCGCGCGCAAGTGTACCGCGACGGGCCGGATGCCGACTGGAAGACCAATCCTTACGCGATGGTGATCGAGGAAAAGCTGGTAACCGGCGGCGAAGCCTTCGCCGTGCGGCTCGCCGCAGGCGGCGGGGTGGCGGTGCGCTTCATTCCGGTGAAGTGAGGGCGCCGCAACCGGCCCGGCGGCTTTCGCCTTCTTTGGGAAAAAAGCGGACGTTCAGGTAGCGACGCCGTCGCAGATATATGAGCACAACGGAGAGCGGCAAACCAGCATAGGCAAATGCCGCCTCCGCGACGCAGGCCGCTCTCGCTGTTTTTGCGGGCGATGTTTCATCCGTGCCGTAAACCAGCCCGTGCAATTGCCAAGGCGACGCGTTTCGCAGCTTTCGGGCCGACCCCAGTGATGACGTGACCGCTGGACTCGACATGGGATATGTCGATCAACTCCTTCAGGCGCAGCCCCATAGAACGGCCAGTGTTCGCCGAAATTACCTTCCCAGTCCAAATGGGCAGCGGAAGAAACTGCCGGTCCACCCAGCCCAGAGCGAGGACAAGGTATTCCAAATGCGTTGGGAAGCCAGTTATGGCTGTCGTCTTCAGCACAGGCGAACCGTCAGGTTTACGAAGCCTCGAGAGGATCGACGAAGCGTGACAGATCGCGGCCACGATCGCCGACTTCTCCAGCATCGAGAGAAGGAGACTATCAAGGATCGGATCCTCGTGGAGGTCGAACAGGCATCCATGCCCCCCGACGAGATACATCGCATCGAGATCCGTTGGGGAGAGTGCCTCAATAGGGACACAACCGTTCAGCGCATCGACGAAATCGCCACTCCCGCTTGATCCAGGCGCACGTGCTGCGGCAGTGCCGTAGCCGAGCAGTTGCAGGATCGGCCTGACAGTGACGCTTGCGGGATCGACGGTGGGTTTTGCACCATTTGGAGTTGCGAGGACGATCTGCCATCCTCTGCGCCGCAGAATTTCGAACGGAATGATGGCCTCGTCCCAGTGGAATCCTCGAGCGCTTAAGATCATGGCAAGTTTCATTTCACGTCTTCCGGACTAACCATCTTGGATACAAAGCCATCCAGCAGTTCCTTGAAAAGATCGGGATTCTCCCAGTGAGGATTGTGCGCGGCGTCTTCTACCCAGACGGCCTCTTTGCGGGGCGCATTGAGCGCGTTTAGGTAGGCCTCGGCTAAGGGCGCTGGCGTCGTCTGATCATATCTGCCCAAAACGAACGCGACGGGGACTTCAAGGCGGGGTGCTTGTGCGCGCAGATCAACCCTGAGTATCTCGGGCCAGAGCTTTCGAAGTGTTTTGTCTGACCCGTCGAAAAAGCGATAAAGATCCTCTGCGGTGTATTCCGGGGCAGAAATCGCTCGCACCGTGATTTCGAGAGGGCTCACCGGCTTGTGAAAGAGGCCGCCATAAGCGTCGACATATGCGCGTTGCCTTACCGTCGTTTCAAAATCGAACGGCGGCGTGCCCATTGCGCGTAGCTCTTCGAGGGCCTGATGGTCTTCCCTGCGCTTCGCTTCGTTAAGGGTGAAAGCGAACGAGCTATCTTCGCCGTCCTTCATCGAAACAACTTGTCCGATCCCGACATACAAGGCGACGTTTTCGGGGTGCCGCTTGCTATACAGAATGCCCAAGATCGAGCCCCATGAGTGGCCGACCAGGATGATCTTACGGCGGCCGTATCGCTGCTTGAGCCAACCCACTACGGAATGCAGATCCTGCAAATGGTGTTCGATGCTCTGCTCCGGATAGGGGCCGAACAACGGATAGGAACGGCCAGAACCCCGCTGATCCCACTGAACGACAACATATGATTGTTCGAGGTTGGAGGCGAACAGCCGGTTCAGAATGCCTTCCGGCGTGCCAGGCCCACCATTCAGGTAAAGGAGCACCGGATCGCTTTTTCTAGTGCCGCGAATCAGGAATTGCTGATTTACCCCGTTGACCGGCCGAATCAGCATAACGGCTGCCGATGATGGTGCGTCTGAAAAGCTCGCGGTAGAGCGCGGCCAAAATCCCCAAGCCAACAGCGCAATAATGCCGATCGCAGCGATCGCGGCCGCTCTCCTTTTGATCGTCTTCATCAACCCTGATCCTCATCGGCCAAAGAACGAAGGAAAGCCCCGCACATTTTGGTGAGATGCTCCAGATGCATTTCAGCCTTGTCGGCTTCGAGCCGCGTGGCAGTACGTGCCGCGGCACCGATCATATCGCACAGGAAAAAAGCTGCGGACGAGACGATGTGCTCATCCTGTTTGGCGAACAAATGCCTCAACATGGTCGTGGCGAGTTGGGCAACTTGGTGGGACTCGTTCAAGTCAAGATCAACGAACGTATCGATACTGCCGGGACCAGAAAGCATTCGTCCATAAACCCTCGACTGAGCGATATGAACACGCCACGCGTTTATCAGGGTCGGCAACATTGCCTGCAACGAACTAACATCAGTTGCCCCGCCGATGACCTGCACCAAGTGCTCGCGGAATGCCGCCTGTCTGCGGAGCACGAGAAATTCGACGATCGCTTCCAGCGTTGAAAAGCTCTGATAGATGGAACCGACCGGCACGCCTGCGGCGGCCGAAAGCGCTCGCGTGGTAAACGCCTTTGGGTCACCGGCTTCAATGAGATCCTCAGCAGAGCGAAGGATAGTCTCAATCCGGTCCTTGGATCTTTGTTGTGCGGGAGCCTTGCGGAAATCCCCCTTGCGCCTGTCGTTCACCAAAACATGATCAATGCTCATGTTTTGGCAATATCGCTTAGGGGGAGCTTGTCAAGCATTTGTCTTGCCGAGATTTTTCGAGATGTGCGGCCGGTTTGCGGCAGTCCGATCTTGGCGGCAGCTATTGGCGAGAGGGATCCAGGATCAAATAGCAGCAGGCGATCCCCGAAGGTGAGGGGGCCTGTGCTTCATTGGACGTGACGTTCGGAAAAACGGCCATGCGGGGATGTTCCCCCCTCATCGCCGCAATCTGCCGTGACGCTGCGACTTTGCATCTTTGGATGATGCCCGCGCTCCCAGACGCAAAGGAGGGCGGACGCCTCGCCTAAGGCATCCACCCTCCACTCCCGTCCAAGGGAGATCTGCTAAAAGCTAAAGTATTTTCCTACTCGGCTGCGGTCTGAAATGATCCGCCGCATGACCTATGCAGCCGTCCCCTTCCGTGCCCGTCAGACAGGCGCGGCGGGGCGGGGGGATTTCTTCCCTTGGACAGTGTCTCATGTGTCTCCAACAGCGGCGTGCATGGCCGGGGACGCGGCCTCAGGCGGCCTGTTCCATCCGGGCAAGTTCGCAATGCGACCAGATCTCGCTCAGCGCCTTGATCAGCCGGTCGATGTCGCCATCGGTGTGCACGGGCGAGGGCGTGACGCGCAGGCGTTCAGTCCCCACCGGCACGGTCGGGTAGTTGATCGGCTGCACATAGATGCCGTGATTGTCCATCAGCCAGTCGCTGATCATCTTGCACTTCTTGGCATCGCCAACCATCACCGGGATGATGTGGCTCGGGTTGTCCAAGTGCGGGATGCCCATGATGTCGAGCGCGCGGCGGACCTGCGCGACGCGCTTCTGCTGAAGCTCACGCTCGGCGCTGCTGTTCTTGAGGTGGCGGATGCTGGCCGCCGCGCCCGCTGCGATGGCAGGGGGCAGGGCGGTCGAGAAGATGAAGCCGCTGGCAAAGCTTCGCACGAAATCGACGAGGTTGGCGGATGCCGCGATGTAGCCGCCCATCACGCCGAACGCCTTGCCCAGCGTCCCTTCGATCACGGTGATGCGGTCCATCAGGCCTTCACGCTCGGCAATCCCGCCGCCGCGCGGGCCGTAGAGACCGACCGCGTGGACTTCGTCGATATAGCTCATCGCGCCGTGCTTTTCGCAGACATCGAGGATGTCGGCGATGGGGGCAATGTCGCCGTCCATCGAGTAGACGCTCTCGAACGCGACCAGCTTGGGCACGTCGGGGCCGTACATCGACAGGAGCTCGTCGAGATGCGCCGCGTCATTGTGGCGCCACACCTTGTAAGGCGCGCGGCTGTGGCGGATGCCTTCGATCATCGAGGCGTGGTTCAGCGCATCGGAGAACACGACGCAGCCCGGGATCTTCGACGCCAGCGTGCCAAGGCCCGCCCAGTTCGACACATAGCCGCTGGTGAACAGCAGGGCCGCTTCCTTGTTGTGAAGGTCGGCCAGCTCTGCCTCAAGCAGCACATGGTGGTGGTTGGTGCCCGAAATGTTGCGTGTGCCGCCCGCACCTGCGCCGCATTCGTCAAGGCATTCATGCATCGCTTCGAGCACGTCGGGATGCTGGCCCATGCCGAGATAGTCGTTCGAACACCACACGGTCACCGCTTGGGTTTCGCCTTCGACAAAGCGCGTGGCGTGCGGGAAGCGGCCGCGGTGGCGCTTGATATCGGTGAACACCCGGTAGCGGCCGTCGGCGCGCACAGTGTCCAGCTCGCCAGCGAAATAGGCTTCGAAGTCCATCGGGGTTCCCTCTGTCGTCATTGTCTTGCCTTCAATCTGAATGGATCTGCGCCGCGGCCTTCCGCTGCGGCCCAGTCCGTTTTGGCATTGCCCAGCCCCACAGCATTCCGTCACGGAATGGCAAGGCGAGGAAAAGGTGTTCGAGCACGCCGAGGAGGCTCAGAGTGGTCAGCAGGCTTGCGCCCACCATCTCGGCGCTGCCCACAGGCGCTGCGAGCGCGAGGCTGGCGAACCATGCGGTCACCCCGGCTATCCCAGCGACCGACAGCACCAGCAACCACGTCATGCGGTTCGGGCCGAAATAGGTCTTCAGGTAAGCGAGCTGCTCGGGCAGCATTTCCGATGTGCTGTTGGGCACGCCGACAAACAGGTTGATCTTCGAGATGAGCCGCATCGCGAACATAAGCACGAACACGGTCGCGCCGATCTGGTTGGGCACGCTCCACGACAGCGAGATCAGCAGCAGCGCGGTGAGCGCCAGGGCGACCTCGTGATGCATCACGGTCGCAGCGGCTTGCCGGAAGCGGGCGACGCCGGTCAGCGATGGATCGGCCAGCCCCCGGCGCGGCCCGGCAGATGCGCCGGTCAGGAACGAGAGTTCATGCCAGCCCCACACCATCAGCGCACCGATAAAGGCCAGATACACCGCCCAAACCTCGGCCGAGAGCGAAGCGACGAGGATCACCACTAGCCCGGCGATCCCGGCAATGCTGCCGATCAGCAGGCTGGTCGAGAAGGTCGCGCGCTCACGGTTGTCCGCCCAGGCAATCAGCCCGGTTGCGACAAACCAGATCGCCACCGTCACGATGAACGGCAAAACATGGCCGCTCCAGCTTACCACGCGGGCTGGAGCCGGATCGAAGCGGGCAGAGCGTTGGACTTGGGCTTTTGCAGATACATCTTGGCAAAGGCGAGGCCAGCGCCGGCCATGCCGGAAGCGCGTTGCATCAGACCGCCGATACCGCCGCGCGCCTTGCCTTCCTCGATGCGTCCGGCAGCGAGGCGCAGCTTTTCCATCTGAATGCGGAAGGCAGGCGTATCAATGTCCAGTTCCACCGGGAATACCTGGCGGCTGATCTGGTTGCAGATCTCGAACACCTTGTAACCATACTCCGTCGGATCGACCCCAAGCGCCGCATGGAACAGCGGGCGGTTGTGATCGCGCACATACATCGTGGCGTAGACCGACAGCAGGAAGAAGCGGACCCACAGTTTGTTGGCGCCTTCCAGAAGCTTGGGATCAGCGCGCAGCAGCATGGCGAAGGCCTCGCCATGGCGGAACTCGTCGTTGCACCATTCTTCGAACCAGTCAAAGATCGGGTGGAACTTGTATTGCGGGTTCTGGGCCAGATGGCGGAAGATGGTGATGTAGCGCGCGTAGCCGATCTTCTCCGACAGATAGACCGCGTAGAAGATGAACTTCGGCTTGAAATACGTGTATTTCTTGGTCTTCGTCAGATAGCCCAGATCGACGCCGATGCCGGCATCCTTCAGGCTTTCGTTGATGAAGCCGGCATGGCGGCTTTCATCGCGGGCGAGCAGGCGGAACAGCTGCTTCACATCCGGGTTCTTGGTGCGCTTGGCGATTTCGGCATAAAGCACGCAGCCCGAAAACTCGCTTGTCATCGAACTGACGAGGAAATCGGTGAACTCCTTGCGCAGCGCAGGTTCCAGACCCTCGATCACGCCCTTGAAGCGGTCCGAGTGCTTGAAATGGAGCTTGTTGGGATCACCCACCATGTCGGCGATCAGCTGGTCCCATTCGCGCCGGACGCGGCTGATGTCGATGGCATCAAGCGCGGCATAATCGGTGGTGTAGAAACGCGGGGTCAGCATCGTGTCCTGCGTCGCGATCTCCATCGCTTCTTCGCTGGTCATCGGCTTGTAGGCGTTCATTTGATCCTCCCGGCATTGAAACTGACTTCGTAGAGTTCGGCCAGATCGAAATAGGCGGCGAACCGCGTGAGCGCGCGGGCCAGCGGGCTGGCGCGGGTCACGGTGGCACGGCGTTCGAACACCTGGCGCGTGCCAAACGGGATCTGGATCGGCGCGCCGTGAACGCGGACCTTGTCGCCCGGCTGGATAATCACCTCATCGGCCAGTTCGACATGAGCGTGGAAATGCTCGGGGCTCTGCTCGACTGTGATCGTGCAGGGCGTTTCGAACGAGCGGGACGTGATGAAGGAGAATGCCATTACTGCGCCGCGGTTTTTGCGGTGATCAGGTTGGCATAGACCGCGCGATTGTCCGGTCCGAAAGAGCTGACTTCCACGCTGCGTCCGGTCACCGGGTCGCTTAGGGTGAGGGTGTCATTTTCCCATCGGGTAAGAGTGAAGGGCACCGCCGGTCCTTCGCCGCGGATGCGGCGCTGGTGGACAAGGCTGCGCACGGTGGCGCGGATGAAGCCGCCTTCGCCCGGGCCGAAGCTGCCGAGCACTTGAGCCGTGGCGCCGTCTTCAACGCGGACAGTGCCGTCTTCCTCGTCGAAGAAGCGTAGCGTCACCTCGTCTGCGGCCTTGATCCCAGCGGCGGCCCGCGCTTCAGCCGGAACCGACTGACGCTCGAAGAAGCCGAGGGAGACAGCCGACGTCAATGCCAGCGCGACAGCAACCATCCCGCCCATCAGCATTAGCGGCACCTTGTGGACGGTGACTTCGTCCTTCTCATATTCGCGAACGATCATGCTGGTGCTCCCTCAAGACCCTGTCCAGCCCGACCCATGACCGGCGCGAGGCGTCCGGCTACAGCCGTACCTGCGCCCTGACCTGCGTGTTGGGCGCTGGCGGGGGCGGCTTCCTTGATCTCGGTCAAATTCCGTTCGATCGCGCCATATTGTGCGCGGGCCTCGGCGATCATCTGGGCTACGTGAGCCGCTTCAGGCACAGCGCGCAGCATCGGCTGGGGCATCGCATAGTGGAACGGGCGCACGTGCGGCCACAACAGTAGCGTGCTGAGCAGTCGCTCACCGGTCAGTTCAAAGGCGATGTCGCCGTGACCCTTGCCGCGTGCGCGGAAGTTGGCGGCGGTGATCTGCTTCAAGGGAAGGTTGATCCGCGTCTCGATCGCCATGCCGATGCGCATGATCATCCGCGCGTCGGTAAGGATGTAGAGCGTGGTGCGCGCACTGGCCCAGGCAAGAAAGTAGAGCAGGCCGACCAGCACCACCCCGAGGCCGGCAGCAACCAGCGCGGCGGTGGGGTTGCCCGTCAGCACCGCGACCACCGAAAGCGCGGCCATATAGGCTCCGGCTTTGTGGGCATGGAACGCCGAGCGCGCCAGCAGACCGACCGTGGGACGGCCCTTCCACAAAACCTTTTCCTCAGGTGCCGGCGTGCCGATCCGGTCGCCGAATGCCTTGGGCCCATCATTTTCGAGCGAGGCGTGATCGAGGCCGGTACGCAGCGACGTTTCCGTCGCTGCTGCACCTGCGGTTTGGTTCAGATCCATGCTTCAGACCTTTCCGGAGTCGCATACATGTAACCGCCGCCGAAATAGGCCTGGACGCGGTCTTCTTCGTAGCGGGTGATGATGCCAGCGGTTTCGAGCGTCGGTGCGTTCTCGAACTGCGCGGCAGTGATGGCGTCGATCTCGACGAACTTGGGCTTGTCCTCGATGATCGGCAGCAGTGCGTCGATCAGGCCGTTGCCGTGGACCGTGGCGACCATCATCGGTGCCAGCACCTTCTTGCCGGTGGTGGTTTCGACTTCGAGGTAACGGATCAGGTGTTCGGCCTGATCGACCCAGATATCGCTGACCTTGCCCACGGTCACGCCGTCGGCAGCAACCACGGGCCAGCCGACCAGCTGCGGATCCTGCGGCGAGACGATGATCTCGTGGCTTTGGGCGATCGGAACGATACGCGGACGACCATCGAAGGTGAGGTCGGGATACTTGGAGCGATTGGCAAAGGCGGCCGGGCCCATGCCGTCGATCATCGGATCGCCGGTCGGCACCAGCGGCGCTCCGGCGGAGCGGAAGGCCGGCACGCCGGGGACGTTGATGTCATCGCGGGCGACGTCTTCCGGCACATAGGTGCCGCGGCCGTTCGGCAGCTGGAAGGTCTTCTTGCCCGCGTCAAACAGGCTGCCGGGGTGAATCTTGCCGGTGCCCTCATCTTCGAGCGGATAGCCCTCGCGGCGGCTTTCGCGGTTCAGGTAGAACACCAGAGCGATGAAGAATCCGAAAAACAGCAGGAAGGTGAGTTCGGCAACATCGAAGGTGCCGACGATATAGGCAGCGTTCATTTCATATTCCTCTCATGGAACAATCCGGCTGAGGCGGAGCCGGCCAAGGATCGGGACGGGCGGGCACAGGTAATCATGTCGGAAACTCAACGAGCCCAAAGGGCTGGGCGAGCGGGTCTTCGGCGTCGTCCGGCAGGCGGCGCTGGTGGCTGACCAGCGGGCCGATTGCGGCAAGGCCGATAAGCAGAAGAGCGATTTCGAGGATGTAGACCGAGCCATATCCGGTGGCGCGCATGGCGATGCTGGCGGTCTGATCACCGCTTTGCAGCAGCGCGGCGACCCCGTCGCGCATCAGGCCGCCGATGGCGATGCCCAAACCGGCGCAGGTCGCCTGCACGGCGCCCCATGCGCCCAGCGCAAGGCCCGCAGTCTGATGCTTGGCAAGGCTCATCGCTTCCATCAGCGTGCCGACCGAGAACAGCCCAAGGCCGACCCCGATGGTCAGCGCACCGGCATACAGCATCAGCGGCGCGCCGAAGGGGGCAGCGAACAGTACCAGCAGAAAGGCATTGATCCCGACCACCAGTCCGGCCCCGGCGAGCCGGAGCGGATCCCAGCCGCGTGCCAGCGCGCGGCCTGAAAGCATGAAACCAAACAGCGAACCGAGCGCCCAGGCGCCCGTAAGTCCCGTGGTTGCGCCGACCGAAAGGCCGAGGATCTCTCCGCCATAAGGCTCAAGCAGCGCATCCTGCATGGCAAAGCCCGCTGCGCCGATGCCGATCGCGGTCAGGAGCCGAGCGTTGCGGCCGTCGGTGATGAAGGCCTGCCAGATTTCTTTGAACGTCGCCGTCTCACGCTCGGGTGCGGTCACGGCCGGGTTGCGGGCTTCCTGCTTCCACAGGGCGATCACGTTGAGAATGACCGTTAGCAGCGCACAGCCCTGGATCACCTGCACCAGCTTGGTCGCGGAATAATCGGACAGCACGCCGCCGATCACGAAGGCGGAAAACATCATGCCGACCAGCAGCATCACGTAAAGCAGCGCGACCGCGCGCGGGCGCTTGTCTTCAGGCGCAAGGTCGGTCGCGAGCGCGAGGCCAGCAGTCTGAGTGACATGGAAGCCGGTGCCGGTCAGCAGGAAGGCGGCGGTCGCGGCGACGAGGCCGATCTCGAACCGCTCAGGGATGCCGAGTAGCAGCAGCGCAAAGGGCATGATCGCCAAGCCGCCGAACTGCATCAGTGTGCCGAACCAGATATAGGGCACCCGCCGCCAGCCGAGCACCGAGCGGTGCGTGTCGGACTTATGGCCGATCAGCGCGCGGAAGGGGGCGGCAAACAGCGGCACCGCAATCAGCAGCGCGACCAGCCAAGTGGGCGTGCCAAGCTCGACCACCATGACCCGGTTCAAGGTGCCGTTGAGCAGCACCATCGCCATGCCGACGCTCACCTGAAACAGCGCGAGGCGTAGCAGACGGGGCAGCGGCAGGTCCACACTCGCCGCATCCGCAAACGGCAGCAGCTGGAAAACCAGCGCCGTCCAATGCGGTTTGGGAGGGCGGACCGGCTGTGTCATCCGTGGCGCACCAGTTCCAGCGCTTGCGAGGTGTAGAACCCGCTGCTGATGCGCTGGGTGCGACCGATGCTCCAGCCTGGCAGGCGGGAAAGCCGTTCGCGCAGATCGCCCTCGGCCGTCGGGACAATCGCGGGCGAGCGGTCGGATTTGGGGAAGAACTTGCCGACTTCGTGCATCGCGCTCAGCAGGCGCGTGCGCGGGGCAAAGGTGAACAGGATCGATCCGGTGGTGCGCTGCGCCAGCTGGGTCAGGGCATCGACCAGATCTTCGGGCTGATAATGGATCAGCGAGTCCATCGCGACCACATGGGCAAAAGTGCCCAGCTGCGGATCAAGCATATCGCCCGAGCGCCAGTGGATGCGGCCGTGGCCGATGAACGAGGGCGTGCGTTCTCGGGCGACTTCGACGAGGCCTGCGGCGACATCAATCCCGGTGACTTCGGCGCCGCGGCACGCCGCCGCAACAGCCAGCGAACCCGTGCCGCATCCGGCATCGAGAACCTTGGTGCGGCGTAAGTCGGTCGGCAACCAGTCCAGCAGGTTGGCACGCATCGCATCGCGTCCGGCGCGCACGGTCGCGCGGATGCCGCTGACCTTCGCGTCGGAGGTAAGGTCGATCCACGCCTGACGCGCGGTGCTGTCGAAATAGGTCGCCAGCGCTTCGCGCCGGTGATCATATTCGGATGAGTGCCGGGTCGCCATTATTCGAAGCCCAGGAAGTCGAAGATGTCGCGGTCCTTCATCGGCTGCGCGAGGCTGGGATCGACACCGGCCCACAGCATCGCGGCGAGGCGCAGATATTCGTCCTGCGCTGCGATCACTTCGGGATCGTCGCCCATTTCGAACAGCGTGCACTTCTTCAGGCGCGAGCGGCGGATCGCATCGACATCGCGGAAGTGCGCGAGGCGGGGCATCCCGACCTTTTCGCAGAACCGGTCAATCTCGTCGGTATCCTTGCTGCGGTTGGCGACGACGCCGGCAAGCCGCACATCGTAGTTCTTCGATTTCGCCGCGATCGCCGCCACGATCCGGTTCATTGCGAAGATGCTGTCGAAATCATTCGCCGCCACCACCAAGGCGCGCTCGGCATGTTGCAGGGGGGCTGCGAAGCCGCCGCACACCACATCGCCCAGCACGTCGAAGATCACGACGTCGGTTTCTTCAAGCAGATGGTGCTGCTTCAGCAGCTTGACCGTCTGCCCGACCACATAACCGCCACACCCGGTGCCTGCCGGAGGCCCGCCAGCCTCGACACACATCACGCCGTTATAGCCTTCGAACATATAGTCTTCGGGCCGCAGTTCTTCTGCGTGGAATTCGACCGTTTCCAGAACGTCGATCACGGTCGGCATTAGCTTCTTGGTCAGCGTGAAGGTGCTGTCATGCTTGGGATCGCAACCGATCTGGAGCACCCGGTGGCCGAGTTTGGAGAAGGCTGCCGACAGGTTTGACGACGTGGTCGACTTGCCGATCCCGCCCTTGCCGTAGACCGCGAACACCTTCGCGCCCTTGATCTTGTCGGCCGGGTCCAGCTGGACCTGGACCGAGCCATCGCCATCGGGCGGGCTGAAGGAAGATGAGGGGCTGTGCAGGTTCATGATGATCTATCCCTTGAATTCATTCTGCCGGGAACACGCCTTCGAGGCGGTCCTCCAGCTCGTCATTAGCTTCGCGCAAGGCGGCGAGAGTGGCTTCATCCGGCGCCCACAGGTTGCGGTCGCAGGCTTCCAGCAGCCGGTTCGCCACGCGGCCCGCGCTCTTGGGGTTGAGCGCCGACATCCGCCGCCGCATTTCGGCATCCAGCACGAAGGTCTCGGAAATCTTCTGGTACACCCATGGGGCGACCTGACCGGTTGTAGCCGACCAGCCCAGCGTGCTGGTCACATGGCCTTCAATCTGGCGAACGCCTTCGTAACCATGTTCCAGCAGGCCTTCGAACCACTTGGGGTTCAACGTGCGGGTGCGGGTTTCGAGGTCGATCTGCTCGCCGAGCGTGCGCACCTTGGTGCTGCCGCGCGTCGCATCGAGGATATAGACTGGCGTTTCCGCCCCCTTGGCCCGCGCGACCGAGCGGGTCACGCCGCCAAGCCCGTCGACATACTGATCGACATCATTGATGCCGAGTTCGACGCTTTCGAGGTTCTGGTAGGTGAAATCGACCGTGCTCAAAGCGCTTTGCAACAATTCGCGCTGCTGCACCGGCTTGCCCGAGACCCCGTAGGCAAAGCCCTTGTTGATCTCGAACGCATTGGCGAGTTCATCGGGATCGGCCCAGACGCCGCCTTCGATCATCTGGTTGACGTTGGCGCCATAAGCGCCCTCGGCATTGGAGAAGACGCGCAAGGCAGCGGTCTCGAGATCGCAGCCGTGCTTTTCCATCTGCGCCAGCGTGTGTTTGCGGACGAAGTTGGCTTCAAGCGTCTCGTCTTCGGCCTGGCTGGCGAGCAGCGCGGCTTCGGCGAGCATCCGGGTCTGCATCGGCAGCAGATCGCGGAAGATGCCCGAAAGCGTCATAACCACATCGATCCGCGGACGACCCAGATCGGCCAGAGGGATGAGTTCCGCGCCGGCCAGACGACCATAGGAGTCGCGGCGGGGGCGGGCGCCCATCAGCGTCATCGCTTGCGCGATCTGGACGCCTTCGGACTTCATGTTGTCGGTGCCCCACAGCACCATCGCGATGCTTTCAGGGAAGGGCTCGCCGCCATTCACATGGCGCGCGATCAGCTGTTCGGCCTGCTCATTGCCCAGACGGCAGGCATAGGCCGACGGCATCAGGAACGGATCGAAGCCGTGGATATTGCGGCCCGTGGGCAGCACATCGGGGTTCACCACCACATCGCCGCCGGGGGCGGGCTGGACGTATCCGCCATCCAGCGCGTGGATCAACGCGCCCAGTTCGTCCGAGGAATCGAGCTTGGCTGCCAGCATCGCGCGTTCGGGTGTCGGGCCATCAAGGCTGCCCGCTTCCATCATCGCATCGAGCATATCTTCGCGCTCAATCCCTTGCGGGTTGCGGCCGAGGATATGCAGGCCATGCGGGATCAGCGCCGCTTCCATTTCGTAAAGCCGGGCAGGCAGCTCGCCGATATCGGCATAGGTGATGTCGAGCGCTTCGCACTGATCGGCGACCAGTTGTGCAAGGTCAGTACGCTCAGCAGCATGGTCGGCATCGTCAATCGTGGTGCGCCAGCGTTCGACGCTCACCTTGAGTTCGACCAGGCCCTTGTACAGTCCGGCCTGCGCGAGCGGCGGGGTGAGATAGCTCACCAGCGTCGCGCCAGAGCGGCGCTTGGCCAGCATCCCTTCGGACGGGTTATTGGCGGCATAGAGGTAGAAATTGGGCGTGTCGCCGATCAGGCGATCCGGCCAGCACTTACCCGACATTCCCGCCTGCTTGCCCGGCATGAATTCGAGCGCGCCGTGGGTGCCGAAATGCAAGATGGCGTGGGCGCCGAAGTCTTCACGGATCCAGCGGTAGAACGCGCTGAAGGCGTGGGTGGGGCTGAAGGTGCCTTCGAACAGCAACCGCATCGGGTCGCCTTCGTAGCCGAAGCCCGGTTGCACGCCGACGAAGACATTGCCGAAATGCGCGCCCTGGATGAGAATGTTGCCGCCGTCGGACAGCTGCTTGCCGGGGGCGGGGCCCCATGCGGCTTCGATTTCGGCGAGATGCTTTTCGCGCCGCACGTGTTCATCGGCCGGGATACGGTGGGCGACGTTGGCATCGGTGCCGTAGCGATCGGTATTGCCCTTCAACAGCGCGTCCCGCATCGCATCGACGCTTTCGGGGACGTCGACCCCATAGCCATCGGCGCTGAGGCGCTGAAGCGTGGCGTAGAGCGATTCGTGCACTGCCATGAAGGCGGCGGTTCCGGTGGCTCCGGCATTGGGCGGGAAGTTGAACACCACGATGGCGAGCTTGCGGGCTGCACGCTCGCTCTTGCGCAGCTGGATCAGTTTGACGGTGCGCGCGGCCAGCGCCTCGGCGCGTTCCGGGCAGGCCTGCATCGGACGGGCTTTGTGCGAAGCGGGACGGGCGCAATTGCGATCACAGCCGGTGCAGCCCTTGTCCGAATTGCCCGCGCGGCCGCCGAACACGCTCGGCACGGTCGAACCGTCAAGCTCCGGCATGGCGACCATCATCGTCGATTCAAGCGGCAGGAGGCCTTGCGGGCGGTGCGCCCAATCCTCGATCGTCTGGAACTCAATCGCATGGGCGGCGAGGTAAGGCAGGTCGAGCTTGCCCAGTATATCGCGCGCGGCTTGGGCATCGGAATACGCGGGGCCGCCGACGAGGCTGAAGCCGGTGAGGTTCACCACCGCGTCCACCGTGGGCTGGCCATCCGGGCCGATGAAGAAAGCTTCTATCGCCGGACGCGCATCAAGCCCGCTGGCGAATACCGGAACGACCTTGAGCCCTGCGGCTTCGAAGGCCGCAATCGCGCCGTCATAATGCGCGCAGTCACGGCCGAGCAGGTAGGAGCGCAGCAGGATCAGACCGACCGTGCCGTGCTGGCCTTCCTCACGCGGGAGGAGGCGCAGGCTTTCGGAGATGCGCTGCTGGGTGCGCGGGTGATAGACCCCGGTTTCGGGATATTCGAGCGGGGCTTCGGCCTTGGTGATCCCACGGCGATAGAGCCGCTCACCAGCCGCATAGCGGTCGATCAGAGCGCGGACCATCGCAACGACATTCTCGTCCGAACCGGCCAGCCAATATTGCAGGGTCAGGAAATAGGCGCGCACGTCCTGCGCGGTGCCGGGAATGAAGCGCAGCAGCTTGGGCAGGCGGCGCAGCATCTTCATCTGCCCCGCGCCCGAATTGCCGCCGGGCTTGCCAGCATTGCCGCGCAGCTTCTTGAGCAGCGCGAGCGGGCCCTTGGCCGGCGCGTCCATCCGGTAGGCGCCCATCTTGGTCAGGCGGACAACTTCGCCCGCCGACATCAGGCACACCATCGCATCGCAATCTTCGCGCCGCGCTTCGAGGCTCGGCAGGATCGCGCGGATGTGATCGTCAAGGAAAAGCATCGTCGCGATGACAATGTCGGCTTCGGCGATGGCCGCCTTGCATTGATCAAGTTCGCCTGCGTCGCTGCCCCATTCGGATGCTGCGTGAAGGCTGAGATCGATACCCTCTGCCGCCAGTGCTTCCTCTGCCCGGTCAACTGCGCCTTTGAGGTGATTGTCGAGCGTGACGATCACGACCCGGACGGGTGCGCGGGGGTCCAGCGTGGAAGCGGAGGCGACATTACCGTGCATAATGCGCCTTTGCGTCATAGAGGGTTTCGAGATCGATCTGCCTGCGGCCTTCGGCTGCGGCGAAATTCTCTGTGTTGCGGCGAGCCTTGCCGCGCACGAAGAACGGGATCTTTTTCAGCTCGCGTTCGGCCTCTGCGGTCCAGAGTGTGCCGTCATCATCCGCCATAGCGGGCGCGGGAATGTCTTCCACCGGTGCTTCCGAAACGGCCTGGGCTGACGCCTTGCGGGGCGAATGCGCCGCGTGATGTGATGCGCCCGCTTCGTCGGAGAATTCGAAATCCTCGCGGAACATGGTGAGCAGGTGCTCTTCAAGGCCCATCACCAGCGGGTGGACCCAGGTGTCGAAGATCACATTCGCGCCTTCAAAGCCCATCTGCGGGGAATGGCGCGCGGGGAAATCCTGCACGTGGACCGGCGCGGAAATCACCGCACAGGGGATGCCCAGCCGCTTGGCGATATGGCGCTCCATCTGCGTGCCGAGCACCAGTTCGGGCGCGGCGGCGGCGATGGCATCTTCCACCGCGAGGTGATCGTCGGTGATCAGCGCCTCGATCCCGCAGCGGGCCGCTTCGGCGCGCACGTCACGGGCGAATTCGCGGCTGTAGCAGCCAAGACCGCAGACTTCGAAGCCCAGTTCCTCGCGGGCGATCCGGGCAGCGGCGACGGCGTGGGTCGCATCGCCGAAGATGAAGACGCGCTTGGAAGTCAGGTAGGTCGAATCGACCGACCGTGACCACCAAGGCATCCGGGAAGAGGTGTCGCCGAGGGCAGGCGTGGGATCTGCACCTGCCAGCTCGGCGACGTCGGCGATAAAGGAGCGTGTAGCTCCCACGCCGATTGGGATGGTCCGCACTGCGGGCTGATCGAAAGTCTTTTCGAGCCAGCGGGCGGCCTCATCTGCGATTTCGGGGTAGAGGACGATGTTGAAATCGGCTTGGCCGATCCGGGTGATGTCCTCCGGGGTGGCACCCAGCGGAGCGACGAGATTGACCTCGACACCCAGCAGGGCAAGAATCTTGCGGATCTCGACCAGATCATCGCGGTGGCGGAAGCCCAAGGCCGTGGGGCCAAGGATATTCACGCGCGCTGCGCGGCCTTCACGGGATTCGCGCACCACCGACTTGTCGGCGAGGGTGCGGACGATCTGGTAGAAGGTTTCCGACGCGCCCCAGTTTTCCTTGCGCTGGTAGCTCGGCAGTTCGAGCGGGATGACCGGGCAGGGCAGCCCCATCGCCTCAGACAGGCCAGCAGGATCGTCCTGGATCAGCTCTGCGGTGCAAGACGCGCCGACGATGATCGCTTGCGGCTTGAAGCGGGCGACCGCTTCGCGCGCGGCATCCTGGAAGATTTGCGCGGTATCCTTGCCCAGATCGCGGGCTTCGAAGGTGGTGTAGGTGACCGGCGGACGCTTGCCGCGCCGTTCGATCATCGTGAACAGCAGATCGGCGTAGGTGTCGCCCTGCGGTGCGTGGAGCACGTAGTGGAGCTTCTCCATCGCGGTCGCCACGCGCATCGCGCCGACATGCGGGGGGCCTTCATAGGTCCAGACTGCCAGTTGCATCGCCTAGATCTCCAGCATGTCCCGGCGCCGCAGCGGCCGGGCAAAGAGTTCGGCAAGATCGGCGGCTTGGTCGAAGCCATGGATCGGCGAGAAGACGAGTTCGATCGCCCACTTGGTGGTCAGGCCTTCACCTTCGAGCGGGTTGGCAAGGCCAAGTCCGCAGACGGTGATGTCAGGGCGGTCAGCGCGCACGCGGTCAAGCTGGCGGTCGAGATGCTGGCCTTCGCTAAGGCGCACGTTGGGGCCGAACCGGTCCAGCTCGCGGGCGAGATGTGCGCGGTGCAAATAAGGTGTGCCGACTTCGACCAGCTCCATCCCCAATTCGTCCTGCAAGAAGCGCGCGAGCGGCACTTCGAGCTGCGAGTCGGGCAGGAAGGTGATGCGCTTGCCTTCAAGCTGCGGGCGCAGATTGGCGAGCGCACGGGCGGCGCGGGCGCGGCCGGGCGCGATGACCTGCTCGGTGAGTGTGCGGTCGATGCCGAACGCATCGCCAGCAGCGCGAAGCCAATCGCTGGTGCCGTCGACACCGAAGGGGAACAGCGCTTCGATCCGCTGAGCGCCGCGACCTTCTAATGCCATTGCGGTCTCACCCAGGAAGGGCTGGGCCAGCAGGTAACGGGTGCCCGGGCCAACACTCGGCAAATCGCGGGCGTTGCGGGCGGGCAGACAGCCGACCTTGGCGATGCCCATTTCGGCAAACAGCCGCAGGAACTGGTCTTCGACAATGTCGGGGAGGCTGCCGACGATCAGCAGCTCCTTGGGCGCATCGGCGGGCAGGGCAGGCATCACCGGCACCAGCGACGTGAGGCAGGCATCTTCGCCCTGCGTAAAGGTCGTTTCGATCCCGCTGCCCGAGTAATTCAGAATGCGGACGCGCGGCATATGCACCGCGCCGAGGCGCTGGGCGGCCTTAGCGAGATCAAGCTTGATCACTTCCGACGGGCACGAGCCAACGAGGAACAGCGTGCGGATATCCGGACGGCGCTCGAGCAGGCGGTTCACCACCCGATCAAGCTCGTCCTGCGCATCCACCATGCCAGCCAGATCGCGCTCTTCCATGATCGCGGTGGCAAAACGGGGCTCGGCAAAGATCATCACGCCTGCGGCTGATTGCAGCAGGTGAGCGCAGGTGCGCGAGCCGACCACAAGGAAGAAGGCGTCCTGCATCTTGCGGTGCAGCCAGATGATGCCGGTGAGACCGCAGAACACTTCACGCTGGCCGCGTTCACGCAGAACGGGGCGGGCAGGAGCGATAACGGGACTAGTGTCGCGGGCGAGTTCGGCCGCGCAGCCATCGAGGATATCGAGCGCGCTCATGCTGCCACCGCCGTATTAGAAGGGGTGCCCTGAAGGCGCGCCATGCGCAGTTTCCAGATGAACTGGCCGGCGTTGATCACGTAAGCGGCATAGCCAGCCAGCGCGACCAGCATCCGCTGCTCCAGCGTTCCGATCTCGCCCAACAGCAGCACCAGATAAAGGGTGTGCAGCGCCAGCACGAGCATTGAGAACACGTCTTCCCAGAAGAACGCAGGGGCGAACAGCCATTTGCCGAACACCACCTTCTCCCAGATCGAGCCGGTGATCATGATGGTGTAGAGCACCAGTGTCTTGATGACGATTGAGACGTCGGCAGCGAAGGCGCCGTCACCGGTGGTGAGCGTGCGGATCACAAGGCCGAGACTAACGAGAAACACCAGAAACTGCACCGGGGCCAAGACGCCCTGAACAAGGGTCCAGACGGATTGGTCGCGGCGCTGCCGTTCTTCAGCGGTGTAAAGTGCACCGGTATTGCCCCTCTCGTGGCCCGCCCCCTTCACCGTGGTTCCGGGTTCGACCGGGGATGCTTGATCCGTCCGAGTCATGTGATGCGTTAGCCTTTTCTCTCAGACTCGGAGATTACCCTTTCCAACTTGAGTGTCAACTAGATTGGACGTTTAGTTTTGTTGACGATTACAGATTCCCCGGTAAGGTCATTTGCGCCATGCCGGGAAAAAGCGTATTTAGAGTCGCTGGCCCTTGGGGATCAGGGCTGCTGCCGATCACTGTTGGATCGGTACACCTCCTGCGGAAGGTTCGTCCGCAAGACCTGGGAGGGTCTGACGAATGGGAGAGTCCAAGGCTTCGAGCATGTTTGGTGCGGGATCGGCGGTCCTGCGGGGGGTCATCTCGGCGCCGCTTGAAGCGGTGCGACGACGCGGTTCTGCTGCCAACCCCGATCAGCCTGATTCCGTCAACGCGATCATCGAAGGTGAGATCATTCCTCGCCTGTTGATGGCTCACACCAGTTCCGACGTTCAGGCCCGGTCGAAACGATCCCGAACAATTTCTGCGGACGAAGCCTCGCGCTTCGCCGTTTTGCCGTTGCGGCTCGAAGCGGCGAGCCTGCTTGAAGAGGTCGATGCCTTCATCACCAAGGGCGCCAGTGTCGAGACGATCTGCCTCGATCTGCTTGCGCCTGCCGCCCGCAAACTGGGCGAGATGTGGGAATCGGATGAGTGCGATTTCCTTGATGTTACAATGGGTTTATGGCGGCTTCAGGAAGTGATGCGCGAAGTCGCAGCACGCTCGCCCGCCGTAATGGGTGGGATGAGCCTGCCTTACACCGCGCTGTTCTCTCCAATGCCGGGAGATAACCACAACTTCGGCACGCTGATGATCGAAGAAGTCTTCGCTCGCGGCGGCTGGCGCAGCGAAGCGCTGGTCAAGCCTGAGCGGCGTGAATTGCTTGATCGCATCGCACGCCAACCCTTTGATCTCATTGGGTTGACCCTCGGGCGCGATTGTCCCAGCTCGGCCCTCGCCAACCTCATCAAGGCGGTGCGCAACGTATCGGCCAATCCGCACATCGTGGTGCTTGTCGGCGGGCGAATGATCAACGAAAACCCCGGAGTTGCGATCGAAGTTGGCGCCGATGGTACAGGAGCAGACGCGCTGGCCGCGCTCGACCTGGCGAATTCGCTACTAAAGACCGCTTCCACCCGCCATCTGAACCTGTTGTAGGTTCGATCAGTCATGCTCACCCGCAAACACAGCATTGAAGGCAAGCACCCGTTTGGGAAGGCTGCCGAGCTGTTCAACACCCTTGATGCCGACGCGGCGATGAAGCTGGCGATGGTCGCGGGTGACGTGACGCTGGTCCTCGACGATACCGGCACGATCCTTGATGCGGCGTTTGATCCGCGCGAGTTTCCGGCCTTTTCCGGATGGGTCGGGACCAATTGGATCGAGACGGTGACGGATGAAAGTCGCCCGAAAATCATGGAGATGCTGGCCGCCGCCCGGCGCGGCGAAGTGCAGCATTGGCGGCAGGTCAATCACCCGTCGCGTGATGGTGATGTGCCGATCCGCTATGCCGTGCTGAGCGTCAATGGCGGCGAGCACCGCATCGCTTTTGGCCGCGATCTGCGTGAAGCGGGCAAGTTGCAGCAGCGCTTGCTTCAGGTCCAGCAATCGCTCGAACGCGATTACCTCAGGATGCGCCAGCTTGAATCGCGCTACCGGATGCTGTTCGAACGCTCGACCGAGCCAGTGATGATTGTCGAGGCTGGCACGCTGCGTATCCGCGAGGCGAACCCGGCAGCGCATATGCTGGTTGGCACACGCATCGGGGGGCTGCCCGGTAAGAAGCTACTGACTTTCATCGATAAAAACTCGTATGATGCGGTCCAGTCACTGGTCGGCGCGGCGCTGGTTTCGGACACGGTCAGCCCGGCCCGGATCCGCATCGCGCGCGGTGCGCGCGAAGTGATGGCGACGGTCAACGGGTTCACTCAGGATCGCGGTCAGTTTCTGCTGGTGCGGCTGGTCCCGGCGAGCGATCGTCCGGCACCGGAATCCTCGCCGGTTCTGGCGCTGGTCGACCACATGCCCGACGCTTTTGTGGTGGCGGACAGCAATCTTGAAATCGTCACCGCCAACGCGGCATTTGTCGAGCTTTTACAAGCCGCTAGCGTCGATCAGCTGCGCGGGCGGCACCTGTCGGAATCGATCGGTCGGCCGGGGATCGACCTCGATCTGATCGAAGGCCAGATCGACCAGCATGGGGCCGCGCGCAATGTCGCGACGATCCTGCGGGTTGGCCATGATATCGAAGGCGAAGCGGTTGAATTGTCAGCGGTTCGCACCTCGGGCGAGGATGGCTATTATGCCTTCGTGATCCGCCCGGTTGGACGCCGCTTGCGCGACTTGCCGCCCGGTGCGCAGGATATGCCGCGCTCCGTCGAGCAGTTGACTGAGCTGGTCGGGCGGATGTCGTTGAAGGATATCGTGCGCGAAAGTACTGATCTCATTGAGAGATTGTGCATCGAGGCGGCGCTTTCCTACACCTCCGATAACCGCGCATCGGCAGCGGAAATTCTCGGCCTTTCGCGCCAGAGCCTCTACTCCAAGCTGCACCGTTATGGGCTCGGCAATCTGGCGGGCGACGGCGAGTAACGGCGGGCCCGGTTGGGCTTAGCGCCTCGCCGCTATGCCCAGCACAATCGCCGTATCAGCGTGACTCCAGATCGGGTCAGGACCAGCACAAACCGGAGCTGGGGGAGGGCCGCGCGAGCCGCCAAAATCGTCCATGTCATCCAACCTGACACACCGCCTGACACGTCCGGATTGGACATAGGCGGGACGTATTCACGTAAATGAACGAAAAAATTGGATGATCGCGGGACATAAGTGTCAAAATAATTTGACGCCTATGGCTGTCAGGCATAGCCTTCGATTATGGAGCACTCGGTACCTTCGACTCGCACAGTGCCCAATCCGGCGCCAAGTTCTGGCCTGCGCCCGCGATCAGCGCCCCGGCCGCGCGATGTGCTCGAGCTGCTCAAACCCATCACCTGGTTTCCGCCGATGTGGGCCTTCATGTGCGGCGCGGTGTCGTCCGGTGCCGGGCTAGAGGGCCGCTGGTGGTTCGTGGCCGGGGGCGTGTTGCTGGCAGGGCCGCTGGTGTGCGGCACCAGCCAAGCGGTCAACGACTGGTTCGACCGCCACGTCGACGCCATCAACGAACCGCACCGCCCGATCCCCTCGGGCCGCATTCCGGGACGCTGGGGGCTTTACATTGCGATCATCGCCACGCTGATTTCGGCCGGCATCGGCTGGCTGCTCGGGCCGCTGGTGTTCATTGCCGGGCTGGTGGGCCTTGCCTTTGCCTGGGCCTATTCCGCACCGCCGCTGCGCTTCAAGGCCAATGGCTGGCTTGGCCCGCTGGTGTGCGGGCTGACCTATGAAGGGCTGAGCTGGTTCACCGGCGCGGCCGTCATGCTCGGCGCGATGCCTTCGATCCACGTCATCAGCGTGCTGGTGCTCTATTCGATTGGCGCGCACGGGATCATGGTGCTGAATGACTTCAAGGCGGTCGAGGGTGACCGCCAGACGGGCCTGACCTCGCTTCCCGTGGTGATGGGCGTCGGCCCGGCCGCAAGGCTGGCCTGCGTCACGATGGCCGCCGCGCAGATCGCGGTGATCGCGCTGTTGGCCGTGTGGGGCTACAATCTTTCCGCGCTGATCGTGACCGGCGTGCTCGCGGCCCAGATCGCCGCGATGCCCAAGCTGATCCGCGATCCGGCCAAGTATGCGCCGTGGTATAACGGCGTGGGCGTGACGCTCTATGTGCTGGGGATGCTGGCAGCGGCGCTAGGCCTTGGGGGCTATATCTGATGCACGCCCCACTTGCCGCACCGGTGACAACGAAAGCCGGGTTCGGTTGGTTCGGGATCGTGCGGATTGGCCTTGTGCAGGCATCGATCGGCGCGCTGGTGATGCTGACCACGGCGGTGCTCAATCGGCTGATGATTGTCGAGTTCCAACTGGCAGCGGCAATCCCCGCCGGACTGGTCGCATGGCACTATGCGGTGCAGCTGGGCCGCCCGCTGTGGGGGCACGGTTCCGACAAGGGACGCAGCCGCGTGCCGTGGATCATTGGCGGGCTGGTGGTGCTGGCTGCTGGCGCGCTGCTGGCGACGCAAGCGACCCTGATGATGGCGACCACCTTCCCCGCCGCCTTTGCGCTGGCCGTATTTGCCTATGCGCTGATCGGTGTCGGCGTGGGCGCAGGCGGGACTTCGGCGCTCGCACTGCTGGCCTCCGGGGTCGCGCCGGAACGGCGCGCGGCCGCCGCCGCCGTTACGTGGATCATGATGGTGGGCGGCATTGTCGCCTCGGCCATCACAGTGGGCGAATTGCTCAAACCCTATTCGCCCGAGCGACTGCTCGAAGTGGCAAGCGGGCTTGCGGCGGTGACGATTGCCGTGACCGTGCTGGCGACCTTCCGGCTCGAGCGGCAAGCGGGCCAGTTCCGCGATAGCGCCGAAGACGCACCCGCGCCCGATTTCCGCGCTGCCCTTGCCGAGATCTGGCATGAGACTGCGGCGCGGCGCTTTACCATATTCATCTTCGTTTCAATGATCGCGTTCTCGATGCAGGACCTGATCCTGGAGCCGTTCGCCGGGCTAATCTTCAATCTTTCGCCGGGGGAATCGACCAAGACCGTGGGACAGTTCCACCAGGGCGGCATCCTGATCGGCATGATTATCGCCGGGATCGGCGGCAGTGCCTTTTCGGGCAAGCGGGCCGAGGTCCTGCGTCCGTGGGTGGTAGGCGGTTGCCTTGCTTCGGGGCTGGGGCTGGGCGCGCTCGGGCTGGCGGCGGTCAACGGGCCGCCTTGGCCTTTGGGGATCAACCTTTTCGTGCTGGGCTTCGGCAATGGCGTCTTCGCGGTTGCCGCAATCGGATCGATGATGGGCCTGGCCGGCGCGGGTGAGAAGACCCGCGAAGGCGTGCGCATGGGCGTGTGGGGCGCAAGCCAAGCGATTGCCTTCGGGCTGGGCGGGCTGATCGGCGCGCTGGGCCTCGATATTGCGCGCCGGTCGCTGGGCGATGACGGCGCGGCGTTTCAAGTTGTTTTTGCCGTGGAAGCGGCAGCCTTCGTGCTTGCTGCCCTACTGGCAGTGAAGGCCACAGGCGGTGCCGCAATGCGCGCCGCCATGATCAAGCAAAAGAGGGAGGTCTTCGCATGAACCAGACAATCTATGACGCAGTCATCATCGGCGGCGGTCCGTCCGGCTCGACTGCGGCGACCGATCTCGCGCTTGCCGGTCATTCGGTGCTGCTGATCGAGCGCGGCGGCCGGATCAAGCCGTGCGGCGGCGCGATCCCGCCGCGGCTGCTCGCCGATTTCGACATTCCGCAAAGCCTGCTGGTCGCCAAGGCGCGCTCCGCCCGGATGATTGCGCCTTCAGGGCGTGCGGTCGATATGCCGGTGGGCGAGATCGGCTATGTCGGCATGGTCGACCGTGAGGAATTCGACGAAGCCTTGCGTGAACGTGCGCGCCACTCCGGCGCCGAACGCCTGACCGCCACCTTCGAGAAGATCGAGCGTGACGATAGCGCCCACCCCATCGTCACCTTCCGCCGCAGCCGCGGTGCCCCGATCGAAAGCGTGCGCGCCCGTGTGGTGATCGGCGCGGATGGCGCGCGCTCTGCCGTGGCCAAGCAATGCCTGCCGGGTGCCGAGCGCATCCCGTGCGTCTTCGCCTATCACGAGATCATCAAGTCGCCGCCGCGCAACACCGACCAGTTCGATGCCTCGCGCTGCGATGTCTATTATCAGGGCCGCCTCTCGCCCGATTTCTACGCTTGGGTGTTCCCGCATGGCGACACGGCCAGCATCGGGGTGGGCAGCGCCAACAAGGGCTTCAGCCTGCGCGGCGCGATTGCCACCATGCGCGATGATCTGGGGCTGGAGCGCTGCGAGACGCTGCGCCGCGAAGGTGCGCCGATCCCGCTCAAGCCGCTGAAGCGCTGGGATAACGGCGCGGACGTGATCGTCGCCGGCGATGCCGCGGGCGTCGTTGCGCCTGCATCGGGTGAGGGCATCTATTACGCGATGGTCGGCGGGCGGCTGGTGGGCGAGGCGGCTGCGGCCTTCCTCAAGACCGGCGAAGCCAAGCACCTGCGTTCCGCGCGCAAGGCCTTTATGAAGGAACACGGCAAGGTGTTCTGGGTGCTCGGGATGATGCAGTATTTCTGGTATTCGTCCGACAAGCGTCGCGAGCGGTTCGTCACCATGTGCGATGACAAGGATGTGCAGGAACTGACCTGGCAGGCTTACATGCACAAGAAGCTGGTGCGCGCCAAACCGATGGCGCACATCAAGATTTTCCTGAAAGACACCGCCCACCTGCTCGGCCTGCGTCCTGCGACCTGACGGCATCGCAGCGCTTTCCATTGCAGGTTTGCGGGTGCGACTCTAAGCTCGTGCAATGAACCGAATGATGATCATTCCCGTGACCGTTGCGACGGGCGCGGCGCTGTGTGTCGCCGCCCTTGGTGCGACTGTTACCGATCTTGGCCCGTGGTATCAGGCATTGGCCAAGCCCGACTGGAACCCGCCCGATGTGGTCTTCCCGATGGGCTGGACAGTGATCTACGCCTTGATCACGGTTGCCGGGATCACCGCTTGGCGCGCCGCGCCGACATCGGCGGCGGCGGAGTGGGTGCTGGGGCTGTTCGCGCTGAACGGCTTTCTCAACATCAGCTGGAGCCTGATCTTCTTCCGCCTCCAGCGGCCCGATTGGGCATTTTATGAGGTCACGTTGCTGTGGCTCTCGATCCTTGTCATCATCCTTTATTGCGGGCGCTTCTCCAAAACCTCCGCGCTGCTGCTGGTGCCATATCTTGGCTGGGTGACCTTCGCCGGTGCGCTCAATTGGGCGGTGGTGCAGCTGAACGCTCCGTTCGGCTGAGGCCTAAGGCGCGGGCGGAGGAAGACGACAGCATGGCAGGCGGAGGCCTTACCGAGATCCTGTTCGATAGCGGCCATGCGGCTGACGTGATCCTCGGCGTGCTCGCGATCGAGGCGGTGTGGTTGCGCTCTGCCAAGCGTTGGAGCTGGAAGGCGATTGCCGGCCTACTCGGCCCGGCGGCGCTGATCGTGCTGGGCCTGCGCGCGGCGCTGGTGGGTGCGGATTGGTGGTGGATCGCTCTGCCCTTGGCTGCGTCTCTGCCGCTGCACCTGATGGATCTGCGCATCCGGTTTAAGGCGAGGCCGTCCCACTAATACGCGCGGCGGGCCAATCCGCCAGCTATCCCAAGACCACAAAGCAAAACCCGGCCGGACCGTGAGGTCCGCGCCGGGTTTGTATTTGTGCCGTAAGTGGAGGAGCCGGGCCACCAGGGCCCGGGCCCTTACTTCTGGCCAGCAGCAGCCTGAGCAGCGCCGGTCGGATCATAGTTGATCGTATCCGGAGCGTAGTAATGCTCTTGCGCCCACAGGTACCAGTTATCGACCACGGTGCCGGTCAGCAGGATGCCGATGCCGCCCGTAAGCGTCGTCAGCACTGCAAACCACCACGCCCAGCGGTGGATCGATTCGAACGTGGCATTGAAGCCCATCACCCAGCGCCAGAACAAGGCGCCGCGTTCAGCTGCGGTGCCGCGATCGGTGATCTGTTCGATCTCGCGCTCACCGCCGTAACGGCCGAGTGCCAGGATCGTCGCACCGTGCATCGCGAACAGGACGGCCGACCCATACAGGAAGACAATCGAGAGCGCGTGGAACGGGTTGTAGAACAGGTTACCGTAGACCAGCGAGAAGTTGTTGGTCCAATTGAGGTGCTCGAAGATGCCGAAAGGCACCGCTTCCGACCAGCTGCCCATCAGCAACGGGCGGATGAAGCCCAGCACCAGGTAGAGCCAGATGGCCGAAGCGAAGGCCCAGGGGATGTGCATCCCCATGCCCAGCGCTTTGGCGCGGTTGTAGGTGCGGACCCACCACATCAGGATCGAGACCGTCAGGCTGAAGCCTGCGAGGATCCACCAGCCACCCTTGTCCAACGGGACGAAGGGGCTGAAGCCGTATTCCGGGCCCGGGGGCGCGAGATAGAGCCAGAAGAATTCGCGCATGAAGGTCTGCGGGCTCCATCCGGCTTGCGCCCAGAAGTTGAGCCCGATGATCATGATCGCCAACGTACCGAAGGCGAGGCTGATCACCCCAGTGGCACCAAGATAGACGGGGCCGATCTGGGCCTGGCCCAGCTTACCCATCCAGTAGTTGTGGCCGACCAGGGCAATGCGCCCTTCGCTGCCGTCGAGGTGCGGGACGCCCATTTCGGGCGGCCCTTGCACCTGGACCTGTGTAAATATGTTTTGATAAGTCGCCATGGTTCAGGTGCTCCTTACGACCAGATCGGAATCTTCTTCCAGAAATCCCAGAATTCGATCCAGCTGCCGACATACAGAGTGCCGGAGATGACGATGCAGATGGCGCTCCAGAACCCGGCGCTGAGCGCAAGGAAGAGTCCCACCCGGTGGATGCCGAGCGTGCCGACCGAGTACCCGATGAAGTCCCGGAAATAGGTATCTTCATATTCAGGCGACTTGACGTCGGTGCCTCCCGAAGGATTGACCGCCGACAGCACCAGACCGCCATGCAGAGCCAGTGCGAGCGCGTTCGTGAAGAAGAACGAGATCGCGAGCATGTGCACAGGGTTGTAGTGGAAGTTGCCGAAGGCATATCCGACGTTCGAGACCCACTCGAGGTGCGTCCAGATCCCGTAAGGGAAGCCATTGCCCCACGCGCCCATCCACAAAGGACGGATGACGTTGAGCGAGACATAAGCGAACACAGCCACGCTGAAGGCGATCGGCACGTGGTAACTCATGCCGAGCTTGCGAGAGATTTCTGCCTGCCGCAGCACCCAGGAGCCAAAGGCTACCACAGCGCAGCAGGTGATGATCTGCCAGTATCCGCCTTGCGCCATCGGCGCGAGGCTGAGGCCGTATTCGACGGGTGGCGGATTGATCGAAATAAGCCAGGGGTTGAGAGTTGGACCCTGTGTAGCGGCGGCGAAGATCAGCATTGTGCCCAAAAGGGCGCTGATCGCCGTCGTCACTCCAAAGAATCCGACATAAAACGGCCCGACCCAGAAGTCGAAAAGGTCGCCGCCGATTAATGTGCCACCGCGGACGCGGTATTTCCGCTCGAAACTAAGGAGCGCCATAGGTCCATCCTCCCCGCCAGCGAGGCGGGTGCTATAGGTTTGCCAAAAAGTGTTAGGAGGCAGGCAGGCGAACCTGCCCCCTCACATTTCAAGCAGGAACTATCCCGCCGCCGGAGCTTCCGACGATTCGATAGCTGCCTGAGCCGGTGCGGGTGCGCCGGGAGCGCGCTCGAGCCAGTTGTAGCGATCCGTGCTGAGCAGGATGAAGTGGATGGTGAACGCCAACACGGCGAGACCAACATGGAGCGCGACGAGGGCGCGACGGATGTCAAAGTAGAACCAAACTCTCCACATGGGAAAATTCCTTTCATGTACCAATCAGATATCTGCACGGCCTGCCGATTGCAGGCAGTGCGCAATCATGATGGAATTAGAGCCAGGGCTTGTAGGCCCACATCAGGGCATGAGCCACGAGCGCGATCACCACATAAAGGGTGAAGGTGCCCATGAAGCCCTTGTGGATTTCCTGAGCCTCTTCAGGCGTCAGGTGAGTTCCGATACGTTCGTTCATCGGGTTTTCTCCGTTCAGTTGGGTTTGATTGAGAGCCCGAAAGCTCCCTTCGGCGTCCCCGCGTGATCCCCCACGTGGATTGGAGAGCCCCCTCAAAGGGGGCATGGGATTGTGCCGTCGCGGAAAGGCTCCGCAGCAGCGACAAAGGGTTGGATTGGGCGCGCATGATCATCATGCTCCCGCTCCTTCAAGCAGCGCCTCGGCGAGGCAGTCTGCGGTAACTGTGGCGTGCCCGCGGCGGCGCGCGTTCCGTTCGGCCAGATCGCGCAGGCGCTTGGCCGCGGAAATCCGGACCAGCACGGGCTGGGCTTCAACCAGCTGGTCAAGCTTGGTCTTGGCTTCGTCGTCCCAAGCCAGTTGCGCTTCGTTGCGCGTCGGCGTCGGATCGACCTTGTCGAGCTCGGTGCCGAGCGGCAGGATGTGGAACAGCGCGTCAAACAGCGCATTGCACACTTCCTGCACCAGATAGGTCGCGCCGGAATATCCCATGAAGGGCGTGCCGGTGTGGCGGCGGATCGCAGCGCCGGGGAAGCTGGCAGGAATGAACTGCGTGCTCGGTCCGTAGCCGCTACCTGACTTTTCAGCCAGATACATGCGTTCGTTGTAGCTGCCGAACATCACCAACGGCGGGTTGCTGTGCAAGGATTCGCGCACGGCGTGGTTATCGGTCTTCACCCCGGCGCAGCGTGAGGCCGCGATGGTGCAAGGCAGGCCCATATCGCCTTCAAGGAACTGGCGGATGCCGCGCGCATAGGTTTCATTGGCGACGATGCCGAAGCTCGCGGTGCCGAAGAAGTCCTGCGTCACCGAACGCCACAGATCCCACAAGGGCTTGATCGTGGTGTGCTTCTCGCGCTCGATGAAGGGCTCGGGATCAAGGCCGAGCTCAGCGGCCAGCGCGCGCAGGAACTTGGTGGTCTGGGTGAGACCGATCGGGGCCTGGAAATAGGGCCGTTCGAGCGTTTCGCACAGGTTGCGGCCAAACTCGCGGTAAAGGCAGACGTTCGCGTCGCTCGTGGCGAGGTCGCGGATATCGGCAAGGTGGCTGCCCAAGGGGAAGACTGCACCGACTTCAGCGCCGATGCCTTCGACAAGGCGGCGGATCTCGGCCAGATCGCTCGGCATATTGAACATGCCATAGCTGGGGCCAATGATGTTGACGCGGGGCTTTTCGCCGTCCTTGCGCACGCGTTTTTCCGGCATCTTCTTGGGGCCGAATTCGGTCCACAGCCAGGTCAGCGCGCGGTCTGCCGATTGCCACTGATCTTCATCGATGGTGCGCGGCAGGAAGCGCTTGATATTGGTGCCTTCAGGCGTCACGCCGCCGCCGATCATCTCGGCGATGGAGCCGGTAACGACCACGCAGGGCAGCTCGGTGTCGAGCGCTTTCCACGCCCGCTTCATCGCGCCTTCGGTGCCGGTCTTGCCCAACTCTTCCTCACCCAAGCCGGTGACGACGATGGGGAGCTCATGCGGGGGCAGCGCGTCGGTGTAATGCAGGACGCTAGTGACGGGCAGGTTCTCGCAGCCGACCGGGCCATCGATAATGACCTGCAAGCCCTTCACCGCGGTGAAGACGTAGGTAGCGCCCCAATATCCGCCAGCGCGATCGTGATCGAGGATGAGGGTCATGAGCCGATCGCCTCCGACGCCTTGCGCGCTGCTTCATTGAGAGCAGCATATTTCTTGCGGAACTTGGGCCGGTCGACCGGAAGTTCTTCCCATACGCCCGCCGCGTGTTCCGTGCCGACGCCTTCGAAGAAATCGCGCATCGCATCGAAGCGCGCCTTGTTGCCCATCGCGGCGTTGATCACCGTGGCGAGGCTGCCTGCCCCTGCCGGACCCATCAGCGGACGGGCCGAGATGAGGTTGGTGAAGTAGAGCGAAGGGATCGCGCGCGATTTGGCGTGCTGCACCACCGGAGTGGTGCCGATCGCCAGATCAGGGCGATATTCGTCAACCGCCGCAATGTCCTGTTCGAGACTGGCGCGGAATTGCACGTGCGCGCCGCGCGCTTCGAGCCACTCGCGGTCAGCATCCGACCACTTGGTGCGCGGGGTTGCGGTGCCCACGTAAGGCACTTCGGCGCCGCTTTCGATCAGCAGGCGGGCCACCAGCAGTTCCGAGCCTTCATAGCCCGAAACCGTGATCCGGCCCTTGATCGGCATGGCGGAAAGCGCACCGCGGCAAGCGGCGATCATGGTGTTTTTGACCGCATCGACCTTGTCTTGCGGCAGGCCCAGCGTGTCGCCGATGGATTGCAGCCAGGCGGCGGTGCCATCAGCGCCGACCGGGGCCGAACCGATGATCGGGCGGCCCGCAGCTTCGAATTCGCGGATGCTGGCGGTGTAGAATGGGTGGATTGCGGCGACGACCGCGCAATCAAGCGCGGCATAAAGTTCGCGCCATTCGCGGGTCGGGACAACAGGGCCAGCAGCAAGGCCGAGGGGGGCGAGCATTTGCCCGATCACCACCGGATCAGCCGGGAACATTTCGCCCAGCAACGTCACTGTTGGCAAATCCGAACGCTCGCGCGGCGCAGCGACCGGGCCAGCGGCAACTTCTTCGCGGGCGTAGTTGAGCATTGCGCCCGCCAGCACGTCTTTCGCTTCGGCGTGGGTCGGGATGCCGAAACCGGGAACATCGATGCCGATGATGCGGACGCCGTTGATCGCTTTGCCCAGCAGCCGCAGCGGCACGCCGCTGGCGGTGGGGACGCAGAGGTTGGTGACAACAATCGCGTCGTAATTCTCAGGATCGGCGAGGCCTTCGACCGCTTCCTTGATGTCTTCGAACAGCTTGCCGGTGACCAGCGTTTCGCTGGAGAAGGGCACATAGCCCACGGTCCGGCGCGCGCCGTAGAAGTGCGAGGTGAAGGTCAGCCCGTAAACACAGCAGGCCGAACCTGACAGCACGGTCGCAGTGCGGCGCATCCGCAGGCCGACGCGGAGGCTCCCGAAGGCGGGGCACATCGATTGCGGTTGATCATGCGGGCCAGCCTGCGGATCGACCGGATAGTCGGCCGCGTAGCGATCGAGCACTTCGCTCTTGCCCGCCGAGCGTGCCGCTTCGCGCATCGTCTCTTTCGACGAGCAGGCACCTGCGCCAGCAGCCGCGCCGGTATCGAGTTCGATCCGGTCAGCGGCGCGTGAGGCGTTGGGGGGGAAGGCATCGCTCATCGCATCAGGCCTCGTCGTAGATCACTTCGAGGGTGGGGCGGGTTTCGTAGACACCGCCGCGCATATCGGCCTGGGTGGCCGGGATCAGTTCCACATTGGCACCGGTCACATCGGCGCTGAACAGGCCGAGCAGGCCGTCCTGCGTCAAAGGCGTCGGGCGCACCGGGGGTGCTTCGGCGACATTGACGGCGAGGTCTTCAAACAAGCTCGCCCATTCGCCGCCGGGGATGCCGATGATCTGATAGTTCGCGCTCTTGCGGCGGATGTCTTCATTCGCCGGGATCGCGGTGAGCACCGGAATGCCGACCGCTTCGGCGAAGGCGTGGGCTTCGCCCGTGCCGTCATCCTTGTTGATGATCATGCCCGCCACGCCGACATTGCCGCCCATCTTGCGGAAATATTCGACCGCCTGGCAGACGTTGTTCGCCACGTAGAGCGATTGCAGGTCGTTCGAGCCGACCACGATCACCTTCTGGCACATGTCGCGGGCGATCGGCAGGCCGAAGCCGCCGCACACCACGTCGCCGAGGAAATCGAGCAACACGTAATCGAAGCCCCAGTCATGGAAGCCCAGTTTCTCGAGCAGTTCGAAGCCGTGGATGATCCCCCGGCCGCCGCAACCGCGCCCGACTTCGGGGCCGCCGAGTTCCATCGCGAAGACGCCGTCACGCTGGAAGCACACATCTTCGATGCGGACTTCTTCGCCGGCGGCCTTCTTCTTCGATGAGGTTTCAATGATCGTCGGGCAGGACTTGCCGCCGAACAGCAGGCTGGTGGTATCCGACTTGGGATCGCAACCGATCAGCAGCACGCGCTTGCCCTGCTGGGCCATCATGTAGCTGAGGTTGGAGAGCGCAAAGCTCTTGCCGCTGCCGCCCTTACCGTAAATCGCGATGACCTGGGTTTCAGACTTCACTTCGCCGGTATGCACCGGATCGGGTTCAATGCCCGCTTCTTCGCGCAGGGCAGCCACTTGATCTTCCAGGGTTCGGGTATCGAGCACAGACATTAGCATTCGCTCCAATCGAGAACCATTTTTAGACAATCGGGGTCGGTGAAGGCTTGCGGATAGGCGTCGAGCGCCTCGCCTGCCGGTCGCCGGTTGGTGACGAGGCCCTTCAAGTCGAGCCTCCCACATTCGATCAGTGCCCGCGTTTCCGCGAGATCGCCGGGCTGCCATTCGGCAGCGACCCGGAAGTGCGCTTCACGCATGAAGGCGGCGGGGAAGGCGAAGCTCACCCGCTCGGAATAGAAGCCCGCCAGCACGATCTCGCCGCCCTTGGCGAGACGCATGACGAGATCGTCGATCAAGCCTGCGTCGCCGCTGGCATCGTAGATCGCGTGATAATCGCGGCGGTCGTCCGTTGTCGGGTCGATGGCGTTGTAGCCAACCGCGCCGAGGCGGCGAGCGGGATTGGTTTCCCACACGGTCGGTGCCGCACCGCCCAAGGCCAGCGTCAACCGGGCGAGCAGGCGGCCGAGCACGCCGTGGCCGATGATAAGGTCAGGCAGCGCCTCGCGGCGGGCAAAGCCGCCCTTGATCGCGTGGAGCGCCGTGGCAGCCAGCGCACACAGCACGCCGGATTCGCCAAGATGTTCAGGAATGGGGAGCGCACGGGCCGAAGGCACAATCACGCGCTTGGCCGTGCCGCCAAACAATCCGCGGGCATCGGTGTAGCAATTGGCGCCGGGGACAAACACCCAGTCGCCGATCCGGGCGCGGGCTTCGGGTCCGGCATCGACGATGCGGCCGACCGATTCGTAGCCGGGCACCAGCGGATAGCCGAGGCCGGGGAACGGCGGCATCCGCCCGCTCCACAGCAACTTCTCGGTGCCGGTGCTGATTCCGCTGAAGGCAATTTCGATAAGAACGTCTGCGGCTTCCACTGGCTTCATCTCGAGCGACCGAAGCGCAAGGCGCTCCGGAGCTTCAAGAATGACGGCCAGGGTGTTCATCGCTTCGCTCTCCCGTTTCGGATTCTGCGGCGCGAACGCCGACTCGAAAGTCCGAAAACACGTTCTCTCACCTGTTTGCTACGCCTTACATAGCCGACTGTCAAACAACTTGGACAATTTATGCTCAAGCCCGGGCAATAATGATGCTTGCGTTGACCGGTTGTGCTGTCGCGACGACCCGAGCCGATGCGAACCCGGCTGCGTGCAGCATCGCGATGATCTCGGCCGGGCTGCGGGGCCGACCTGAGCCCATCGCCCATAGGTAGAGGCCGAAAAACGCCTCCCCCATCGGTTCTGCGCCGGGGATCTGGGCCATCGGCTCGGCAATCAGCAGCTGCGCGCCGGGGGCAAGACTGGCGCGGATATTGGCGAGCAGGCTTTGCGCGGGCGCGTCGTCGTGATCGTGCAGGATGCGGATCAGCGAGACCATGTCGTAGCCTTGGGGCATGGAATCCTTGAAGAAATTCCCCGGATGCCCGGTCACGCGGCTCACCCCGAGCGCCTCGCCGAGCACCTTGGCGCCGGTCTCCGCCACTTCGGGCAGGTCGAACAGGCCGAGTATGAGATGCGGCCAGGCCGCGCCGATATGGCGTAGGAACGCGCCATGCCCGCCGCCGACATCGAGCAGCCGCTCGACATCGCGGAAACCGACCGAGGCCAGCACTTCATCGGCGACGAAATGCTGCGACGCGGCCATCAGCTGCGAATATTCGGCCGTATCGGTGCCGCGCTCGCTCGCGCCGTGGAGCGCGCCCGCATAGGTCCAGAAGCGCGACAGCGCCGTGGGCTCCTGCCGATCAGCACGCAGTAGGGCCAGCGGATCGGCGAGGTCGGTATAGAGCAGGCGGTGATGGCGCACCATCGCCTGAACGCCGGGATTGCTCGCGAATACAGCGCCTTGTTCGCCCAGCATCCACTGGTCAGGCGCAGGCTCTTCGGACAGCATCAGCGGGCGGCCAGCGCGCAGCAGGGTCAGCGCGGCGCTTTCCGATAGGTCAATCCGCGCTGCAATTTCGGCGACGCTGAGCGGGCCGTCCTTCAGCACATCGAACAGCCCGCTTTCGACAAAGGCGCGCAAGACCTGCGAATAGGCGAAGCCTGCGAGCAGATCGAAAGCAGCATCAGCGCGGGAGCGGGCGATCCATTTGATGATCGGCAGGCGCGCGGCCCAGTGCTGGAACTTCGGCGAGGCAAACACGCGATTGCGGCGCGTGACATATCCGACCTTGAATGCGGTCCATTTGCTCACTGTCGGGATGTTTCGTTGGCCATATGTCTAAATAATTGGACAGACACGCGCGTAAGGTCAATGATAATCGCCGGGTTGACGGGAGCTGAGACAGGTGGACGCGCGAGTCGTCGTGATCGGGGCAGGGATAGGCGGGCTGACCAGCGCTGCCTTGCTTGCGGCGCGCGGGGCGGATGTGACCGTGCTCGAAAAGGAGGCCTGGGTCGGGGGCAAGGCGCGCCGCGTCGCAGTTGACGGGGCCGCAATTGACGGCGGGCCGACCGTCTTCACCTATCGCGAAGTGTTCGACGAAGTCTTTGCCGCCTGCGGCACAGCTTTGGAGGATCATGTCACCGTCAACCGCGCCGAAGTGATCGCCCGCCATGCGTGGGATGATAGCGGCCACCTCGATCTGTATGCCGACCGCGACCGCAGCATTGATGCCGTGGGTGCCTTTGCCGGGGCGGAGGCGGCGCGCGGCTATCGCAGCTTCACCGACGAGGCGGCGCGGATCTTTGCCGTCCTCGAAGACCCGTTCCTGCGCGGCAACAAGGCGTCGACCCCGCTGCCGATGATGTGGCGGATCGGGCCGTGGAAGCTGGGCGATATGCTCGCGATGCGGCCGTTCGACGGGATGTGGAATGCGCTGGGCGGCCATTTCAAAGACCCGCGCCTCCAGCAATTGTTCGGGCGCTATGCCACTTATTGCGGCTCCTCCCCCTTCAGCGCCCCTGCCACTTTGATGCTGATCGCCCATGTCGAGGCGCGCGGGGTATGGCTGATCGAGGGCGGGATCCACGCGCTGGCCAAGGCCATTGCAGGCCTTGCCACCCAGCAAGGCGCGCGGGTGCGCACCAATGCAGCGGTCGCCGAAGTGCTCACCGCGAACGGGCGCACCAGCGGCGTCAAGCTCGCCTCGGGCGAAGTCATTCCCGCCGATATCGTGATCTGCAACGGCGATCCGGGGGCGCTTGCCACCGGACGCTTCGGGCAAGACGCGACGCGCGCGGTTCCGGCGATCCCAAGGGCCAAGCGCTCGCTGTCCGCGCTGGTGTGGTACGCCCATGCCGAGACCAGCGGCTTCGACCTCACCCACCACAACGTGTTCTTCTCGCGCGATTACGCCCGTGAGTTTCGCGAGATCGGCCAGGGCACCGCCCCGACCGAGCCCACTGTCTATGTCTGCGCCACCGACCGCGGCGCAGGCGAACACGCAGCCCCGCCGCAGGGCCGCGAACGCATCCAGATCATCGTCAACGCTCCCGCCAACGGAGACGTCCACGACTATACCCCCGAGGAGAGAGCCCGATGCACGCAAGCCATGATGGCCACGCTGAAACGCTGCGGCCTGCAGCTGGAGGAGCCCATTCCGCATCAGCTCATGACCCCTCAGGACTGGGAGGGCCTGTTCCCGGCCACGGGCGGCGCCCTTTATGGCAGAGCGTCGCACGGCTGGGCGGCCTCTTTCCAGCGGCAGGGGCCACGGACCCGTCTGCCCGGTCTCTATTGCACGGGCGGGGCGACCCACCCGGCAGCTGGGGTGCCCATGGCAGCCTTGTCCGGGCAGCTGGCAGCGCGGGTGATCGCGAAGGACCTCGCTTCAATGAAGACATCCCGTCCGGTGGCTATTCCTGGTGGTATGTCGACGCGATCAGTGACGACGGGCAGCACGGGCTGACGATCATCGCGTTCCTCGGGAGCGTGTTTTCACCCTATTACAAGCGCTCCGGACGAAGCGAACCGCTGGCGCACTGCGCTCTGAATGTGGCGCTCTATGGCCCCAATGCGCGCTGGACGATGACCGAACGCGGCTCCAATTCGGTGGAGCGTGACGCCAGCAATCTCGTGATCGGGCCGAGCGCAGTGCGCTGGGATGGCGAGGCGCTGACGATCGACATTGTCGAGGGTGATACCCGCCTGTTCGTCCCGTGGCAGCGTCCGGTGCGCGGGCGCGTGCGGGTGTTCCCCGAGGCGCTCAACCGCACGGCCTTCGCGCTCGACAGTCAAGAGAACCACATCTGGCACTGCCTTGCCCCGCGCGCACGGATCGAGGTGGAGATGAGCGAACCCGGCATTTCGTGGAGCGGCAAGGCCTATCTCGATCACAACCGCGGCGCCGAGCCGCTGGAGACAGGCTTCAACACCTGGCACTGGTCGCGCGCGCATCTGAACGAAGGGGCGCTGGTCTGTTACGAAGGCGAGCGCGGCGACGGTTCGCTGTTTGCCAGCGCCTTGCGGTTCGGCGCCGATGGCGTGCCAGAGCCGGTCGATCTGCCACCCATCGCCCAATTGCCGCCGAGCAAGTGGCGGGTTGATCGCCGCACCCGCTCCGATATCGGCGTCGCCGAAGTGCGCCGCACGTGGGAGGATACGCCATTCTACGCCCGCTCCGAACTCGCGTCGCGCTTTGCGGGCGAAGAGGTGGTGGCCGTGCAGGAGAGCCTCGACATGCGGCGCTTTTCTTCGCCGCTGGTGCAGTTCATGCTGCCCTACCGGATGCCGAGGAAGCCCGGTTAGGGTCAGCGCAGGAGCGCTGCCTCCTCGGCCTCGAACGAGCGGAACAGCGCCGTTGTAATGGCAATCGCCAGCGCCGTTAGCGCCAGCCCGGCGGCGACATCAATCCAATAGTGCCAGCGCGTCGCTACGGCTTCGAAGATGATGAAGGTGAACAGCGGCAGGTAGGCCACCCCCAGCCAGCGCACATGCTTCCACGCGAAGTAAACGAACACTGCGGATGAGGCGACGTGAAGCGAGGGCATGGCCGCCACGGCGGCGAACATGTACTGGCTTCCCTCGCTCACGATCCACGGCCGCCCGCCCGCCACGAGGGCTTGGTAACCGCCATACATATGAACCTGTCGCGCGGTTTCGAGCGCGTTGACGCCTTGTTCGTAAAGGAACGGGCCAACCGCCGGCATCACCAGATAACTCAGCGCGCCGAGCACGTGCACCAGCATCGCGGTAAAGATGACTTTGCGAAACACGACGAAGCACTGCGCCGAATGGACGATGATGCTGCCCGCGAACATGGCCAGAAACGCGAAAAGGTAGAGATGTTCGCCGACCGGCAAGATCATGTCGGCCCCGCGGTGCACGGCGAAGGCTGAGTCAACCAATGGCCGCAGGGCTTGATCGGTTTTCCAGTAGAAATCGTCCCACGAGGTGGGATTGACCAGGCTCATCCACAGTTTGACATTGAAATGCGCAATCAGGATCACGCCGTAAGCGATTGCTGCGAGGCAATAATAGATCAGCCGCCTGACCTGCTTCGTCACGATCAGGTAAAGCCCTAGGACACCGATCAGCGAGAGCGGCACGCCGTAACTCATGCCGGTGAATTCCAGCGCACCACTCGCCGGGATCACGAACGGCAGGTCAAAGCGCCAAGCCAGCATCGTGGCGACCAACAGGAACGAGAACGCGAGAACGAGTTCAGGCAGGCCCGCCACGGATAGCAGATTCACGCGCCGCGAAGCCGCCGGGTTGATCAGATCGTTTGCAAGGCTTCCTGTCTGAGCGTCCATGAAAAACAGCGTTTTCCAGTAAAGATGTCGAAGAACGATGTTCCAAGGTTTCAGACGCGCTCGCAGGCGCGGTGGTGAGCGCGGCCCATGGCCGAAAAGCCGCCGCCTGCCAAAGGAAATTCACATAAGATAGGCCGCAATCCGTTCAGGTGTGCGACCTTTGCGCCAACGGCACCCCTGAACCATCGCAAGTCGTTTCAAGCGGCAGGCGGTCCGCCCTCGCGCTCGGCCGCGTCTTTTGCCGCCTTTTCGGCGCGGGTCTTTTTCAGCATCCGGTCCATTTTAACCCACTGCCAGACGCCGAACCCGACCGCGATGCCGTAGAAAAACACCAGTTCGATCCAGCCGAATGTGCCGCTATCCATGGCGCGCCTCCTGACTTTGCTCGGCGAGGAAGGCGGCGATCAGCGCGGCGGCTTTCTCGGGCGCTTCCTCATGGGCAAGATGGCCGAGACCGGGGAGCACGTCCAGCCGCGCGTTCGCCAGCCAGCTATGGGCGTCCTTGGCCCAGTCGAGCGGGATCGCGGGATCCTTTGCGCCGTGGATCAGTAGCACGGGATTACGCACCTCACCCATCCGCAACCGCAGGCCGGGAAGGTCCCAGTTCGCCATCATGGCGAGCGCACCGCCCGCGTGCGCGGGGTGCTTTAGCAGTGTGCGGTAACAGGCGAGGCCCTCCGGCTCGATATGCGAGTGGGTCGACCGCCACAGGAACTTCTTGGCGCCGCCGACAAGGTCGATGCTCCCGGCAAACAACCGCGGCACCAGCGGGTTGATGAACAGCGCTTTGGCGACCGCCGGGAAAATCTGCGCGAAGGGGCCGGGGAAGGGCCGCAGCGCGGAATTCAGCCCGATGATCGGGCCGGTGTAGCCATGATCGAGCGCCATTTGCAGCGCAATCGCCGCGCCTGCCGAATGGCCGATGATCGCGGTGGGCTGGACTTCAAGCGCCTGCATAAGCGCCGCAATCTCGCCCGCCATCGCTGGCAGGCTCATCGCATAGGCATCGTGCCCGGTGGTGAAGGCATGGCGCGGCAGGTCGGGGGCGATGACGGTGTGGGTTTGGGCCAGCAGCGGCATCAGCCCGCGCCATGAATGGACCGAAGCACCCGTGCCGTGGAGCAGCAGCAGCGGCGGGCCGCTCCCCATCTTTTGGACGTGCCAGCGCTTGGCGCCAAGGCTCACGAAGTCACTCGCCTCGCGATGCGGCCAGATCAGGCCTTCGCGGTTCCAATCGAGGCTGCTCATGCCGCCTTGCCGATTGGCTGGACGGCGTTGATCGCAGCCGTGATCATGCGGGCGTCGGCGCGGGGGAGGGCGAGGAAGCGGCCGCCCAGCGCAGCGGCCAGCGCCGCGCCTTCGGGGCCGGGGCGGGCGGAGATGTCGACCACCAATGCGTCGATCCCGCGCGCGTAGATGGCCTTGGCGGCGGCCTCGGCATCGGCTGCGGCTTGGGGCCTGCCGGGCGCGCCATCGGCGGCGATGTTCGCGCGGCCATCGGTCAGGATCACCAGCGCCGCGCTGCGCCCACGTGCGATGACCGCTTCGGCCACTTCGCGTGCGGCGTTAAGGCCCATCGCGAGCGGTGTTCCTCCCCCGCCCGGCAATTCCGCCAGCGTGCGCCGCGCGCGGGTGAGCGAGCGGGTGGGGGGCAGGATCAATTCGGCGCTCGTCCCGCGAAAGGCGACCAGCGCGACTTCGGAGCGGGTGACATAGGCTTGGCCCAGCATCAGCTCGACCGCGCCCTTGGCCTCGGCCAGCCGTGCGGCTGCGGCCGAACCGGAGGCGTCGACGGCGAAGATTGTGACGCGGGCGGCGCGTTCCTCGAACCGGCGGATGCGCAGGTCTTCCTTGCGCATCAGGATCGCCGAGGCGTCATTGGCGCCTGCTTCACGCCGCCTGACGGCCTGCCACGGCACGGCGGCTCGCAGCGAATCAATCAGCGCCAGCTTGGCCCCGCCGCGCGGCATTCCGGGACGCGCGCCCAAGGGCTTGCCGCGCGTGGCGGCCTTGCGTTTCTGCCCGGTGCCGCTGCTGCTGGAACGGCGCGGGGCTTTGCCTTGCGCGAGTTGCGCGAGCAGGTCCGCCGGGATCGCCGCCTTGGCCGCTTCGACCAGGATGTCGGAGAGGTCGAGTTCCTGCTGCTGCTGTTCGCTGTCGGAATGGTCATCCCGCTCGCCCTCAGGGGGAGGCGGCTGGTCTTCGGGCGGGGCGTCCTGTTCCTGCGGCGGCAAGCGCGTGGCGCGCGGGGCGAGCACCAGCCGCACGGCGCCGGTCAGATCAGCCTTCTCAGCAGCGCCGCGCCCGTCCAGTGCGGCAAGCCCACGCGCGCCCTCTCCCGCAAATATCAGTGCTCGCACGCTCTCCACCCCGAGCGCGTCAGCCGTCGCGGCGAGCGCGCGCAGGGCGTCGTCGTCCAAGGGAGCCACCTGCGCCAAAGTGCCAATCGCCGGAGCCAGCGCCACCCCCTGCCAGCGCCGCGAGGTCGACAGGTCGCAGGCGAAGGCGAGGCGTTCGGTCAGGCTGGCTGGCGGCGCTTCCTCGGGCTCGGTCGCATCGTCGAGCAGCACCAGCGCGGCCTGCCCTTCGTCCAAAGCTTGCGCCAACCGCCCGGCAATGCTGCCATCCATCCGCTCGGCCATTCCGGCGAGCAAGGCGCCGCCGCGCGCTTCTTCAATCAACCCGGTCTGGCGGATCGGGCGACCGGCGGAGAGGCTGGCTGCGAGATCGATCCCGCCCAGCAGCCGCTCATCATCAATATGGCCCGGGATCCGCCTGAGCGTCACACTAGCGCCCAAGGCCGCCAGCAGCGCCTCGCGCGCGGGGCTGTTGCCGCGCAGGACCATGCCCTTGAACACCTGCGGAGCCAGAGCAAACAGCCGCGCCGCCAGAACCGCATCATCCAGCGGGTCAGCGGTGTCGTTGAGGGTCATCCGAACAGCTCGGCAATCGCCCGGGTGATGCGCACGGTGGAGCCGGTTTCGTCCAGCACATCGCGCCGCAGCCGGTGGCGCAGCGCCAGCGGGGCAATGGCGATCATATGCTTGCGGGTGACGCTCTTGGCGCCCTCCAGCGCCGCCAGCGCACGGGCGGCGCGCATCAGGGTGAGCTCGCCGCGCAGGCCATCCGCGCCGACGGCGAGGCACAGATTGGCGGCATCGCGCAGCACATCATCGCCCGCTTCCAGCTTGGGAAGCCGCGCCTTGCCCTTGGCGACGCGCTTCAAAATCTTCTCATCCTCGCCCGCCCAGCGCGCGGCGAAGTTCTCGGGATCACGCTCGTTTTCAGCAACGAGGCGCATGATGGCGATGCGCACCTCGATATCCTTGGGGCTGCGCACTTCCACAGAAAGTCCAAAGCGGTCGAGCAATTGCGGGCGCAACTCGCCCTCTTCCGGGTTGCCGCTGCCGATCAGCACGAACTTGGCCGGGTGGCGGACCGACAGGCCTTCGCGCTCGACCACGTTCTCGCCCGAAGCGGCCACGTCTAGCAGCAGGTCGACCAAGTGATCTTCGAGCAGATTGATCTCGTCGATATACAGGAATCCGCGATGCGCCTTGGCCAGCAGGCCGGGTTCAAACGCCTTCTCGCCCGACCGCAGCGCCCGTTCCAAGTCGAGCGAGCCGATCACCCGGTCCTCGGTCGCGCCCAATGGCATATCGACGAAGGGAACCGCGCGCTTCACCATCTTGCCCGTGCCGCAGACGCCCGGATAACGCGCCTGATCCTCTTTCGAGGCACCATAGGGGCAACCCTCTGCGGCCATGATCGGCGGCAGCAGGCTGGCGAGCGCGCGCGCAGCGGTGCTCTTGCCAGTGCCGCGATCGCCGAACACCATCACCCCGCCAATGCTGGGGTCGACGGCGGCGATCAGAAGCGCCAGTTTCATCTCGTCCTGACCGACGATTGCGGAGAAGGGGAAGCGTGCCATGTGGAGCGTCTTGTGAACGGTTGTCGCGCGTCGGACAAGCCCGACTGACAAGCGGATTGGACAGTTTTCTACCGCTTCCCGAGCCGGTTCAGCACCAGCACCGGCAGCAGTCCCGCTGCGAGCAGGATCAGCGCCGGAATGGCGGCTTCCACCAGCCGTTCGTCACTGGCGAGGCGATAGGTGCGGGTCGCCAGCGTTTCGAGGTTGAACGGCCGCAGGATCAGGGTGGCGGGCAGTTCGCGCAAGGTGTCGATGAACACCAGCGCCGCCGCTCCCGCCAGGCTCGGGGCGAGCAGCGGCGCATAGATCCGGGCGAGCACGCGGGACGGGGCAGCGCCAAGGCTCCGCGCGGCAGCATCAAGGCCGGGGGGAATGCGCGCCAACCCGCCGCTGACGCTGTTGTAGGCGACCGTCATAAACCGCACGGACAGCGCATAGATCAGCAGCGCGCTGGTGCCGGTCAGCAACAAGCCGCCGCTCCATCCGAAACTGTCGCGGGCGACGCGGGTCAGGCTCTGGTCGAAGGCCCCGAGCGGCGCGAGCAGGCCGACCGCCAGCAAAGCGCCCGGCAGCGCATAGCCCAGCGTCGCCAGCCGGATCGCGCTCGCCGTGACCCGCGAAGCTGACCGCGCGCGGGCAAAGGCGAGCACGAGCGCGGCGACAAGGCACAGGCTTGCTGCGGCAAGGCCAAGCCACAGGCTCCCGCGGATATAGGTGGGCAGGTCGCCCGCCGCGGCCTGCGCGATCGGGGTCAGTGCGAGGCTCGCAAGGTATCCGGCGGGCAGCACGAAGCCGAGCACCACCGGCGCGGCGCAGGCGAGGCAGGCCAGCCCCTTGCCCAGCGGCGTCAGCGCGACCAGCGGTTCCTCGTCCCGCCGCGCGGCGAGGCCATCGCGGCTGTCGCTGCGTCCGCGCCGGCTCTGCGCTTCCCACGCCACCAGCGCGATGACGAAGACCAGCATGATCGCGGCGAGCTTCAAGGCCGCAGCCTTGTCGCCCATCGCCAGCCAGCTGCGGAAGATCCCGGTCGAGAAGGTGGGGATCGCGAAATATTCGGCCACGCCGAAATCGGCGAGCACCTCCATCAGCACCAGCGCCAGCCCTCCGGCGATGGCCGGGCGGGCGGCGGGCAGCGCCACGCGCCAGAACGCCCGCGCAGGCGCAGCGCCAAGGCTGCGGGCGGCGCGGAACTGCGTAAGGCTCTGGGTTGCAAAGGCGGTGCGGGCGAGCAGATAGACGTAAGGATAGAGCACAAAGCCCAGCACAAAGGCCCCGCCGCCCAGCGAGCGGATGTCGGGCAAGGCGTAATCATTTGCCCCCCAGCCCATGCTCGCGCGCAAGGCGCTTTGCAGCGGTCCGGCAAAATCGAGCAGGTCGGCATAGATATAGGCAGCCAGATAGGCGGGCAGGGCGAGCGGCAGCACCAGCGCCCAGCTTAACACACGGCGCCCCGGAAAGCGGGTCGCGGCGACCAGCCATGCGCAGCCCGTTCCCACCACCGCTGCGATGCCGCCCGCCAGCAGCATCAAGAGCGCGGTGTTGGCGACATAGGTCGGCAGCACGGTCGCAGCGAGATCGGCAATCGCCTCTCCGCCTCCTGCGAGCGAGGCCCAGGCAATCGCGGCAATCGGCAATCCGGCCAGTGCGGCGATGGCCAGCGCCGCCACGCTCCATCCGCCACCGCTTGCGCCATGGCCTGCAATTTGCCTAAGGCGGCTCACCGGGAGTTTCCCCCGAAACCCACGCGCCGTGAGGGCAGGATCAGCCATTGAGCCTCGAATTTCGTCATATTGCCCATGCTTACGGTGAGGTGCGGGCGCTGGAGGATATCAGCTTTACCGCGCCCGCGGGGGAAATCACGTGCCTGCTTGGCGCGTCGGGTTGCGGGAAGTCAACACTGCTTGGCCTCGCGGCTGGCCTGCTGCGGGTGCAACAGGGTGAGGTTACGCTGGGGGGCGAGGTGCTGGCCGATGCGCAGCGCAGCCCGCCGCCCGAAGCGCGGCCCGTGGGGCTGGTGTTTCAGGACGGCGCGCTGTTCCCGCACATGACGCTCGCCGCCAATGTCGCCTTTGGTCTGCCCAAGGCGCGGCGCGTTGAGGCGGACAGCTGGCTCGCCAAGGTCGGCCTTGCCGGCATGGGCGCGCGCTATCCCCACGAGCTTTCGGGCGGGCAGCAACAGCGCGCCGCGCTCGCCCGCGCGATGGCGCCCGAGCCGCGGGTGCTGCTGATGGACGAGCCTTTCGCCAGCGTCGACATCGTCCTGCGCCGCAAGCTGCGCCGCGAATGCCGCATCCTGCTGCGCGAGGCAGGGGCGACGGTGGTGCTGGTGACGCATGATCCGGCCGAAGCGCTCGACATCGCGGACCGGATCGCGGTGATGGAGGGCGGGCGGATCATCCAGTTCGGCACCCCGCAAGAGCTTCACCACGCGCCGGCCACGGCCTCCGTCGGGGCGATATTCAGCGGCGCGCAGATTATCTCGGGCACGCGCGGGGTCGAGGGGCTGGATACGCCGTTCGGGTTGTGGCCGCTCGCAAGTCTGATCGGCGCGTTACCCGATGCGCCTGCCTTCGACCTTTTGGTGCAGGCTGACCGGCTGATGCCGTTGGCGGATGTGCGTGGTTGCACTGTGCGCGACGTTCATCCGATGGGCGCGCGCAGCCGGGTGCTGCTTCAGGGAGCGGGCGGGGCGGCGATCACGGTCGAAACCGCGCTGCCGGTCGATCTGGACAAGACCTATAGCGTATTGCCGGACCCGGATAGCGTGCGAGCCTTTGCGCGCAGTTAGGGCTTGCGCGGCCTCCGATTATATTGCAAGTCATTCGCAAGTAGTCACAGAAAGCCGCTCTCCCATGAAGAACCTCGTCCTTGCTGCTTGCGCCTTTGTCAGCCTCGGTGCGCTGTCCGGCTGCGCTGATGACGCTGGCGACGCGGCGGTGCCGATCACGGGTGAGGTCAATATCTATTCCTCGCGCCATTACGACACTGATCTGGCGCTCTACGAGGATTTCACCCGCGAAACCGGGATCAAGGTCAACCGGATCGAGGCCGATGCCGATGCGCTGATCGAACGGATCGGGGCCGAGGGCGAATTCAGCCCCGCCGACCTGCTCATCACCGTCGATGCCGGGCGGCTTTGGCGGGCGGAAGCAGCAGGCATTCTCGCCCCGGTCGATTCGCCGGTGCTGAAGGAGCGCCTCCCCGCCAATCTGCGCCACCCTGACGGACTGTGGTTCGGCCTGTCGACCCGCGCGCGGATCATCATCTACAACAAGGCCGAAGGCGCGCCGCAGGGCCTTGCCAATTACGCCGATCTTGCCAGTCCGGCGCTGAAGGGCGCGATCTGTATGCGGTCGTCCTCGAACATCTATAACATCTCGCTCCTCTCCAGCATCATCGCCCACAAGGGCGCGGCCGCAGCCGAGGCGTGGACCAAGGGCGTTGTCGCCAACTTCAAGCAGGCCCCGCAAGGCAATGACACTGCGATGATCGAAGCGGTCGCCGCCGGGCAGTGCCGCGTGTCGGTGGTCAACACCTATTACCTCGCCCGCTATGCCGGAGGCGATGCCGCGGCCCAGGCGATCTTTGACAAGGTCGGCGTCATCTTCCCCGATCAGGGCGGGGTCGGCACCCACGTCAATGTCAGCGGCGCGGGCCTCGTCAAGACCGCGCCCAACCGTGACAACGCGGTGAAGTTCCTCGAATACCTGACCTCGGAAAGCGCCCAGCGGTACTTCGCGGACGGCAACAACGAATACCCGGCGAGCATCGGGCTGAAGGCCAATTCCTCCGTCGAGGCGCTCGGCGCGTTCAAACCCGATACGCTGAGCGTTGCCGATATCGGCAAGGGGCAGGCCGAAGCGGTCAAGATCTTCGACCGCGCCGGCTGGAACTGACGCGGGCCGGGCAAAGGGCGCGCGAATTGCGACCGAGCAAGGCCCGCTTTCACCCCTTAACACTAAACTGTCTTGAAGGGCGGGCGCTACTCGTCCATTTGCGCCCGCATTCCGGCTGCCCGTGGGGGCGGCGCTGACCTGACATCCGAGGCCCGTTTTGAACCAGCCCACCATCGACCGCGACCAGTTTACCGAAAGCGCGGCGCTCTCTGTTGAGACCATCACCTACGTCCATCACTGGACCGATGGGTTGTTCTCGCTCAAGATGACCCGCCCGCCGAGCTTCCGCTTCCGCTCGGGCGAGTTCGTGATGATCGGGCTCCCCGGCGACAACGGCAAACCGCTCCTGCGCGCCTATTCGGTCGCTTCGCCCAGCTATGACGAGGAATTGGAATTCCTCTCGATCAAGGTGCAGGACGGCCCGCTCACCTCGCGGCTCCAGCACATCAAGGTCGGCGATCCGATCTACCTCGGCAAGAAGCCGACTGGCACGCTGGTGACCGACGCGCTGTTGCCGGGCAAGCGATTGTTCATGCTCTCGACCGGCACCGGCCTTGCGCCGTTCATGAGCCTGGTGCGCGATCCCGATGTCTACGCGATGTTCGAAGAAGTGATTGTCGTCCACTCGGTGCGCAATGTGAACGAGCTGGCGTATCGCGAGCTGCTGGAATCGAAGCTCGAAGGCGACCCGCTGCTCGAAGACGAAGACCGCGCGAAGATGATCTACGTCCCCACCGTGACCCGCGAAAGCTTCCGCACACAAGGCCGCATCCAGCAGCTGATCGACGACGGCCGCCTGTTCGAACAGAGCAAAGGCCCGCAGCGCTTCGTGCCCGAAGAAGACCGCGTGATGCTGTGCGGCTCGATGGCGATGATCAAGGACCACGCAGCGGACTTGGAACGCCGAGGGTTTGAAGAGGGCGCGAACAACAAGCCGGGCCAGTTCGTGATCGAACGCGCGTTTGTGGGTTAGTCTTTCCCCGCCCCGGGCTTGATCCGGGGCCCCGCTTTCTTTGACATCTCGCAAGAGGAAGCGGGATCCCGGGTCAAGCCCGGGACGGGGGAGGTATCAAACCTCACCCCCATCCACCTCCCGTCACCCCAGCGCAATCTGGGGCCTAGAGCCTCACAGCGCAGCGCTCACCGCCCTAGGTCCCAGATTGCGCTGGGTTGACGGGAGGGCTCCCCACTTTCGCGCTTGACCCTCACCCCTTGGCGCTGTTCAATCGTGGCAAATCAAAACCCATTGCCCGGAGAGACACCCCGCCATGCTCGCAACCTCATACCGCACCGCCTACAATGAAGACCACGAGGCCTTCCGCGACACTGTGCGCAAGGTCTTCGCCGAGCATCTGACCCCGCACATGGAGGAGCACGAAGCCAACGGCATCGTGCCCCGCGACGTCTGGAAAAAGATGGGTGACGCCGGGATGCTGTGCATGACGGTGAAGGAAGAGAACGGCGGCCTCGGCCTTGATTTCGGGTTCAACTGCGTGCTGACCGAGGAGCTGTCCTACCTCGGATCATCCGCCGGCTTCACGCTTCAGAACGACATCACCGCCAATTATTTCGAGCGCCTCGGCAACCCCGAACAGCGCGCCAAATATCTGCCCGGCATGGTCAGCGGCGACATCATCACCGCGATCGCTATGACCGAACCCGGCGCAGGCTCCGATCTTCAGGGCATCCGCACGACGGCGAAGAAGGACGGCAACCACCTCGTCATCAACGGGTCGAAAACCTACATCACCAACGGCCAGAATGCCGATTGCGTGATCGTGGTTGCCAAGACCGATCCCGAGCTGGGGTCGAAGGGCATCAGCCTCGTGCTGGTTGACGCCGACACCCCCGGCTTCGAGCGCGGGCGCAATCTCGACAAGATCGGCCAGCACGCTGCCGATACCTCGGAACTGTTCTTCAACGATTGCCGCGTGCCGATGACCAACATCCTCGGCGCGGAAGGCATGGGGTTTGTGCACCTGATGGAGGAACTGCCGCAGGAACGCCTCGGCATCGCGGTCGGCGCGCAGGCTGCGGCGCAGCGGGCGTTTGACGAGGCGGTGACCTTCACCAAGGACCGCAAGGCGTTTGGGAAGACCGTGTTCGAATTCCAGAACACCAAGTTCACCCTCGCTGATCTCAAGGCCAAGCTGCAAGTCGGCTGGGCGCACCTCGACTGGGCGATCAAGAAGCACCTCGCAGGCGAACTCACCACCGCCGAGGCCTCCGCGGCCAAGCTGTGGCACACCGATCTGCAATGGGAGTTGTGCGACGCGTCGCTGCAACTCCACGGCGGTGCAGGCTACATGAACGAATACGCCATCGCCCGCCTGTGGCGCGACGCGCGCGTGACCCGGATCTTTGGCGGGACGAACGAGATCATGAAGGAAGTGATCTCGCGGAGTATTTGAGGCCGATAGCTCCCCTCCCCTTGGGGAGGGGTTGGGGGTGGGGGTACCGCCCCCTCGTAAGGCAGGCCCCCCATCCCCGGCCCTTCCCCCAGGGGAAGGGAAAAGTAAGCACGATCAGTCGGAGCTACAGAAAATGACCGACCCCCTCGACTTCACCGGCAAACGCGTTCTCGTCATCGGCGGATCGAGCGGGATCGGGAACGGCATTGCCCACGGGTTCCGGGGGAATGGCGCGAGCGTTACCGTCACCGGCACGCGGCCCGATTTCGGCGATTACCTTGAAGCCGAGGACGCTGATTTCACCGGCCTCAATTACCGCCAATTGAACCTTACTGACCGCGGTGCCGCCGACCGGCTGGCGGCAGAATTGGGCCCGGTCGATGTGCTGGTGCTCTCGCAGGGCACTGTCCGCTACGGGCGGCAGGAGTTCACCCGCGCGGGCTGGGATGCGGTGGTGGACATCAACCTCAATTCGGTGATGGACGCAGCCCGTGCCTTCCACCCGGCGCTCGTCCAAGCCAAGGGCGCGATCATCATCGTCTCCAGCGTCGCCGCGTTCAAATCGACCATCGGCACGCCCGCCTATGCCGCCTCCAAGGCGGGCGCGGCCAGCCTGACCAAGACGCTGGGCGAGGCCTGGGCGCGGGATGGCATCCGGGTCAACGGCATTGCTCCGGGGCTGGTGCCGACCAAGCTCACCGCGGTGACGACCGACCACCCCGAACGGCTGGAGGCGAGCCTCAAGGCGATTCCGCTGCGCCGTATGGGCACGCCCGAGGACATGGCCGGCGCCGCGCTGTTCCTCGCCTCGCCCTTGAGCGCTTACATCACCGGGCAGACGCTGGTGGTGGACGGGGGGCTGACGCTGGGATGATGCGCAAAAGCTGGCCGCGCCGCCATCGGCACGGGCCGTTCGGCATGGCCTCTTTCCTACACCCGGCGGTCAGGTGCAGGGTCGCGGGGATTGAACGAGGGTCAGAGTCACAGCGGGAGGCAGGGGGGGCCTGTCATGCCAATCTGTCAACTTTGGTTTTTGGCCGAATATATCAATTTAATCAATGTTTTGAAAGAAAGTCTGCCGCTTGACACCCTGTCAACTTTGTCAACTTCGGCGGCAACAATATTTCACAATTCGCCATTCAGAGGTAACCCATGCAATTCACCCGCCTTGGCAAATCCGGTCTCACCATCTCGCGCCTGTGCCTCGGCTGCATGAGCTATGGCGACACCTCCAAAGGCTGGCACGGCGACTGGCTGCTGGGCGAGGATGCGGCGCGCCCGTTCTTCCGCGAGGCGCTGGAGGCGGGGATCAATTTCTTCGACACCGCCAACATCTATTCGGGCGGCACCTCGGAGGAGATCACCGGCAAGCTCCTCAAGGAAATGGCGCGGCGTGACGAGATCGTGGTCGCCACCAAGGCCTTTGGCGTGTGGCGCAATGCGCCCAATTGCGGCGGGCTGTCGCGCAAGGCGTTGTTCGCGGCGATCGACGATTCTCTGTCGCGCTTGGGAATGGATTACGTCGACCTGTTCCAGATCCACCGCTGGGACGATGTGACCCCCATCGCGGAGACGATGGAGGCGCTGCATGACATCGTGAAGGCGGGCAAGGCGCGCTATATCGGCGCGTCGTCGATGTATGCGTGGCAGTTCGCCAAGGCGCAGGAGGTGGCGCGGGCGAATGGCTGGACGCGGTTCATATCGATGCAGAACCAGCTCAATCTGCTCTACCGCGAGGAGGAGCGCGAGATGCTACCGCTGTGCGCGGATCAGGGCGTCGGCGTGATCCCGTGGAGCCCGCTCGCGCGCGGGCGGCTGACCCGGCCTTTCGGGGAGACCACGGTACGTAGCGAGACCGATGTGGTCGGCAAGGCGCTCTACAAGGCGGAGGACGCGGCGGACCGCGAAGTGATCGATGCGCTCGCCGATCTCGCCGCCCAGCGCGGTGTGCCGATGGCGAGCCTTGCGTTGGCGTGGCATTTCACCAAGCCGCAAGTCGCCGCCCCGATCATTGGCGCGACCAAGCCGCAGCATATTGCCGATGCGGTTGCCGCGCTCGATATCGCGCTGTCGGCGGAGGAGATCGCCGCGCTCGAAGCGCCCTATCGGCCCAAATTCCCGACCGGAATGGGGATGCCGGTGCCCGCAATGGACAAGGTTTCGGTGCTCGGCGGGTGATTGTGCGGCGATTGTTACATACAACTGAAATCCAGTCACAAACGCGTCACACACCTACGCCACTCCGGGACCAAACCGGGGCTGACAGAACATGGATGTCGTCAATATCTTCCTGACAGGCGAACTGGGCGAAAGCCTGGAGGATTTCGTCCATGATCAGCGGCGTTTCACCTTCGACCGGCTCGGCCCGGAAGGCCCGCGGCGGCTGGTGGAGGGGCCGATGTGGGCCTTTGTCGACTGGGTGATGCCCGAACTGGCCGGGTTGGAGCTGTGCCGCCGCCTGCGCGCCGATTCGCGCACGGCTGATGCCCATGTGACGATGGTGCTGGAAGAAGACGATGCCGAGGATCGCCGCCGCGCGTTGCGGGCCGGAGCCGATGATTATGTGATCGGGCCTTTGACGCGCACTGCCGTGCTCGACCGGGTGCTGGCACTGCAATCGCGCGGGGCAGAGCGCAATGCGACCCGGCGGTTCGAACTCGGCGCGCTGACGATCGACATGGCGGCGCTTCAGGCGCGCTGGGACGAGACGCCGATCGTGTTGCGGCCGAACGAGTTTCGCCTGCTGCGCTTCCTCGCCGAAAACCCCAACCGGGTGCTGACGCGTGAGGATCTGATCAGCGGCCTCGGCAAGCGCGAACCGCCGATTGACGAGCGGACGGTGGATGTGTGGATCGGCCGGTTGCGCCGCGCGATCAAGTCAGCCGGCGGCGGCAACCCGCTGCGCACGGTGCGGTCGTTGGGGTATGTGTTCGATCTGGGGTGAGGATGGAAATTGTCCCGTCACCCCGTGTGAAGCACGGGGCGACGGCAAAAGGGGGAGGGCTGGCCTCCCCCGTCCAATCAGAACTCCGCCTTCACCCCGATGGCGAAGCTCGTGCCCACGTCGAAGGTGTTCAGCTCGGCGCGGTTGCCGTTCACTTCTTGGAACTCGAAATTGTCGCGCCCGAAGATGTTGCGGGCTTCCAGCGACAATTCGAGCGGCAGACCGCCCAGCTTGATTGCCGACCGGGCGACCAGATCGACCGTCAGGCCCGGGTCTTCCACCACATCGGGCAGCGCCCCGCCGCGCAGGGTCACACGCTCGCTCGCATAATTGAACAGCACGGTGAACTGCTGGACCTTGTCGAGATCCTCGATGCCGAGCGACAGGTTGGCGACGTGATCGGACTGGCCGACCAGCGGCGAGCCATCGTCGAACAGCTGGCTCGCCAACTGGCCGGTTGCGCCGGGGATCGGGGCCAGATCGGTCGCGCCCACCGAAATGGACGACTGGGTGTAGGTGTAGTTGGCAATGATCAGGAACTGCTTGGTCTCGAAGAACCCGCCCCAGTCGGCCAGATCAATGCCGTATGAGGCATCAAGCTCGGCACCGTAAAGCTCGGCCGAGGGGGCATTGGCATAGCTCGTCTCGATGATGCCAGGCGCCGTGATCAGGAAGTTTTCGATCGGGTTGTCGATCTTCTTGTAGAACCCGGCGAGGCTGACCTTCTTCGGGCCGCCCAAGTAGTATTCGGCGCGCGCTTCAACGTTGATCAGCTCGCTGTCCTGAAGGAACGGGTTCCCGCGGAAGCGGCGGTTGCTCTCGGGATCGAAATAGGTCTGTTCGACCAGCTCGCGGAACTGCGGGCGAGCGATGGTCTGCGAGGCCGAGAGCCGCAGCTGGAGATCGTCAATCGCCTCCCAGGTGATTGTGGCAGACGGCAGGAAGTAGTCGTTAGCGATCCGCGTCGGGTTGGCGAGATTGCCGCCGCCGAAGGTGAGATCGGGCGCCGCGACCTGAAGCGCGTCCTCATAACGGACGCCCGCCTCGATATTCAGACGGTCGGTCGGGCGGAACCGGGCCAGACCGTAACCGGCATGGGTCGTCAGCGCCGCATCGAACACCGGGAAGGGGGTCGGATCTGACACGGTGACGTTGAAGAACGGCGTGCCATCGGGGAATTCGGCGAGCACCGCGCCGTTGATGATGTCACCCGGACGGCGCAGGCCCAAGGCCCGCAGCGCGGTGTTGAGCTCTGCCGAGGAGCCGAGCAGCGGGCGGATGATGAAGGACAGCGAACGGCGGGTCGTATCCGAATAGGCATAGCCCGCGGTCAGCGACAGCGTGTCGGAGACTTCGAAGGTCACGTCAGCACCGCCGAACCACAGTTCTTCGGTCAGGTCTTCGAAACCGACCTGGATCCGCTCGGTCCCGCCGACCTGCGCGCCGACATCGACCACGAACTTGTCGCCGAACGGATCGCCAGGGATGTTGGTGCGGATGTAGGGGACGATGGCGTTATAAGGCGCCTCGCGGTCCGTGCGGGCATAGCCGCCGCGCAGATCGAGCTCGAAGGCGTCGAAGTTGAATTCGGCAACGATCTGCGAATCCATCAATTGGCGTTCGAACCAGCCGGTCTGCTGGGTCTGGAAGTCGAACGGACGGGCGACATCGGTGAAGCTGTCCGTGCCGGTCGCGAGACGCGCGGTCTTGAGGGTGTCGCGGATGTAGAGGTTGGTCCAGCGGATGGTGTGCTCGCCGATGTCCAAGCCGATGCCGATGAGGCCGTTCACCAGCACCTTGTTGTCGGTGATGAAGTTGCGCGAATCGAACAGGATCTGGCCCGCTTCGGCATCGCCGAACTGCTGGCTGGTGACATTGCGATTGCGCCAGGTGTTGGTGATCCCGGCGGTCGCGATCAGGCCGAGGTAATTGCCATCACCCACCTCGAACGAAGCGCCGCCGGTGATGTTGGCGCTGAAGTTGATCGGCAGCTCGTCATTCTTTTGCAGGGTGACGAGATTGAGCGGCATGATCTGCCCGGCGAGCTGGCGCTGCACGTCGATCGGCGCATCATTGATGCGGGTGCCGCTAGCGATCAGGCCTTGCAGCGCGGTCGGAAAATCGCGGTTGCCGTTATCGAAACCGAAGGTGTCCCAGCGGCTGCCAAAATAGGTCAACCCGTTCTGGAAGGTCGTCTCGGTATCGCCACTGCCCGTAAAGCCGATGGTGAGGAAGTCCTCGGTCGGGATCGCTTTGGTGGTGAGGTTGATCACCCCGCCGCCGAATTCGCCCGGGAAGTTGGCCGAATAGGTCTTCTGCACGAGGCTCGATGCGATCACGCTGGTCGGGAAGATGTCGAGCGGGACGACGCGGCTCAAAGGCTCGGGGCTGGGGAGTGGCAGGCCGTTCAGCAGCGCGAGCGAGTAGCGATCGCCCAGACCGCGCACGAAGACGCGGCCATTGCCGACCAGCGACAGGCCGCTGATCCGCGCCAGCGCGCCGGCGATGTCGCCTTCGCCGGTGCGGGCGATATCGGCCTCGCTCAGCACGCTGAGCACTTGGCCTGAGTTACGCGCCGGATCGCGGTTGCGCCGTCCGGTGACGATAATCCCGCCGCCCGGAACCGAGATATCGGTTTCTTGCAAATCCTCAACTGGGGGCTCGCCCTCCACCTCTTCGGTAAGCGGGTCCTGCGCCGCTTCATCTTCCTGCGGCACATCCTGCGCGTGCAGAACAGACGGCAAGGTGAGCGACGTGGTGAGAAGCAGCAGCCCTGCCAGGCGCGTGCCGGTCGACATAGGTGAGGACCCCCTCATGAAATGGTCAGTCTGTATGTGAAAATGGGGGAGGCGCGGCGATGAAGCTGCGTCTCCCCCGAACGTGTCATTTTCGCCGCTTAGGCCGGGTAGACCGGCAACGACGTGCAGGCGCCGGTCGCGCTGCCAAAGTTCTGGATCGACGAGTTGCAGGTCCAGTTGCCAAAGATGCTGGTCAGCGCCGCGGCGTTCTGGATCGCGCCTACGAAGGTACGGGTCGGGAAGAAGGTCGCACGGGTGTTGGCGTTGAAGGCCGTCCGCCCTGTCTCGCCGGTGCCGTTGACCACGCCATTTGTGAGCGTGATCGCGAAGGCGAGGTTGTTGTTCGTGCCGCCGTTGATGCGGGCCGCCACGTCGGCATTGGTGTTGCCGCCGCCGCCGCGGATCGGATCAGTCGCCGGGCAATCGCCGACTACCGAATCCACGCCGATGATCGCTGCAAGCGTAGTGGGCTCGTCGATCTGGAAGCAGTGGTTGGTGCCGGCGTTGATCACGCCGTTGGTGAGGCCGAGCGCCGCGCCGCCGCGTGCTTGGACAACCTGCGGCGCGCCGTCACGCATCACGAAGGTGAAGTTGTTCACCTGGAAGCGAGTCTGCGGAATCGCATTTGACGGCGTGCGGTCAGCGACGTTGGGCGAGTCGAGTTCGATCGCACGGTCACCGGTGGTCGAACGCTGCACCGCGATCACGGTGTCGAGGTTGACGATCGCGCCAGTGTCGACATCGAGCGAGTCGTCCGATGCGCCGATGATAGCGAAGTTGCGGGCGTTGAATCCGCCGCCGAAGAACTCGACGCCGTCATCCGAGCTGTTGAACGAGACGAGGTTCTCGATCACCGTGCCCGAACCCGCGCCGCCGGTGGTCAGCGACTGAAGTTCGTTGTTCGGCGCCAGTTCGAAGCCCGAGAATCGGATCTGGTTGAAGCGGAACGAGCCCGAGCTGTCAGCGGCATTGGCGCCGCCAAACGGAGTGGCAACCGCCGCACCTTCGAGACGGCCTTCGCAGGTCGCGTTGGCAGTCGGGGCGGCTGTGGTGTTGAACACGCCGGTCGAGCAATCGGAGATCGGCGCGCGGCCAAGCAGCACGACGCCGCCCCACTGCTGCTGGCTATTGTCGCTCGCGACGCCTTGGATGTTGTCGCGGCTTGTCCAGACGATCGGGCGGTCCGCGGTCCCGTTCGACTGGATCGCGTTGCCACGGTTCACCACCAAGTACGAATCCTGCTGCGCGAACAGGATCACGCCGGGTTCGATGGTAAGGGTGACGGTTGTACCGGTGCTGGAAAAGCCGCGATCCGCACCCACTTCGACACGGCCGTTGATCTGGTACACTAGGCCGCGGATGTAGGGCAGGGTGTCGGTCGAGGTGAAGCGCGCGGGCAGCTGGCAGACGCGGTAGGTGCCGGTCGGGCCGCCAATGGTGCTGGCATCGACCAGCCCGCCCGCAGTCGCGATGGTCGGACAGCCAGCCGCCGGGGTGACCAGCGACTGAGTCGGGGTCGGCGTCGGGGTCGGGGTGGGCGTCGGGGCCGGGTTGTTGATGATGATATCGCCGCTAGTGCCCGGCGAGACGATTTCATCCGCGCCGCAGCCAGCCAGAGCGACCAGACTGCAACCCATGATCAGAGTGCGTTGAAAGTTTTTCACAGCGAGCGGTCCCCTCTTGAGCCGAGAATCGAGTTAGGCGCGAAGTTTGTTGCGCTGGGGGCTCGCTAGGGGGCGGGCATGACAGAATTCTTGCATCATGACAGACGTGTGTCAGTTGAGAGATTATGACCGAAGAAAGACAATTGCGACAAAGCTGCGCGAAAAGCGGCGGGATGCAGAGCAAAAGACCGTCACATTAAAGACATGGAAAATCAGAAAGGTGGCGGCTTAAATTACAATTAAATTACAATGTTGCAGTTTTGTTGCATCGGCACTGCAAGTGAGTCATCTTCTGCGTCGTTCACACAGGAGCCATGCCGATGTCCGTTACCGCTTTCGCACTCGCGCTGTTTGCTGCGACCCCGCTGGCAGGGGCTCCTGCCGCTCACCTCAAGGATCCCGAACTGGCGGTGCAGCCGCTCGCCGCTGGCCGTGCCGAACAGGCGCTGGCGACGCTTCAGAAGGCGAGCGCGGCCGATCCGCATGACGCCGCGGTGCTGATTAATCTCGGCATCGCCTATGCACAGGCGGGTGACGACGGGAAGGCGCGAGACGCGTTCGAAGCGGCGCTGGCCTGTCACGAAGTGGTCGAGCTCGACACCGCCGATGGCAGCGCCACCGATTCGCGGCGTCTGGCCCGCAAGGCGATCAAGATGCTTGAGCGGGGCGAGTTCCGCGCGCCTGCGATGCGCGGCGAACAATTGACCCTTCGCGACTGATTGCAACCCGGCCCTCGGGTCGTACTGAGGCCGCAAACGGGCGGGCTGCGGGGGAGCAGCTCGCCCGTTTTGCTGTCCGCACCCGGGGCTGGCTGACGGGCTTTCGCAAGACTGTCACCTGCATGTCATTTAGGATAGACAAAGGGGGTCATTCTGGAGGGCCGAGACATGATTCTCGCCGCGGCTTGCCGCGTCATGATTTGTACTGCTGCACTCGGGCTTGCCACCCAAGCCCAGGCAGACGTGCTCGAACTGGGAGCTGATGGCGCGCGCTGGGTGGCAGGGCCGCTTGCGGGCCAGTCTCTCGCTACGCCTGCTGCGGTCGATCCTAAGGCCGCATCTTCCGTGCCGCTCAGCGCAGCGAACCTCGACTTTGCCGAGGCTCCTTCAATCCCCGAGCACGCCATCGCCGATCCTGCGCGCCATGCCGCCGGGATTCCGCTTCGCTATCACGCCAAGATCCTCGAACTCGCAGTGCGGTTCGACCTGTCGCCCAGCCTGCTTGAAGCGCTGGTGTGGCAGGAAAGCCGCTGGAACGAGAACGCGGTCTCGCCCGTCGGCGCACAGGGGCTGGCCCAGCTGATGCCGGGCACGGCCCGCTATCTCGGGGTGAACCCGCACGATCCCTTCGCCAATCTCGAGGGCGGGGCGCGGTATCTGCGCGAACAGCTCGACCGGTTTGGCGGCGATCTGGAAAAGGCGCTAGCCGCCTACAACGCCGGGCCGGGACGGGTCGAGCGCGCCGGGGGTGTCCCCAATATCCGTGAGACAAAGCAATATGTTGCCGCCATCATGGGGCGGCTTTCCAACCATTCGCGCATCGTCGGCCAGTGACCGGCGGCGTTCAAATCACATGAAAGAATGACCGAGACATGATGTCGCTGTTCCGCCTTCCTGCCCGTTTTGCTGCTGCTCTCGCGCTGGCGCTCACGCCGAGCGTCGCCTTTGCGAAGACCGCCGATCCAGCCGGCTCCGGCCCGATCAACAATGCGCTGCTGTGGCTGCAAGGCACGCTGCTGGGCACGGTGGCGACCACGATTGCGGTGATGGCGGTGGCGGCGATCGGCTTCATGATGCTGACCGGCCGGATGAACTGGCGTTTCGGTGCGACAGTGATCATCGGCGTGTTCATCCTGTTCGGCGCGACCACCATCGTCGCCGGCATCCAGTCGGCGGCGGGATAAGCGTCAGTGAGCGAGCTCATCCGCAACCCGGTGCACCGCGCGCTCACCCGGCCGCAGATGTTTGCGGGCGTGACGATGAATTTCTTCATCATCAACCTGATGGTGACGACGATCGCCTTCCTGATCCTCAAAAGCTGGTGGATTCTGCCGGTGCCGATGGTGATGCACGTGATCGGCTACTTCGCTTCGCTGCGCGAACCGCGCGTTTTCGACCTGTGGATCACCAAGGTTTCGAAGTGCCCGCGCGTGCCCAATTTCAAGCGCTGGGGATGCAATTCCTATGCGCCTTAAGGACGCCGTCTCATGGTGAAATGGATCGGAGCCGCCGCGTGGAGCGCGAAGGAAGCGCGCGTCGGCGACCGCCTGCCCTATGCGCGCCTTGTCGACGAGAACACCGTGCTGCTGCGCGATGGCTCGGTGATGAGTGCGATTCAAGTGCCCGGCCTGCTGTTCGAAACCGAGGATTCCGACGCTCTCAACGCTCACGCCGCGACGCGTGAGGTGATGCTGCGCAGCACGCTCGATGCGCGGTTTGTGATGTATCACCACGTCATCCGCCGCCGGGTGGAAGTGGAGCTTGAGGCTGAATTCCCTGATGCCCTGTCGCGCCATATCGATGCGCGTTGGAAGCAGCGGCTGGCGGGCGGATCGCTGTTCATCAACGACCAGTTCGTGACCCTGATCCGCCGCCCCGCCCGCGGCAAGACCGGTCTGCCGGAGCGCGTCTCCAAGTTCTTCTCCCGGCAGGGCCAGGACGAGCCTGAGGCCGATCCCAAGGACGTCCGCAGCCTTAAGGCCGCGATCACCGGCCTCGTCGCCTCGCTCCAGAATTACGGCGCGGCGGTGCTGGGCGATTACCATTCGCCAGGCAGCAGCGATGGCACCAATTCCGAAATGCTGGAGCTGCTCTCGGCGCTCTACAATGGCGAGATGCGCCCGGTGCGCCGGCCAGCGCCGGAAACCGATATCGGCCATATGCTGCCCTATCGCCGCGCCTCTTTCGGGCTCGACGCGATGGAGCTGCGCGGGTCAACCGCGCCCGATTTCGCCGCGATCCTCGGGCTGAAGGACTATCCCGAGGCGACGTCGCCGGGCCTGCTCGACAACCTGCTGCGTTTGCCGTTCGAGATGGTGGTGACCGAAAGCTACGCCCCCAATGAACGCACCACGGCTAAGGAACGCATCGACCTTGCCTTGCGCCGCTCGCGCTCGGTGGACGAGGAAGCCGCAGCCGAACGGGCCGAAATGCTCGCCGCGCGTGATGCGCTGGGCAATGGGGCGGTGGGCTTTGGTGACCATCACTTGACTGTGCTGGTACGCGAACGCGATCTCGCCCGCCTCGATGACGCCATGGCATCCTGCGCCGCTGCGCTGGCCGACACCGGCGCGATTGCGGTGCGCGAGGACACCAATCTCGAACCGGCGTTCTGGGCGCAGTTCCCCGGCAATGAGGAATACATCGTCCGCCGCGCGTTGATCTCCTCGGCCAACATGGCAGGCTTCGGCAGCTTCCACGGCTTTGCCTTAGGGCAGGCGAGCGGCAACCATTGGGGCGATGCGGTGACGCTGCTGGAAACGACCAGCGCCACCCCGTTCTTCTTCAACTTCCACCACGGCGACCTCGGCAATTTCTCGGTCATCGGGCCGAGCGGCTCGGGCAAGACCGTGGTGATGAACTTCCTCGCCGCGCAGGCGCAGAAGTTCCGCCCCCGCACGATCCTGTTCGACAAGGATCGCGGGGCGGAGCTGTTCATTCGCGGGATCGGCGGGCGGTACAGCCGCATTGCGCCGGGCGATCCCACCGGGTTCAACCCGCTCTCGCTCCCCGATAGTCCCGCCAACCGTGCCTTCCTGCGCGATTGGCTCGCCGTGCTGCTCAAGGCCGAGGGGCCGGAGGAATACTCCACCATCAGCGCCGCAGTCGATGCGACCTATGGCAATGACCCGAGCCTGCGCCGCTTGCGGCACTTCAAGGAATTGCTGGCCGGCGCCCGCCGCCCGACGCCTGGCGATCTGGCGGATCGGCTGGCAGCATGGATCGGCTCGCCGAGCGGGGATGGCGGCGAACACGCGTGGCTGTTCGACAATGAACGCGACCGGCTCGACCTGTCGGAGCGCGTGCTCGGCTTCGACATGACCGCGCTGCTCGAAAACCCGCGCCTGCGCACGCCGACGATGATGTACCTGTTCCACCGCATCGACGAGCGGTTGGACGGGCAGCCGACCATGATCCTGATCGATGAGGGCTGGAAGGCGCTGGACGACGAGGTCTTCGCCGCGCGCATCCGCGATTGGCTCAAGACTTTGCGCAAGCGCAACGCGCTGGTCGGGTTTGCGACGCAATCGGCGCGCGATGCGCTGGACAGCCGGATTTCCACCGCGCTGGTCGAACAGACCGCGACGATGGTGTTCATGCCCAACAGCCGCGCGCGGCCTGAGGATTATTGCGACGGCTTCGGCCTGACGGATCATGAATTCGCGCTGATCCGCTCGCTGCCCGCGCATTCACGCTGCTTCCTGGTGCGGCAGCCCGATGCGAGTGTCGTGGTGCGGCTCGACCTGTCGGGTTCGCCCGAGGTGCTGACGATCCTGTCGGGCCGTGAAAGCGCAGTGCGCCGCCTCGATCTGCTGCGCGAAGCGGTCGGCGATCAGCCTGCGGCGTGGTTCCCGGCGCTCACCGGACGGGCGTGGCCTGATGGTGAAGTCGATCAGGACGGCCAGCCCATGTGGCAGGCGGCCGAATGACGACCACCTGCGATCTTGCCGCGCAGTCGATGGGCACCGGCGTTTCAGCGGCGCTGAGCGCGGTCGATTGCATAGCCAGCGGCATGAGCGAGCAGGCCTTCAATCGCCTGTTCGGGACCGAGGGGCAGTTGACATTCGCGCTGACGCTAATGCTGGTGTTGTATGTTAGCTTCTTCGCGCTCTCGCTGATGCTGGGGCGGTCGAACCTTGGCGTGCGCGCGCTGCTGCCCAAGGTGATCACGATGGGTCTGGTGATGGGATTCGCCACCAGTTTCGTCGCCTTCTCGACGATCTTCTACAACATCTTCATCGGCGGGCCGGACCAGATCGCGGGCATCCTCACCGGGACGCAGGGCGAAAGCGCGACCGCTGTGTTCGCGCAGAAGCTCGACGTGGTTTTCCTCGCGATCCAGCAGGCGAGCGGTGATACCAAGGATATCGCCGCGTTCTCGCCGCCGGGCATGATGTGGATGGGCGCGATGCTGTTGCTGCTCGGCACGGTCGGCTTGCTGGTGACGGCGCGGATCGCGCTGGCGCTGTTGCTCGCGGTGGGGCCGATCTTCGTGGTGCTGGCCCTGTTCGAAGGCACGCGCGGATTGTTCACTGGGTGGCTCAAAGGGCTGACGATGATGGCGCTTGCCCCGCTGTTTGGGGTGCTGGGCGGGTCGATCATGTTAGAGCTGGCCGTGCCGGTGCTCGCCGCATTGGTGGCGGTGCCGGGGCAGATCGACCAGCAGGCTGCGATGGCGTTCTTCGTGGTCGGCGCGGTGCACATGGCGCTGATGCTGCTGTCGCTCAAGGTCGCCTCGAGCATGGTGGCAGGTTGGCAGGTGTTCGGTCTGGTGCCGGAAAAAGAGCACAGCCGCAGCAATGACAGCTCGCGTTCCGTGCCGGTGCCACAGTCGGTTGGCACAGCCCCGCGCAACACCAACGTCGCCCCACTTAGTCCGGGCTTATCCCCGCGCAGGGTGGACCTTGGCCCGCTCCAGACAGTGGCAGCGGCCAACGATACCGGGCCTGCGGGAACAGTGGCGCGCGAAACCCGTGTCTATGCGACGGGCGGCGGAGGCGGGCAGGTGGTGCCCTTGAACCCTGCCACCTCGCGCACCCGCGGCATCGGCAACCGCTTCCGTTCGGCATCGTCTGCCAAGCCTGTGCCCGCGCCGAAAGCCCCCCCTCCGGAGACCTATCAATGACCCGCGCCGTGCTCCTCGCGAGCCTCGCTCTCTGCCTTGCCGCGCCTGTTGTTGCGCAGGACAACCGCCTGCAAACACGCGTCTTTGACGAGAATGTCGTGGTGCGGATCGATGGTAAGGTGAAGGTCCAGACCACGATCAAGTTCGCGCCCGACGAAGTGATCGAGAATGTCGCGATCGGCGATTCCGCCGCGTGGCAGGTGCAGCCGAACAAGGCCCAGTCGATCCTGTTCGTGAAGCCGCTGGAAACCGATGCGCGCACCAATATGACGGTGGTGACGGACAAGCGTACCTACCTGTTCGATCTGGTTGCGTCCCCAAGAAATTCAGCGCTTTATGTGCTGCAATTTCGCTATCCCGAGCTGGAAAAGGCGGCCGAGGAAGCGCGTCTTGCCGCCATTGCCGAAGCCGAGGCGCAGGCCTTGCGGGCGCTCGAAGCGCCAGAGCAAGTGGCCGCTGCGGCAGACCCCTATTCGGTGAGCGATCCGGCCAATCTCAACTTCGCCTGGGCCAGCGCGGGCGCGCGCGATCTGCTGCCGTCACGCGCCTATGACAATGGCAATGCGGTGTTTCTGACCTGGCCGCAGGGCGTTGCGATCCCTGCGATCCTCGTGACCAATGCAGCGGGCGATGAAGGGCCGGTCAATTACACCGTGCGCGGCGATACGCTGGTGGTGGATGGGGTACCGCCGCAGATCATCTTGCGCTCCGGCCGCGACACCGCGACGCTCACCAACACCGGCCCCACGCCGCTCTCGGCCCGCCAAGCGGGGCTGACTGCGCCGCGCAAGAAGGGGTCGTGATCATGTTCATTGCCATCGAATTCGCCAAGGAGAGCATCTGATGCGTCTGGCCATGCGTTTGCCGCCGAAGAAGGGCGATGGCTCAACCGGCGAGAGCGGCGATCCGCGCGAGCGGGAATCGGCGGAGATCATCGATCTTGCCAGCCGTGCTGCCTTTCCCGCCGTCACCGACCGCAAGGCCAAGGGTGACGGGTTCCAGATGGCTGCCGGGGTTGCGGTCGTCGGCCTGCTGGGCGCTGTCACCTTCTGGGCGATGAATTCGGCCCGCACGCCTGATCCGCAGGGGATCGGCAACCCCGCTGTTGCTCCGCCGCAAGCCGCCGCGCCTGCCACGGTGGCGCCGGTGGGTAATCCCGCGCAGCAGCCGGGCGCTGTTCCGGTGACGCCGCAAGGTGATCCTGCGCCGATGCCGGTGCTCGCCAACAATCCCTCGATCATGCCCGGCATGGCGGTCAATCCCTATGCCACCCCGCAGCTGGTGTTCGATGCGAGCCGTGCCGCGGGAAGCGCGCGCCTTGCCGAAGGGCCGCTTGGCGTTCCGGCAGCTGGCACGGCAGGCAACGTAGCCGGAGCCGGTGGTGCGGGAGCTTTCGCAGGCCGGATTGGCGGCGTTGGTGGCGGGCCCGCACAGGCGCGGGCGATGACCAATCCATCGACCACAGTGACAGAAGGCACGCTGATCCCAGCCGTGCTCGAAACTGCGATTAACACCGACGTGCCGGGCTATGTCCGCGCCGTGGTGAGCCAGGATATCCGCAGTTTCGATGGCAAGCGCGTGCTTGTCCCGCGTTCGTCGCGCCTGATCGGGCAGTATCAGGCGGGCGTTGAACAGGGCCAGCGCCGCGCCTATGTGATCTGGACACGGCTGATCCGGCCTGACGGCGTTTCGGTCAATATCGCTTCCCCCGCAATCGGGTTTGACGGGACGACCGGGCTTGAGGGTGACGTCAACAGCCACTTCCTCAAGCGCTTCGGTTCGGGTCTGCTCCTTTCGGTGGTGGGCGGCCTCGGCGCGTTGGCGACCGGCGGCGTGGGCGGCGTGATCGTCGCGGGCGGCGCGCAGGGCGCGGCCAATTCGGCAGTGCAATCGCAGGGCCAGATAAGCCCGACGATCAGGGTTCGCGCCGGGGAGCCGATCAAGGTCTATACCGCGCGTGATCTCGATTTCAGCATGGTCGGTAACTGACCACATGAGCGCGGATATCCACCGGCTCGGTATGGGCGAGGGCGATACCCAAGTCGGGGGGACGGTGCCGCTGTCCGCCGAACGCAGCGTCTATCTCGACGCCTATCTCGCGCCGTTCCGCCGCTGGCTTGACCGTGACACCGTGACCGAAATCATGGTTAACCGCCCGGGCGAGGTGTGGATCGAGGATGCCGCCAGTCCCGGAATGCAGCGGATCGAAACCCCGGAGATTGACGACCGGCTGGTGCAGCGCCTCGCCGAACAGGTGGCGCGGGTTTCGCATCAGGGGATCAACCGCGAACATCCCTTGCTGGGCGCGACCTTGCCCGATGGCGCGCGTGTCCAATTCTGCGGGCCGCCCGCCAGTCGCAAGCATTGGGTCATGGCGATCCGCCGCCACCGTCGGCTCGACCTGCCGCTCGATGCCTATGACACCGGCCCGCTGGCGGGCGAGATGCAGTTCGATCTGCCCGATCCGCAAAGCCAGCCTATCGCCTTCCTGCGCGCTGCCATCCGTGCGCGGCGCACCATCCTGATTTCGGGCGGCACCAGCACCGGCAAGACCACTTTCCTCAATGCGATGCTCGGTGAAATCCCGGCGCAAGAGCGGGTGGTGCTGGTCGAAGATACGCCCGAACTGAAGTTCCCCGGCGACAACGCGGTCGGTCTGGTCGCGGTCAAGGGCGAGCTGGGCGAGGCCAAGGTGACCGCCAACGAATTGCTGCAAGCCGCCCTGCGCCTCAGGCCCGACCGTATCGTGCTGGGCGAATTGCGCGGCGCGGAAAGCGTCAGCTTCCTGCGCGCGATCAACACCGGCCACCCTGGTAGCTTCTCGACCATCCACGCCAATTCCCTGCGCGGCGCGCTCGAACAGCTGTCGCTGATGGTGATGCAGACCGGCATCGGCCTCACCCGCAGCGACACCATCGCTTATGCGGCCAGCGTGATCGACGTGATCGTCCAGCTGGGCCGCGATGCCAATGGCAAGCGCGGCATCACCCAAATCGCCGAGAGCCGCGACCTGGTGTAAACCCTCGATCAAATTGACATTGGTGTGACAAGCCCATCTTCCTGATTTACACCGCTGGGCCGAGCGAACACATGCGCTGGGCAAGCGCCGCGTCCCATGAACCGGCGCAGGGCAGAACAGGAAAGCGATGAGCACGTCACCGATTGGCAACGCGGATGTTTCCGCAGGCGCAGGCCCCATGCAGATGGCCGAGCTGGCTCATGACGAATCCCCCTATTTCAACCGCGAGCTGTCATGGCTCCAATTCAACCAGCGCGTGCTGGCGGAGGCCTGCAATCCGGCCTACCCGCTGCTCGAACGGCTGCGGTTCCTGTCGATTTCGGGCAGCAATCTCGATGAATTCATGATGATCCGTGTCGCCGGGCTGGTGGGTCAGGTGCAGCGCGGCATGGCGATCCCCTCGATCGACGGGCGCAGCCCCTCGCAGCAATTGGCCGCGATCCGTGAGAAGCTGGCCGAACTCAGCGCTATCCAGCAGACCATCTGGCGCTCGGTGCAGGAAGGGCTTGCGGGCGCGGATATCCACATCGCCGACGAACAGCGCGTCAGCCCTGCCGCGCACAAGTGGCTCAAGACCTACTTCCTCAATGAAATCCTGCCGATCATTACGCCCCAGGCGCTCGATCCGGCGCACCCGTTCCCCTTCGTTCAGAACGAAGGCATGGGCCTGCTGTTCACGCTGACCCGCAATGCGACCGGCGAACAGCTGATCGAGATGGTGCTGATCCCCAGCGCGCTGCCCCGCTTCGTGCGGGTGCCGGACGCGGTATCGGGTGACGGCAGCGTGCTCTACATCTCGATTGCCCGGCTGATCCAGCGCTATGCCGAAGCGCTGTTCCCCGGCTTCACCATTCAGGGTGACGGCTTGTTCCGGGTGCTGCGCGACAGCGATATCGAGATTGAGGAAGAGGCCGAGGATCTCGTGCGCACCTTCCGCAGCGCGATCCAGCGGCGGCGGCGTGGTCAGGTGATTCAGCTGGAGATCGAGGAGGATTTCGATCCCGCCGCCGAGCAGCTGCTGCTCGAACAGCTCGGCATCAACGAAGCCGCGGTGATCAAGACCGATGGCATGATCGGGATCGACGGCCTGGCTGAAATCGTCCGCGAAGACCGGCCCGACCTGAAGTTCGACGCCTATTCCCCGCGCTTTCCCGAACGTATTCGCGAACATGACGGCGATGCTTTCTCGGCCATCCGGGAAAAGGACATTGTCATCCACCACCCCTACGAAAGCTTCGAAGTGGTGGTCGATTTCATCCGTCAGGCGGCTGCCGATCCCGATGTCGTGGCGATCAAGCAAACGCTGTATCGTGCAGGCTCTCAATCGGCCGTGGTTGGTGCGCTGATTGAGGCGGCGGAAGCGGGCAAGTCCGTCACCGCCGTGGTGGAGCTGAAAGCCCGCTTCGACGAGGAGCAGAACCTCAAATGGGCGAGCAAGCTCGAACGTGCGGGCGTGCAGGTCATCTATGGCTTCACCGACTGGAAGACCCACGCCAAGGTCGCAATGGTGGTGCGGCGCGAAGGCGACGGGTTCCGGTCTTACTGCCACTTTGGCACTGGCAATTATCACCCGGTCACTGCCAAGGTTTACACTGACCTCAGCTTCTTCACCGCCGATCCCAAGCTGGCGCGCGATGCGGCCAAGATGTTCAACTTCGTGACCGGCTATGTCGAGCCCCACGCGCTCGAACGCATCCACATCGCCCCGATTGATCTGCGTGAGGAAATCTACAGCCGCATCGATACCGAAATTGCCAATGCGCAAGCTGGAAAGCCTGCCGCTGTCTGGTTCAAGTGCAACCAGCTGACCGATGAAGGGATCATCGACCGGCTCTATGCCGCCAGCAATGCCGGGGTGCAGGTCGAGCTGGTGGTGCGCGGCATCTGCTGCCTGCGGCCGGGCATCGCCGGCCTGTCCGAGAACATCCGTGTGAAATCGGTCATTGGCCGCTTCCTCGAACACAGCCGCATCTATGCCTTCGCCAATGGCCACGCCATGCCGAGCGCCCACGCGGCGGTGTTCATCGCCTCTGCGGACATGATGAGCCGCAATCTCGATCGCCGGGTCGAGGCGCTCATCCCGATCCTTAACCGCACGGTGCACGATCAGGTGCTTCAGCAAGTGCTGCTCGCCAATATGCTCGATACTGAACAAAGCTGGTGGCTGCATCCTGACGGCAGCTATTCGCGCTTTACCGTCGAAGAGGGGCGCAAGCCGTTCAACTGCCATCGCTATTTCATGACCAACCCTTCGCTATCCGGGCGCGGCGGAGCGCTGGAGGCCGGGGCCGTTCCCAAGCTTTCGCTGCGCCGGGGAGCAGCGGCATGATCTGGCGCTGGCGGCGCGAAAGCCGTGACAGTGCGCTGGGCGGCAACACGGCCGAACGCGCGATCATCGACATCGGTTCGAACACGGTGCGCCTGGTCGTCTATGGCGGCACGATGCGCGCGCCCACGGTGCTGCTCAACGAGAAGGTGACTGCGAAGCTCGGGCGCGAGATCGCAGCGACTGGCAGGCTTGCGGACGAGGCGATGGCGCTGGCGCTGCGAGGGCTGAAGCGGTTTGCGCTGCTGCTCGCCGATCTCGGGATCAAGGATATCGAGACCGTGGCGACCGCTGCGGTGCGCGAGGCGGCCAATGGCCCCGAATTTGTCGAAACCCTGCGCGCGATCGGCCTCAATCCGCGGGTTATCTCGGGCGAGGAAGAAGCGCTGCTGAGCGCTCACGGCGTGATCGGTGCCTTCCCCGATGCGCGCGGGATCGTTGCCGACCTTGGCGGGGGCAGCCTAGAATTGGTGCGGGTGGCGGGCGGCCAAACCGACAGCGCCAGCACGCTCCCGCTTGGCACTTTGCGCTTGCCCGAACACCGCAAGGGCGGGCGGGGCGAGATGCGCAAGAGCCTCGACAAGGTGATCCGCAAGGCTGGATGGGACTTGTCGGCGGCGCCTGCGGCGGAGAATGGCACGCTCTATCTGGTGGGCGGCACATGGCGGGCGATGGCGGTCTATGCGATGGCGGCGCGCGGCTATCCGCTGAGCGACCCGCACGGCTTCGCGATCGAAGGTACCGCCGCGCTGGAGCTCGCCACCGGCCTTGCGTTGAGCGAAACCGATGTCCTGAAAGGCCGCGAGCGGATTTCAGCCATGCGGGCGGAGAAGCTTCCCGATGCCGCTGTGCTGCTGCAAGCACTGCTGACGCGGTTGGCACCCGAGCAGGTGGTGTTTTCGTCATGGGGACTGCGCGAAGGGCTGCTTTATGATCGCTTGCCTGCGCACACCAAGGCGCAGGACCCGCTGCTGGCGGGCGTGGCGGTATTCTCCAGCCAGCGCGGCTCTGCCCCGACGCTGGCAACACGGATGGCGGCCTGGACGCTGGATGCTGCCCCTGCGCGCGAACATGGCAGTGAGCGGCTGCGGCTGGCGGCGACCATGCTCGCGCTCGCCGCAATGCAGATCGAGCCTAACATCCGGCTGCCGCAAGCGATCAACTGGGCGCTGCACAAGCGTTGGGTCGGGGTCGACGGCAAGGGCCGGGCGATGCTGGCTGCGGCGATTGCGGCCAATGGCAACCAGCTCAGCCTGCCCGCCGAAGTGCGCGCGCTGGCCTGTCCCGAAGCGATCGAGGAAGCGGTGCGCTGGGGCCTCGCCCTGCGGCTGGCGCGCCGGCTCGGCGGTCAATCGGCCCGCTCGCTTGAGGTGAGCCGGTTGGTGGTTGATGAAGGCACGCTGGTGCTGCGCCTTGCGGAAAGCCACGCGGCACTGTTCGGCTCGCCGACCGAGAAAGATATGAAGTTGCTCGCCGGACGGCTGGGGATCGGCTGGCGGGTCGATATCGTGCCGGAAAGCGCGCTTTAAGGGGCGGGCTGCTGGGATTTGGCGAAGGGCGAGAAGTCGGTGTCGACGTCGAACAGATCGACGCCCTCTGCGGTCTTCAGCCGGTTCACCACCACATAGGTCACCGGGGTCAGCACCGCTTCCCACGCCACTTTCAGCGCCCAGTTGGTGATCATCACGGTCAGCACCGCTTCGGTCGTCCAGATGCCGTAGAAGGCGATGGGGTAGAAGATCAGGCTGTCGACGCCTTGTCCGACGAAGGTCGAGCCGATGGTGCGGGTCCACAGGGCGCGGCCCTTGGTGAGCACCTTCATCTTGGCCATGACGAAGGAATTGACGAACTCGCCCGCCCAAAAGGCGATGATCGAGGCGACGACGATGCGCCAGGTGCTGCCGAACACGCTTTCATAAGTGCTCTGGCAGATTTTTCCGCCGGTGACGGCCGCGTTGGCGGTGGCGGTGTCCGGGCGCGGGCCGCCGAACCCGCTGGCCGCGCATTCCCACCCAGCGAAGGGCGGCAGGGCGGTGACAACATAGGACATGAAGGCGAGGAACAGCATCGCTGCCGTCCCCACCCAGATCACCCGGCGCGCCTTGGCAAAGCCGTAAATCTCGGTCAGCACGTCGCCGATGACATAGCCCAGCGGGAAGAACAGAATCCCCGCGCCATAGATGAAGACGCCGTCAGGCGCGGGCCACCAGCCTTGTGGCCAGAATGGCACATCGACAAAGGTCAGCTTGGCCGCGCCAATGATGTTCGACAGCAGCAGGATTGCGACGAAGGCGGCCATCACCAGATCATAGTACCGGAACGTGATCGGCGGGCGGCTGGTGGCGACAATGCCGTCGGTCGGATCGCGGTCAAAGGCGGCTGCTGGATCAGCGGGAGCGGTGTTTTCCATCGCTTGACCGATTAGCGTGATTTGCCTGTGCGGCAAAGCGCGCTATTGGGCAGCCGTCTCCCATGTTTCGGGTGCGCGCCCGTAGCTCATCTGGATAGAGCGCGAGACTTCTAATCTTGAGGCAGCAGGTTCGAGTCCTGCCGGGCGCGCCAATTTCTGGTCTTCACGATGAATTACCGCCATTCCTTCCATGCCGGCAACAGCGCCGATGTCGTGAAGCACAGCCTGCTGATCGCGCTGGTGCGGGCCTTGCAGCTTAAAGACAGCGCTCTCACCCTGATCGACACCCATGCCGGCAGCGGGCTCTACGATCTTGCGGGCGAGGAGGCCGGGCGCACTGGCGAAGCCACGCAGGGCGTGGTGCGGGCCTTTGCCGACCGGAACCCCCTGCTGGATGAATACCGCGCTGCCGTTACCGCAGTGAATGGGGCCGAGAACACCGGGGCCGGACCGCGCCTCTACCCCGGCTCCCCGCGGATTATGGCACAGCTTCTCCGCCCGCAGGATGTCATGATCCTCAACGAAAAGCACCCCGAGGACGCCTATGCCTTGCGCGGTGTCATGCGCGGCACCCCTGCGGCCGTGCATGAGCGCGACGCCTACGAGCTATGGCTGGCGATGCTGCCGACCCGGACACCGCGCGGCGTGGTGGTGGTCGACCCGCCCTACGAGCAGACCGATGAGCGGAGCCGCATCACCGCCACCCTCGCCGCCGCGCACCGCAAGTGGTCGCACGGCGTGACTGTGATCTGGTATCCCCTGAAGGAACGGCCCACCCATGCTCTGTGGAAAGACAAGCTGCGCCAGCTTGGTATCCCAAAGCTTCTGACGGTGGAGCATTGGCTGTATGATGCCGACCAGCCCGGCATCTACAACGGCGCGGGGCTGTTCATCGTCAACCCGCCCTATGCCTTCACCCAAGGACTGCCACCTCTGTTGGAAGCCCTGCGCGCGCCGCTCGCGCCCGAGGGGCATCGCGGCGAGATTACAGCCGCTTGGTTGAGCGAATAGAGCAAGCACTGATCGCGCCAAATCATCCGGCGATCGTCGCATCCGAGTTGAGCATGACTGTGCGCCCGCTCTGCGCTGCGGCGTAAATCGCTTCGATCAGGCGCAGGTCGCGCAGGCCCATTTGGCCGGGGGTGATGATCGCGGTGCCCTCTCTGATCGCGCTGGCGAGATGGTCGAGTTGGCCGGCGAACTGGACTTCCGAATCCCCCGGCGTGAGCTCGCGCCGGTCGCGGCCCGACTCTAGTGCGAGCGTCAGGCCATCATAATTGGTCGCTGGGCGCATCACCAGCGCGCCTGCGGTGCCGCGCGCCTCCACCATGTTGAGACCGGCCGAATCGTAGGAAGTCACGATCTGCGCCGCCGCGCCCGAGGGGAAGTGCCATTGGGTCGCGACATGGGCGTAGATTTCCGCAAAGCGCGGATCGTTGGCGGGGCGATAGGCGCTTGCGCTGATCCGGTCGGGCAGCTCGCCTGACAGGTAGAGCGCGGCCTGAAGCCCATAGATCCCGTAATCCTCCAGCGGCCCGCAGCCCGCCAGTGCGCGGCTGACGCGCCAGTTCTGCGCCGGGGTAGTTGGACCCATGCGGTAGGAATGCTCGGTGCGGATCAGCCGGAGGTCGCCCACAGCCTTGTCGCGCATTAGCGCCATCGCGGCGCGGTTGTAGGGCTCGAAATGGCAGCGATAGGCGATCATCAGCTTGCGATTGGCACGCTGGCTGGCGGCGATCATGCGTTCGCACTCGGCGCTGGAGAGCGCCATCGGCTTTTCGCACATGACGTGCTTGCCCGCGGCAAAGGCACGCTCGGCCCATTCGGCATGAAGTCCGGTCGGGAGCACGATATAGACCGCATCGACCGCCGGGTTGGCGGCGATTCCAGCGAAACTGTCGTAGGAGTAGCGGGCTTGCTGCGGCACGCCGTAAGCCTCGCCCACTTCCCGCAGCTTGGCAGAATTGCCCGAGACCAGCGCGGCGATATGCGCACGCTCGGATTGAGCGAAGCGCGGCATGATCTGCTTCAGTGCATAGTCGCCGAGGCCGATGATGGCGAAGCCGACGCTGCCCGGCTGGCGCGGGCGCGGAGGGGCAGAGGTGAGCGTCAGCCCGTCCGGTAGCGGCTGGCCGGTGGCGACCGGGCTGCGCGATGGGCCAAGCGCTGCCGCACCCGAGACCACCAGACCTGCCGCCGCCGCGGTGCCGCCGACTTCGATCAGCCGCCGCCGGGTGATGCCGTGATCCTGCGTCATGCCAAGCCTCCTTTTAGGCTTCCCAAGTCCCGTCGACCCGACGTAGCACGGTGCTCGGCCCATCGAGCAGCGCTTTGGGCAGGAGTGCGGCAGGCAGATCCTGATAGCTGACTGGCCGCAGGAATCGATCAATCGCCAGCGTACCGACCGAGGTACTGCGCCCGTCCGACGTGGCGGGGAAGGGGCCGCCGTGAACCATCGCGTGGGTCACCTCGACGCCTGTGGGCCAGGCATTGGCGATGATCCGCCCTGCGCGGTTTTCGAGGATCGGGATGAGGTTGCGCGCCGCTGGATAGTCGGCCGCGGCCATGTGCAGGGTTGCGGTGAGCTGGCCCTCCATGCTCGCCAGGATCGCGGCGACTTCGTCCAGGTCGGCGCAGACGACGATGATCGAGCTGGGGCCGAACACTTCATGGCCCAGCGCCGGGTTGGCGCGGAATGCTGCGCCCGAGACGGTGAAGACCTGCGCCTGTCCGCAAGCACCCGCGCCCGCTGCGCCGCTTCCGACCAGCACCGCGCCCGGCTGAGCGCCGATGGTGTCGATGCCCTTGGCATAGGCGGACTGGATGCCAGCCGTCAGCATGGTCTGCGCCGGAATGCCTGGGAGCGCGCCGCCCACGGCAGCGATGAAGCGGGTGGTCGCCTCTCCCTCAACCGCCAGCAAAATCCCTGGATTGGTGCAGAACTGGCCGGCACCCATCGACAGCGAGCCTACATAGGCGGCGGCGAGTTCGTCTGCCGCTTCTTCCATCCGGGCGGGCATCAGCACCACCGGATTTACGCTGCTCATCTCGGCATAGACCGGGATCGGAACGGCGCGCGCGGCGGCGTGGTTCATCAGTGCGAGGCCTCCGGCGCGCGAGCCGGTGAAACCGACCGCGGCGATGCGCGGGTCTTTCACCAGCGCCTCGCCCAGCGTGAAGTCCGTGCCGTTCACAAGGCTGAACACACCATCCGGAAGCCCCGCTTCGCGCACTGCGGCGAGGATCGCTCCGGCCACCAGTTCGGACGTGCCGGGGTGCGCCGGATGGCCTTTGACCACCACGCAGCACCCGGCGGCAAGCGCCGAGGCGGTGTCCCCGCCTGCGACCGAGAAGGCGAGCGGGAAATTGCTCGCGCCGAACACCGCAACCGGGCCCACGGGCACCTTGCGCATTCGGAGATCAGGCTTGGGCGGAGTGCGCTGGGGCAGCGCGTGATCAATCCTAAGGCCCTGCCACGCGCCGTTTTCGACCTCGTCAGCGAACAGGCGCAGCTGACCCACAGTGCGCCCGCGTTCGCCATTAAGACGCGCTTCGGGCAGGCCGCTTTCCAGCATCGCGCGCTGGGTCAGCGTATCGCCGAGCGCGTCGATTCTCTCGGCGACGAGCCGCATAAATGCGGCGCGCTGCGCCAAGGGGAGGTTGGCGAACACCGGCTGCGCCGCTGCCGCTGCCGCGCAGGCATCGGCGACATCATCGGTGCTGGCCTGCGCAAACTCCGGTTCGAGCGCCGCGCCGCTTGCTGCCGCCACCGCCGCGAAGCGCTCCGCGCCATCGCGCCATTCGCCCGCAACCAAAAATTTGCCCGTCAGCATTGCCGTTCCTCTCGAAGCCCGAATCCGTTTGTGAAAACGCGGCTTGCCATAGCGCGATTTTCAGTGAAAGGTAGCGCTACCATAAATGGTGTGGGTTGCAACATAGCAACCGGGGAGAGGGATCTTGGAGAATAATCGGGGCGGCACCAACATGGTGCTGATTTCCGCGATCGTTGCGGTTGCGACCATCGGCGGATTGCTGTTCGGCTATGACAGCGGCGCGGTGAACGGCACTCAGGCGGGCCTCAAAGAGGCCTTTGCGCTGGACGATAGGGGACTGGGCTTCACGGTCGGTTCGCTTCTGATCGGTTGCGCTGTGGGCGCTTTTCTCGCCGGGCGGCTGGCCGATGCGCTGGGCCGCAAACGAGTGATGGTGGTCGCCGCGCTGCTGTTTCTCATTGGTGCGATCGTGCAAGGCGAGACTGCCAGCCACACCATCTTCGTGATTGCTCGCTTCGCTGGCGGCATGGCGGTGGGTGCGGCCTCGGTGCTTTCGCCTCTCTATATCTCCGAAGTCGCTCCGGCCAAGATCCGTGGGCGGCTGACGACTGTGCAGCAGGTGATGATTATCACCGGGCTGACCGCAGCGTTCCTCGTCAATTACTTCCTCGCGCAGGCGGCGGGCGATTCGCTGGGCGAGGTCGGCGGCTTGCCGGCCTGGCGGTGGATGTACCTGGCCCAAGCCGTGCCGGCAGCGGTTTTTCTGGTCGCACTGCTCTTCATCCCGGAAAGCCCGCGCTACCTAATGAACCGCGGCCGCGAGGATGAAGCGCGCGCGGTGCTGACCCGCCTGTTCGGTGCCGAAGAGGCCGAGCGCAAGGTGGGCGAAATCCGCGCTTCCTTCGCCGACGACCACCGTCCGAGCCTCGCCGATGTGATGGCGCCCGGCACGGTCTTCCGCCCGATCGTGTGGGCCGGGATCTTGCTGGCGACCTTCCAGCAGTTCGTCGGTATCAACGTGATCTTCTATTACGGCGAGACGCTGTGGCGGCTGGCCGGCGTGTCCGAGGAAGTCGCGCTCGAGCGCAACATTATCTCAGGGCTCGCCTCGATCGCGGCAGTGTTCGCGGCGCTGCTCCTGATCGACAAGATCGGGCGCAAACCGCTGTTGCTGATCGGCTCGGCTGGGATGGCGCTGGCACTGGGAGCGATGACCTGGGCTTTCTCAGGTGCTGGAACCGATGCGGCGGGCAACCTGTCGCTGAGCGAGAGCGCCGGCTGGGTCGCACTGGTCGCGGCAAACCTCTACGTGATCTTCTTCAACTTCAGCTGGGGTCCGGTGATGTGGGTGATGCTGGGCGAGATGTTCCCCAACCAGATGCGCGGATCGGCGCTCGCGGTGGCGGGGCTGGCCCAGTGGGGCGCAAACTATGCCGTGGTGCAGTCCTTCCCCAGCATGGCGAGCGGGCTGGGACTTGCACCGACCTATCTGTTCTACACGATAAGCGCCGCAATCAGCTTCTTCCTCGTCCAGCGTTTCATTGTCGAGACCAAGGGCAAGGAACTGGAGGAGATGGTCGGATAAGGCCGCAGATGATAGCGAGGACGCCATGATGTCAGATGCTCCTCAGCCGGTCCGTGTCGTCGTCCTTGGCGGCGGCACGGCGGGCTGGATGACCGCCGCCGGGATCGCCAAGCTGCTGCCCGATCTGGCGCGGGTCCAGCTGGTCGAGAGCGAGGAGATCGGCATCGTCGGCGTGGGCGAGGCGACTTTGCCGCACATTCGCGGCTTCGTCGAAAAGCTCGGGATCGACGAGGCGGCGTTCATGAAGGCCACCCATGCGACCTTCAAGCTCGGGATCGACTTCCGCGATTTCGGGCGGATCGGGGAAAGCTATATCCACCCCTTCGGTTCGTTCGGCGAGGAAGTCGCAGGCGTCGGCTTCCACCACTATTGGCTGGAACTGGCGCGGCACGGCATGGCGCGCGATCTGGGCGATTATTCGCTTGCGGTGGCAGCGGCCAAGGCCAACCGGTTCCGCCCGCCATCGCAGGACGACAGCCTCGGCTCGACCTATGGCTATGCCTATCAGTTCGATGCGACCTTGTTCGGCCCGTTCATGCGCGAATTCGGCCTCACCATCGGGGTCGAACGACACGAGGGGCGGGTGGTCACGGTTGAGCGCGATCCTGCCAGCGGTGATGTCACTGCGCTGCTGCTGGCCGATGGACGGCGGATCGAAGGCGACCTGTTCGTCGATTGCTCGGGCTTCCGCTCGATCCTGCTGGGGCAGGAACTCGGCGTGGCGTGGGAGGATTGGACGCATTGGCTCCCCTGTGACCGAGCCGCCGCAATGCCCTGCACCCATGCGACCGACGACCTGCGTCCCTATACCACCGCCACCGCCATGCCCGCCGGTTGGCGTTGGCAGATCCCGCTCCAACACCGCATGGGCAACGGCTATGTCTTCTCATCGGCGCATATCACCGAGGAACAGGCCTGCGATGCGATCCGCGCAAGCGCCGAGGGCACGCCGCTGGCAGACCCCCGCATTCTGAAATTCCGCCCCGGCAGACGGTCGCAATCGTGGAGCCACAATGTCATCGGCGTGGGGCTGGCGAGCGGGTTCCTCGAACCGCTCGAATCCACCTCGATCTATCTGGCGCAAATGGCGATCACCTATCTGATCGAGCTGTTCCCCGCAGGCGCAGGCCAGATCGACCCGCGCGACAGGGCCGAGTTCAACCGGCTGGTCGATATGGAATATGACCGGGTGCGGGACTTCCTGATCCTGCATTACAACGCCACCACCCGCGATGATTCCGAATTCTGGAACCACGTGCGCACCATGCGGGTCCCCGACAGCCTGGCGGATAAACTCGAACTGTGGCGCAACGCCGGGCGGATCGAGAAATACTCAGACGGGCTTTTCTACGATGCCAGCTGGATCGCGGTTTATGTCGGGCAAGGAATGCTGCCGGAACGCCATGACCCGCGCGCAGGCTTCATCGAACCGCAAGCTCTGGCTCGCGCGACCGAGCGCTTGCGGATGGCCGTGACAGGCGAGGTTGCCACCATGCCCGACCACCGCAATTACCTGCGGGCTGAAGCCGCGCGGCTCGCCGAGGCGGCGTGAGTACTCCGCGCGAGCCTTTGCGGCGCGTGGTCGTGGCGGGCGGCGGGCAAGTGGGCGTGCTCGCCGCACTCGCTCTACGACGCAGCTTGCCGGGGTGCGAGGTGATTGTGATCGGCAGCCAGCCAGGGCCGGCCGCCTTTGCCGATTGGTCGCCCAGCGCCATGTCCTTCACTAACAAGCTGCACGACCGGCTGGGCATTGCTGAGGCCGATATCATCACCAAGGCGGGCGGATCATATCGGCTGGTGACCCGCTATGCCGGATGGGGCGGGGCCGAGCAGCAGGGCGTGCTTGCCTATGGCGAGGCGCTTGATCCGGCGCTCAAGACGGCGTTCGCGCGGGAATGGGGGCAGGTGCGCCCGCTAGGTGCAGGCGCGCCGCCAGCGGGGAGTGTGGCGCAGGTGCTGGCCGAAGCGGGCCGCTTTGCCCCGCCGCCACCGGGCGAACCAACGCCCTTGGCGGCAGTCGATTATGCGCTGCGCTGGCACCCGGCGGCCTATCGCGCACTGCTCATCCAGCAGGCCGAAGCGGCGGGCGTGCGCTATGCCGAAGGGGTGATCGACCGGATCGAGCCGGGCGAGGCCGATGCCATCCGGGCTGTCGGTCTGGCTGGACAAGGCCTGATCGAAGCGGACTTGTTCATCGATTGCACCGGGCCGCAGGCGAGCCTGCTTGCCGCTCATCCGCGTTTTGCCTTCACCGATTGGTCAGCCAGCCTGCCGACCCGCCATGTCTATCTTGCCGAGCCCGCCGCGCCGGTGATCGCGCTGGAGGACCGCATCACCCTCGTCCCCGCAGGCTGGGTCACCGAAGTGGCCGGACGGGACGGGCTGCACCGCGTGCTCGGCACGGCGGGGCCGCTTGCGCGCACTGAGGCCGAAGCGCTGCTCGGTGCGGCTGCGCGGGCGGCAATTGCGCTCAGCCCCGGACGGGCGGTGGAACCGTGGATTGGCAATGTCGTCGCACTGGGCGATGCCGCCGCGCGGTTCGAACCGCTGGGGCCGCTGCATCTGGATCTCGCCCACCGCCAGCTCGACCTGCTGCTGGAAATGCTGCCGGGTCGCGCGATCTCGCCGCTCGAGCGCGCGGAGTATAACCGCCGCTCCGGCCTGATGATGGAGGGCGTGCACGAGGTGCTGGCGTTCCATTTCGCCGGGATCGAAGCGCAGCGCGTGTTCGGTGCAAGGGTGTTGCCGGGCCGGGTGGGCGCGGTGATCGACCAGTTCGTGCGGCGCGGGCGCATTCCGTTCCGCGAGGAATTGCCTTTGCTCGGGCAGGAGCAATATGCGCTGTTGGTGGCGCTGGGCTGGACGCCGGGCTTGCCGCCCGCCGCGCGCCATGCCGATGCCGAAGCAGAAACCCGCGCGCGCGCCGCGTTTGAGGCCGATGCCCGCGCTGCGCTCGCCTTTGCGCCGCCCTATGATCAGTGGCTCGCGCGGGCGCTGGGCGCTAACCGAGCGCCTGCCGGATAGCGCTGCGCATCTTCGCGAAGCGTTCGGGCGAGGGCGGGCCGAGGATGCCCTTGGCGTGATCGGGCAGATGCGCCGAAGGGTCGTCACCGAAGATGTAGTAGTCGAGCATCTCGCGCCACACGGCCCGCTGATCGTCCGGCAGGTGCCGGAACGCGAGCAGCGCATGGAGCAGCCCTTCGTAAGGGCTCCCGATCCCGTCTGGCTGACCCGGCGTCCACCAGTAATTCACGAGGATGCTGACCGGATCGAGCGATTCAACACCATGCCACCAGCCATAGGGAATGTAGATCGCATCCCCCGGATCCAGCGTCGCAACCTCGGCATGGCGCGCGGCTTCGGCAAAGCGCGGAAAGCGCTCCAGGTCGGGCGCAATGGGATCGACCATGCTGACGGGGATCCCCGCTGGCGTGAGTTCGAACGGGCCGGGATAGAGCCCCCCGATCTGATCAGGCGGATAAAGCGTGAAGCGCCGCCGTCCCGCCACGCAGCAGGCGACATTCTCCTTGGCATCGTAATGCACGCCCACGCGGATGCGGTTGCCGATCCAGATGCGCGCGGTCACCTCCGGCAGCAGCGCCAACCGGTTCTCGCGCGCGAAGGCGGGGAGCAGGTTGGCGATCTCTTCGGACTGCACCGCCATTGCGGGCGGATCGGGCATGGCGGCCGCGCTCAGCAGATCGTCCAGAAAAGTCTCAAGCCGCCCGCTGCCGCGCACGAAATTGAGGCGCGTGAGATCGGGGGTGTAGAAGAACCGGCCTTGTTCCGAAGGCGCGGCGGCGATGGCGCCCACCGGCCGGGTGGTTGGCTCGCGAGAGAGGTAGGCGACAATCGCCGCATCCCCTTCCCGCGCGGCGGCGACCACGGGCCAATCGGCCACCTGCCCGCGCAGCACCACTGGGCGAATGGCCGCGCGCAAGGCTGCGAACTGTTCATCGCCAATCGGCCCTGAAAGCTCGGCCATCGGGACGGGGAGGGGAAGGTCGTTCACGCCGTAAGATATTCCGAGCGCGGGATCGCGCCGCCGTTCTGGTGCAGGAATTCATCTTGCGTCGGCAGTTGATCGACGGTCTGGCGGATGACTTCGCGGATATGCGCCAGCCGGGTGCGGGTTTCGGCCTCGTCCAGCATCCATGCTGCCGGGTGATAGGATTGCGGGGTCACCCCCTGACTCAGCATCACCGAGAGCCAGCTGTCTTCGGTGAACAGCTCGTTGTTCTCGCGAATGATCCGGCCCGAGGAGCGGAACATTTCGAGCTTTTCGGCAAGCCCATCGGGCGGCGGCAAGTTGCGGCAGTAACGCCAGAATTCCGAATCATCCCGCTCACTCGCGCGGTAATGCAGCACCAGAAAATCGCGGATGTTGCGATATTCGCGGGTGGTCTCAAGGTTGAAACGGTCAATCTCGACCGCCGAGAAGCCGGTATCGGGAAACAGCGCCAGCAACCGTGCGATGCCCGATTGCACCAAATGGATCGACGTCGATTCGAGCGGTTCGAGGAAGCCCGCGGCCAGCCCTAGGGCGACCACGTTCTTCTCCCAGGCGCGCGCCCGATGCCCTGCGGTAAAGGCGATCTGGTTGGGATCGGCGAGTGGCTTGCCATCGAGGTTCGCCAGCAGCAGGTCGGTCGCCGCGGTGCGATCGATATGGGCTGAGGAGAATACGTGGCCATTGCCGATCCGGTGCTGGAGCGGGATGCGCCACTGCCACCCGGCGGTGCGCGCGGTGGAGCGGGTCAGCGGTTCATTGCGTCCGCCCAATTCGCACGGCACCGCCACTGCGCTGTCGCACGGCAGCCACTTTGTCCAGTCGATGAAAGGCACGCCCAGCGCCTGCCCCAAGAGCAGCGAACGGAAGCCCGAGCAGTCGATAAACAACTCGCCTGCAACCTCGCGCCCGTCTTCGAGCGTGACGGCAGTGACGAAGCCCGTCTCGCCACCCTGCTGCACGCCGGTGATCCGCCCTTCGACCCGCACCGCGCCCGCGTTCTCGGCGTAGCCGCGCAGAAAGCGGGCATAGCGGCCTGCGTCGAACTGGAAGGCGTAGGACAGTTTCGACATCGGCGATTTGGGATTGTCGGGGCGGGGCCAGCCGAACCGGCCCGATTTGCCCGCCACCGCCGCCACCGAATAATCGTCGATCCGCGAGGTATCGCCAACCTGCTGACCGCGCAGCCAGAAGTGCTGGAATTCGATCCCCAGCATGTCGATCCCGAAGCTGCCGAAGGGGTGGACGTAGGAATGCCCCGGTCTGAGCCAATCGACGAACTCGATGCCGAGTTTGTAGGTCGCGCGGGTTTCGCGCATGAACTGCATTTCATCGAGGCCGAGCAGGCGGTTGAAACCGATGATCTGCGGGATGGTCGCCTCACCCACGCCGACCGTCCTGATCGCCTCGCTTTCGACCAGCGTGACCGACAGGCCCGGCATTTGCCCAAGCACCCGGACGAGGGCCGCAGCTGTCATCCATCCGGCGGTGCCGCCGCCGACCACCACGATCTTCGTGACGGGCTGCGGCACGCTCATGCGTTCACCGCCCGCGCAGGCGCAATTGGCGAGGCGGCTTCGTTCCAACTGCCCGACTGGCGCAGGAAGGCCTCATGCACGGGCAGCTTTCCGGCGATGTCGTGATAGGCATCGCGCATCTGCGCCATCGCGGTGGCAACCTTGGCCTCGTCCAGCGTGTCGGCGATCGGATCATGCTTGTCGGGCCAGATGTTCTGCCCCAGCATCACCGCAATCCAGCTCGGCGCGGTGAACAGCTCGGCATTTTCGCGGAACACCCGCCCGCGATGCTGCCACAGCTCCATTTTGCGCGCGAGGCTATCAGGCACGCTCATATGGCGGACATAGCGCCAGAACTCCGAATCCTCGCGCTGGGTCGCTTTGTAGTGGAGGATGATGAAATCACGCACATCCTCGAACAATTCGCGCATTCCGCGATTATATTCGTCGCGCTCAATCGGGCGGATCGGATTGTCGGGAAACAGCGCGAAGAGGCGGGCGATGCCGTTCTGGATCAGGTGGATGCTGGTCGATTCGAGCGGCTCGATAAAGCCCGACGACAGCCCGATGGCGACGACATTGTGGTTCCACGCCTTACGCCGCATCCCGGTAAGGAAGCGCAAGGCCCGCGGTTCGCCCAGTGGCTCGGTTTCAAGGTTGGCAAGCAGGATGTCGCGCGCGCGGTCTTCGTCCATGAAGGCGCTGGAGAAGACATGTCCGTTGCCGGTGCGGTGCTGGAGCGGGATACGCCATTGCCACCCGGCGGCATGTGCGGTGGAGCGGGTGAAGGGATCGGGCGGGCCGGGGCTGCGGCTGGGCACGGCCAGCGCGCGGTCCATCGGCAGCCATTGGCTCCAATCCTCGTAACCGGTTTCAAGCGCTTCCTCGATCAACAGGCCCCTGAAGCCGGAGCAATCGATGAACAGATCGCCTTCGACGACCGCGCCGCCTTCCAGCGTGACGCTTTCCACATCACCGCTTTCGCCGTTGCGGGTGACGTTGGCGATCTTGCCTTCGATCCGGGTGACGCCCTGACGCGTCGCCAGACGGCGCAGGAAGGCCGCATAAAGGCCAGCATCGAAGTGATAGGCATAGGCGATCTGGTTCACCAACGACTGCGCGCCTGCGGCCGGGCGGGCAAACCGGCCCATGCGTGCCGCCGCAGTGCTCATCGAATAGTCGCCGATATCGCCTGAGCCCATGCTGCGGGCGCGCTCACGCAGGAACAACTGGTGGAAGGCGATGCCGTGGAGATCCTGGCCGTAAGTGCCGAAGGGGTGGAAGTAGCGATCGCCGACCTGGCCCCAATTGACGAACTCGATCCCCAGTTTGCAAGTGCCGCGAGTCTCACGCAGAAATTCTGCTTCGGGAATGTCGAGCATCGCGTTGAAGCTGCGAATCGGCGGGATGGTGGCTTCGCCCACGCCGACCGTGCCGATCGCGTCGGATTCGATCAGGGTGACGGTGCGCTGCCCATCATTGAAGAACCGTACAAGCGCGGCAGCCGCCATCCATCCGGCGGTGCCGCCACCGACGATTACGACCCGTGCAAGGCGGTTCACGTTACCGATACCATTCATCTCAGACATCCTGTCCCAACCCTACCGTGCCGAGAGATTGTTGGCAAATTGCCACAGTTCCCCTGCAAATCTTCGAAGACCTATTGTCAAGCGCCCCGCACAGCGATAAGCCATCGTCCCACAAGAGGGCAAGCTATCTAGCAATAAATGATAGCGCTAACATGGGGAGGATCTTATGCGCACAGCAGTGCAAGGCCATGGCGTAGGGGCAGGCGTCAGGGACTCGTGGTTCAAAAGCGCATTGCGCGCCGGCGCATCAGCGCTGGTTGTCAGCAGCGCGATCAGCGGTAGCGGCGTTTGGGCGCAGACCCAGCCCGAAGCAGAGATCGAAGATACCACCGCCGTCGAAGAGCCCGCCAACGAGATTATCGTCAGCGGCCTGCGCGCCTCGCTCGCCAATGCTCAGAACGTCAAGAAGAACGCCGACACGGTCGTCGATGCGATCACCGCGCAGGATATCGGCGCGCTGCCCGACCGTTCGGTGACCGAAGCGCTCCAGCGCGTTCCGGGCGTCGCCATCAACCGCTTTGCCGGATCGAACGATCCCGACCACTTCTCGGTCGAAGGCTCGGGCGTCGTGGTGCGCGGCCTGAACTTCGTGCGTTCGGAATTCAACGGCCGCAGCGCCTTTGGCGCGGGCGTCGGCGGGCAGGCGCTCAACTTCGCCGACGTGCCGGCCGAATTGCTCGGCTCGGTCATCATCAGCAAGAACGCCACCGCCGAATCCATCGAAGGCGGCCTCGCCGGTACGGTCAACCTCAACACCCGCAAGCCGTTCGACAACAACGGCTTCAAGATCGCCTTCAGTGCCGAGGCCAACTATGGCGATTTCCGCAAGGAATGGACGCCGACGCTCTCGGGCTTGATCAGCAACACCTGGGATACCGACAAGGGCCGCTTTGGCCTGCTGTTCAGCGGCTCCTATTCCGAGATCAAGAGCCGTGCCGATGGCTTGCAGGTCGCCAACTACCAGACCCGTGACGGGCAGTTGGTCAACGCAGCCAATGCGGGCGGCGTGCGCGTCTGCCGCAATCCGCTGCCGAGTTCGGCGGACAGTTTCACCTTGCCGGGCGCAGGCGCACTGTGCGGCGCCAATGGCGTGGCCGGAGCAGACGGCTTTGCCGATTACGCCGCGTCGCGCGTGGCGCCGGTGGGCGGCCAGTTCCGCACGCAGGAATTTGACCGCAAGCGCAATGGGATCGCGGTTTCGGCGCAGTTTGAATCGATCGACGAAAAGACCCTGATCACGGCGGAGTTCATCCGTTCGGCCTCAACCAACAAGTGGGGCGAGTACACCTTCGAGGCCGCGCCCGATCTGTCCGAGTATCAGACCTATCCAATCGGCTGCCTTCAGAATGCCGACGGCCCATCCCGCGTCAACCCCGATGGGTCGGCGGGTGATCCCACCCCGCGCGCGCAATGCCCGGTCGGCGGGTTCACCGACTTCCTTTATGACGACACCGGGCTGTTCCAGTCGGGCTATATCGTCAACGCCTCGAACGGCTGGCGCGGCGATCCGGGCGCATCGCCCTTCGTGCCGATTGGCGGGCTTCAGCAGTCGCTGGCGCGCCGTCAGGTCGACGACCGGATCACCAACGAAGACTACTCGATCAACCTGCGCACCGAATTGACCGATCGTTTCACGGTCGAGATCGACGCGCAATACGCCACCTCGCGCAAGCAGAACCTCGACTTCAGCGTCTTCGGCTCATCCTTCGCCGACCAGGAGCTCGATATCTCGGGCGATCTGCCGGTGATCATCCCGCGCAAACCGCAGTACCTTGGCTATGTCTGGTCGACACCGGGAGCCGATCTCGCGGGCGCGACGGAAGAGCAATACTTCACCGATCCCCGCTTCCAGTTCTGGCGGGCCGCGATGGACCACATCGAGGACAGCACCGGCAAGCAATACGCCTTCCAGGCCGACATGGCTTACGAGTTTGATGACGATGCCTTCCTGCGCAAGGCCAAGTGGGGCGCGCGCTATCAGGATCGCGATCAGACGGTGCGTTACACCACCTATAACTGGGGGATGTTGAGCGAGACCTGGTCGGGCAGCCGTCCGGTCAACTTCGCCGATAGCACTCAGGTCCCATCGGAACGCTATGAATTTCCGAACTTCTTCCGCGGCAAGGTGCCTGGCCCTCCAGGTGCGTTCTACTACGCAGGCGATCTGATCGGCGATTATGAAGGCGCGATTGGCGACTTCCAGTCGGTGCAGGATCAGGCCCGCGCGCTTGGCGCTTCGCCAAGCTGGGTGCCGCTGTCGGGCCGTCAGAACGCCATCGCCGGAACGCCGTACCTGCCAGAGGATATTCAGCCGATTGCCCAGCAGGATACGGCTGCCTACGTGCAGCTCGAATTCGGCACGGACAATTTGTTCGGAGACGTGCGCCTGTCGGGCAATGTCGGCCTGCGCTACGTCAATACCGCGATCCGTTCACAAGGGTCGATCGGGGTGCCGAGCAGCCAAGCGCTCAACATCCTCGATCCGTTCGATATACGCTGCGCCGCTGTGGTGCCGCCGGGTGCGCCTCCGGGCACTGTGCCGTCGCGGCCGGGCGGGGTCTGCAATCTCGGCCCGCAGGGCTATGCCGATCTTCAGACCTTTGCCGGCAGCGGCGGATCGCAGTTCGATGTGGCCGATGTCGATTACAGCTTCTGGCTGCCCAGTCTCAACCTCAAGCTAGGCGTAACCGATGATGTGATCTTCCGCTTCGCCGGATCGAAGGTGCTGACCCGGCCCGACAACTCCTATGTTCGCAACTTCCTCCAGATCGGTCTGGGGCAGAGCGGCGAGCTGACGGCCCAATCCGGCAATCCCTTCATCCGTCCGGCCACCGCATGGCAGTTTGACCTTACCGCCGAATGGTATTTCGACACGGTCGGCTCGCTGACGTTCAATGCCTTCTACAAGGATATCAAGGACTTCTTCTATCAGGAGGTCACCAGCCGCCAAGTCAGCAGCAACGGGGTCACCCGCGACGTGCTGGTGCGTGGTCCGGCCAACTTCGATGATAATGGGAAGATCAAGGGCTTCGAGCTGGCCTACCAGCAGACCTACGACTTCCTGCCCAAACCACTCGATGGCTTGGGGGTTGCTGCCAACTACACCTATATCAAGAGTAGCGGTCTACCGAACACCTTCCTCAATACGGGCGAGCCGGTGGACGAATCCACCATCCCGCCGGGCAACCTGCCGCTTGAACAGCTGTCTAAGCACAACATCAATGCGACGGTGTTCTACGAGAAGGGGCCGATCAGCCTGCGTGCCGCCTATAACTGGCGCTCACGCTTCCTGCTGACGCCGGCGGATGTGATCTTCCCGTTCTACTCGATCTTTAACGAGGCGACCGGGCAGCTCGATGCGTCGATCTTCTTCAACATCACGAAGGATATCCGGGTCGGCGTGCAAGGGGTGAACCTGCTGGACGAGGTCACCAAGACCACGCAGGCCTACACCGGCGACGCCAGCGTGCTGGCCCCGCGTTCGTTCTTCATGAACGACCGGCGCTTCTCCTTCATCCTGCGGGGCAACTTCTAAACCTCCGCAACACGTTCCCCAGGGAAAGGGCTCTCCGGCATCTGTCGGGGAGCCCTTTTCTATTGGTGTCGCCGCGCGCAGCGGGCGCAAAAAAAGGCCCGGGACAATGCCCGGGCCATAGGGATGCGCTGCTGCGAGGAGATCAGCCGGCAGCGCTCATCACGTTGGCCAGCGCGGTTCGCAGTGGCTTGGCGCGATATTGGGAATCGTAAGGCGTGCCGCGCACTTCCTGCCCATCGGCGCGCTTGGCCGGGTCGAAGCCTTGCAGCCAATTGAACTTATCGACCATGCCCCAGGCGAGCACGTCATCAAGCTTTGCATCGTAATCGAGCATCAGATCGAAATAGCGCCGCGCGAAGTCCGCGACCTTCTCGTCGCGCTGGGCGATATTGGCGGGGAGCGCCTTGTCCTTCACGTCGAATTCGGTGACGAGCAGGCGGTAGCCCATGCCGGTTACCTCATCGAGGAACCTGCGCCACTCACGCTCGGCATAGGGGCCGACGCCGGTGGCCGGATCAATCGCGAAAATCTCGATATGCGACTGGATGCCAAGCGCATCGACCGGGGTGCCGCGCTTCCTGAAGCCTTCGAGCAGGCGCAGCACATCGGCGCAGTGCTTCTGGTGCTGCGGCTCCCAGCTCATGTAGTCATTATAGACCAGCTGCGCGTCCGGAAGCTCGGCCCGCGCGGTGTGGAAGGCGAGGTCGATTACGGCTTCAGGGCTGCCCATCGCGCGGCTCATGCTGGTTTCGATGGTTGTGTTGCGATCATGGTCGATCGCCTCGTTGACCACGTCGTAGCTGGAGATGACGCCTTTGTAGCGGCTGGTGACAGTCTGGATATGCTCGGTCAGCAGCCGCTCAGCCTCGCGCACCGGGTTGGCGCCATAGTCATAGGTGTTGAGCCAGTTCGGGAACCACTGCGGCCGGTGCCACAGCAGGGTGTGGCCGCGAACCGCGAGCGCGTTCTGCTGCGCCCAGCGCACGATCTCGTCCATGCGGTCGAAGGCATAGACGGTGGGGGCGGGGCGGACGGCCTGCCACTTCATCTCGTTTTCCGGGACGACGATGCCGCATTCGCCCTTGATGATGGCAGTGTAATCGGCGTTCTGGATCGAGCCCGCATTGGTGGTGCCGGGGGTCGATGCGATGGCGCTGCCGAACTTGCGACCGCGCTGCGCGGCAATGGCGTTGAGTCCGGGCTGTGGCACGCCAGTCGCAGGCGGGGTGGGCGCGGGTGGGGGAGAGCTGATCGGCGCAGGCGCAGCTCCGACCGATCCGCCGCCGCAGCCGACCAGCGGCAATGCGGCAAGCCCTGCGAGCGCCGCGCGCCGGGAGAGGTTGAAATCCGTATCCATGTCAGATGATCTCCACGTCGAGCGGGGTGAGGTTGGCCGAGCTGTTACCCGCCCACAGCCGCAGCGGACCGGGCGGGTTGGTCTCGGTTAGGGCTTCGTCCCACACCGCCATTTGGCGGGCGGGGATGGTGAAGCTGAGAGTGCGGTTCTCGCCCGGCTCTAGCGTGACGCGCTGGAAGCCCTTGAGTTCGAGCACAGGGCGGCTGATCGCAAGGCCGGAGCGGGTGATGTAGAGCTGCACGACCTCGTCACCTCTCCGGCTGCCGGTGTTGGTGACGGTGACCTGCGCGGTGACATCCTCGTCGCGGGCGAAGCGGGGCTTGGCGGTGTTCGGGGCGGAGACGGCGAAGCTGGTGTAGCTGAGGCCGTGGCCGAAGGGAAAAAGCGGGGCCGCGTCGTCAAACAGATAACCGCGCCGCGCGCTCGGCTTGTGATTGTAGAACAGCGGGATCTGGCCTGCGTTGCGGACGACACTGACGGGCAGTTTCGCGCCCGGATTGATGTCGCCCAACAGCGCCTCGGCGACGGCGCGGCCGCCTTCCTGCCCTGGATACCAGCATTCCAGCACGGCATCGGCCTTGGCGATCACATTGGGCCAGCTGGGCGGGCGGCCATTGTAAGCGGCGACGATCAGCGGCTTGCCGAGTGCGGCGATGGCATCGACCAGCGCGTTCTGCTCGCCGAGAATGTCGATACTGGTGCGGTCGCCGAGATGGTTCTTCGCAAAGCCTTCGCGGCTGGTCTGCTCGGTGTCGCCGAGGGCGAGGATGATGGTGTCGGCGGTTCGGGCCACTTTCACCGCCTCGGCGATCAGGCGCAAGTTGGCGGCGCGGTCAGCCAGCGTGACGTCATCTGCTGAGCGGTCTTCGCTGGTGGTGATGAATACGCCTTGCGCGGTCACAAATTCGGCGCGTGGCGCGATCATGCGCAAGCCTTCGATCAGGCTGATGGTTTGCTTGGGCACGCTCGAATAGCCACCGAGCCGCGCAATCGCGTGGTTCGGCCCGATCACCGCGACCCGGCCCATCGCCTTGCGGTCGAGCGGCAAGGCGCCGTTGTTGGTGAGCAGGCACACGCCCTTACGCGCCGCCTCCAGCGCCAGCGCGCGGGCTTCGGCATTGCCGGTGATCGCTTCGGCCAGTGCGGCATCGCCATAGGGGTTCTCGAACAGCGCGCAGCGGAACTTGAACGCCAACATCCGCGCGCAGGCGGTGTCGACCAGCGCCAACGGCACACGGCCCGCGCGCTCGGCGTCCACCAGCGTGGCGAAGGCCTGACCTTCGGGTAATTCGCTGTCGACCCCGGCAAGCAGCGCCTGATGCGCCGCATCCTCCCAATCGCGCGCGACATGGTGGAGTGTAGCGAGTTCGTGCACCCCTCCGTAATCACTGGCGATGATCCCGTCGAAGCCCCACTCGCCGCGCAGCACGGTGCCCAGCAGCCACGCGTTGGCGTGGCTCGGCACCCCGTCGATCTCGTTGTAACTCGGCATCACCGCGCCGACCGAGGTGCGGCGGAGGACCTCGCGGAAGGGGGGGAAGAAATTCTCGCGCAGCTCGCGTTCGGAAAGCTGCGCCGGGGCGACGTTGTTACCGCTTTCGGGCTGGCCGTGGCCGGTCATGTGCTTCAATGTGGCGAAGACCTTGCCGTCCGCCAACCGCTCGAACTTGCCCGGCCCTTGCAGGCCTTCCACGGCGGCGACGGCCATTTCGGCCGCGAGGTAGGGGTCTTCGCCCCAGGTCTCCTCGATCCGCCCCCAGCGGGGGTCGCGGACGATGTCGACCACCGGGGATAGCACCAGCGGCACGCCGCGCGCGCGAGTTTCGCGGGCGATGACGGACTGCACGCGGCGCATCAGATCGGTGTCGAAACTCCCCGCCAGCGCAATCGCCTGCGGGAACATCGTCGCCTCGGTCGCCATGTAGCCGTGGAGCGATTCCTCGTGCAGCAGTACCGGGATGCCGAGCCGCGTGTCCTCCAGCGCCCAGCGTTGTAGCGCGTTGATGAAGGCGACCGTCTCGGCCGGGGTGCGCCACCGCGCCGCGGTGCCGCCCGCCGCCCCGGTGATGCCGGGCACGCCGCGCTTGTCGCTCGGACGGGTGACGTGGCCGATCCCGTCGGGGAAGGCGGCGCTGGCCTTGGCGGGATTGAACGCGAGGCCATCAATCATGTCAGCCTTGGCCGCCCACGCCGTGCGGAGCTGTGCGACCTTTTCCTCAAGCGTCATCCGCGCCATCAGGTCGGCGACGCGCAGGGGGATGGGCGCCGCAGCGTCCTTGTAGACCGGGCTACCCGCCGCCCACGTTGCAGGCCCCGCCGCCAGCGCCAGCACGGCGAGGCTGCCGCCGCCCATCAGACGCAAGGCATGACGGCGGGTGTGGCTCACTCAGTCACCGTCAGTGTGACGCTCTGCACCTCTGCCGAGTTTGCGCCGGTCATCAGCGTGAAGGTGCCGGGTTCTGTCACCTGCTTCATCTCGGTGTTCCACAGCATGAAGGCGCGCGGCTGAACCGTGATCGCAACATTGCGCGTCTCACCGGGGGCGAGGGTGACACGCTGGAAGCCGACCAGCTCCCTCACCGGGCGCGTGACCGAGCTGACATCGTCGCGCAGGTAGACCTGCACCACTTCATCGCCCGCACGCTTGCCGGTGTTGGTGACCGGTACCGTCACCGTCACGCTTTGCCCGGCCTTGATGGTGCTCGCCGAAAGCTGCGGCGCGCCGAGCGCGAAAGTGGTGTAGCTGAGCCCCCAGCCGAAGGGGTAGAGCGGCGTCACCTCGTCGAATAGATACCCACGCCGCGCGCTCGGCTTGTGGTTATAGAACATCGGCAGTTGGCCCGCATTGCGCGCAACCGAGACCGGCAGCTTGCCGCCCGGATTGACGCGCCCGAGCAGCGCATCGGCAATCGCTGTGCCCTGCTGCTCGCCCGCATACCACGTTTCGAGCACCGCATCGGCCTCGGCCGCAATGGTCGGGTAGCTCGGCGGACGGCCATTGATAAGCACGGCCACGACGGGCTTGCCCAGCGCCTTCAGCGCGGCGAACAATTCGTTCTGTTCGCCCACCAAATCCAAGCTGGTGCGGTCGCCCAAGTGTCCTGCGGCCCAGCCTTCGCGGCTGGTTTTCTCGGTATCGCCGATGAACAGCACGATGGTGTCGGCGGATTTAGCCACCTCGACCGCTTCGGCAATGCGGCGGCGGTTTTCGGCCGGGTCGCCCAATTCCACCGGATCGTCCCACCAGTCGCTGTCACCCTTGACGATTTCGACCCCCATCGCATGGACGATCCGCGCCTTGTCGCCCACGGCAGCGCGGATGCCCTGAAGCGGTGTAACGCTCGCACGCGGTTCACCGTAATAGCCGCCCAGCCGCGCGACATCTGCGTTGGGGCCGATTACCGCGATGGTGGGCTTCTTGCCTGACGCAGGCAGCGCCAGCGGCAAGGTGCCGTTGTTCTTGAGCAGCACCAGCGACTTTTCCGCCGCCAGCCTCGCGAGCGCGACGCCCTCGGCCCCGTTCGAGGTCTTGGCCTTGGCAAGATCGGGCCAGGGGTTGTCGAACAGCCCGGCATTGAACTTGGTGGTCAACAAGCGGCGCACGGCGTTGTCGATGGCGGCCTGTGACACGCGGCCTTCACGCACGCTGCGCGCGAGGTCCTTGAACCCTGCGCCTTCAGGCAAATCGACATCGACGCCCGCGAGTAGCGCGATCTCGCCCGCGCGGGCATTGTCGGGGGCGATGTGGTGGAGGCGGGCCATGTCCTCGATCGCGTAGTAATCGGAGACGACCGCGCCGCGGTAACCCCACTCGCCGCGCAGCACGTCCTCCAGTAGCCAGCGGTTGGCGTGGCTCGGCACACCGTCGATCTCGTTATAGCTCGCCATCACCGCGTCGATCTTGGTGCGTTTGACCACCTGTTCGAACGGCGGGAAGAACATTTCGCGCAAGGTGCGCTCGCTGATCTGGGCGGGGCCAACGTTGGTGCCGCTTTCAGGCTGACCGTGGCCGGTCATGTGCTTCAATGTCGCCATCACCTTGCCCGACGCAAGCTTGCGGGCCGTGCCGGTGCCCATCAGCCCTTCGACCGAAGCGACGCCCATTTCGCCTACGAGGAACGGGTCTTCGCCGAAGGTTTCCTCGATCCGGCCCCAGCGCGGATCGCGCGCGACATCCACCACGGGAGAGAGCACCGAGTGGACGCCGCGCGCGTGGGTCTCGTCAGCGATCAGGGCGTTGATGTCGCGGATCAATGCGGGGTCCCAGGTGCTGGCAAGACCAATGGCCTGCGGGAACGCGGTCGCATCCTTGGCGGCGAGGCCGTGGAGCGATTCCTCGTGAAACAGGACAGGGATGCCGAGCCGGGTGTTCTGCATCGCCCACTTCTGCGCATCGATCACATACTGGATGCTGGCTTCGATCGAGCGGCGCGGCACCTTGCGCGGGGAGGATGGTCCGGCGCGGTCAGAGGGGCGGGCGATCTGGCCGATCCCGTCGGGGAATTTTGCGGCGGCCTTAGCGGGATCGAAGACATCGCCGTCGCCTTGGATCTGGGCCTTGCTGTCCCAGATGGTGATGATCTGCGCGACCTTTTCGTCCAGCGTCATGCGCGCCAGCAGGTCTTCGACGCGTTGTTCGGTCGGCAGGTTGGCGTTCCAGTAGGGCGCGTCCTTCATTGCCCGCTCGACCGCCACGCTCTGCGCGTGGGTCGCCGGTGGGGCAATCATCCCAAACGCTGCCAGACACACGCCAGCCGCCAGCGCGGCCCGCTTGATCCCTCTCATCCTATGTCCCTCTCCTGCCACGACGGCTTGACTGACCGTCTCTTTGTGGTAGCGCTACCATGATGAGAGGGACGGGCCTTGTCAACCGGCTTGCGATGCTGATTGTGGCAGTGGGGTCAGCTATGTTCCCGCTTGCTTCGTTGCACGCCGAGGACGGCTATGACCTGTGGCTGCGCCATGCGCCGCTGGAGGGCGAAGCGCTGGCGCGGTTGGCGGCGCTAGATGGAGCGATTTACGCTCCGACCGCCCACGATCCGACCGTCGCCATTGCCGTGAGCGAGCTTCGCACCGGAATGGATCGGCTTCTCGGCCAACCCTCCGCCGCCCCGCTCGTGATCCTCGATGTTCGTGTGCCGGGGCAGGGGCCGAGGCGCGCGTTTTCCCTCGATTGCGATGGCTCTGCGATGCGGAGTCACGGCGCCTTCAGAATCGCAGGGACAGGCGACGGTATCCGCATCACGGCCGCCGAACCTATCGGCTGCCTTTACGCCGTCTATGCGGTGCTGCGTGAACTGGGCCTTGGCCGAGACCCGGCCATGCTGGCGCTGGACGAGACCCCCGCCATGCCGCTCCGGATGCTCAACCACTGGGACAATCCCGATGGCCATGTCGAGCGCGGCTATGCCGGGCGTTCGATCTTTGACTGGTGGCACCTGCCCGAAAAGCTCGATCCCCGGCTGATCGACTATGCACGGGCCAATGCGAGCGTGGGCATCAACGCGGTGGTGGTGAACAACGTCAACGCGCGCGCCTTTATGCTGGAGCCGCGTTACATCGCGAAGCTCAAGCGGCTAGCCGATGCGTGGCGGCCCTATGGTATCCGGGTGTTCCTGTCGGCGCGGTTTTCGGCACCGCGGGACATCGGCGGGCTGGCCACCGCCGACCCGCTCGACCCGGTGGTGGAGGGCTGGTGGCGGGACAAGGCGGACGAAATCTACGCCAGCATCCCCGATTTCGGCGGGTTTCTGGTCAAGGCCAACTCCGAAGGCCAGCCCGGCCCGCAGGACTATGGCCGCAGCCATGCCGATGGCGCGAATATGCTTGCTGCCGCGTTGGGCGACCGGGGCACGGTGATCTGGCGCGCCTTCGTCTACAAAGCCGAGGACGACACTGACCGGACGATGCAGGCCTATGCCGAGTTCGCCCCGCTCGACGGGCAGTTCGCCTCCAACGTGATCCTTCAGGTCAAGAACGGCCCGCTCGACTTCCAGCCGCGTGAACCGTTCCACCCCCTGTTCGGCGCGATGCCCAAGACCAAGGTGATGCTGGAGGCGCAGATCACCCGCGAATATCTCGGGCAGGCGAGCGGTATCGCCTACCTCGCGCCGCTGTGGGATGAGGTGCTGTCAGCGGACACCGGGCGAGGCGGAACCATTGCCCAGACCATCGCCCCGGTCGGCATGGCGGGCGTCGCCAACACCGGGAGTGACCGCAACTGGACCGGCACGCACTTTGATGCCGCCAACTGGTATGCCTTTGGACGGCTGGCGTGGAACCCGGCGCTGACCGGTGAACAGATCGCGCGCGAATGGACCGCGCAGACCTTCACCCGCGCCGAGGCTCCGCTTGAGGCGATTGTGCAGATGATGCTCGGTAGCCGCGAGACCGTGGTGAAATACACCGCCCCGCTCGGCCTCGCGCATCTGATGGGCACCGGCCACCACTATGGCCCTGCGCCGTGGGTGTGCGATCTGGAACGGCCCGACTGGAACCCGTGCTACTACCACCGCGCGGACGCAAGCGGCATCGGGTTTGACCGCACAACCACCGGCTCCAACGCGCTCGGACAATATGCGCCTTCGGTCGCCGAACAATGGGCCGACCCCGCCTCCACCGATCCGCGCTATCTCCTGTGGTTCCACCACCTGCCGTGGGAACACCGCATAGCCAGCGGGCAGACCCTGTGGGACGAACTCGTCACCACCTACGATCAGGGCGTGCTTGAAACCGAGGCGCGGGCGCAGGGTTGGGCCACGCTCGCCCCCCATATCGACCCGGAACGCCACGCCGCCGTTGCTGCCGATCTCACCATCCAGCGCACAGAAGCGCGCTGGTGGCGCAACGCTTCGCTCAGCTTCTGGCAATCGCTGAATGGCCTCCCGCTCCCCGCCGGAGCCGCGCCGATCCCCGAGAGCCTCCAGGCTTACCAGGCCCGTTCTTTTCCCGAGGCGCCCGGCCAATGACACCCCTCATGGTAGCGCCCATCATCGTGCTTGCTGACACTCGGCGCATCGCAGTATGGCGACAGCCATGAACAGCCCCAAATCCCTCACCGCAGAGACCACCGCTCCGGGCCGCAAACGCAATGCCCGGCGGAGCAATGCCGCCCCGACCATCACCGATGTCGCCCGCGAAGCGAAGTGTTCGCCCATGACCGTCAGCCGCGTCATCAATGGCGAGGAGAACGTGCGCGAGGATACCAAGCAGAAGGTGCTGAGCGCGATTGCGAAGCTCAATTACGTCCCCAACCGCGCGGCGCGCTCGCTGGCGGCGGGATCGCAGCTGCGGATCGCATTGCTGTTCGACAACCCGTCCGCCTCCTACCTCAGCGAATTCCTGATGGGCGCGCTGGAGGAGGCGAGCCGCCGCGACATCTATCTGGTGGTGCAGGCCTGCGAGAACACCACCGAAGCGCAGAAGGTGATCAAGAAGCTGCTCGACGGCGGGATCGAAGGCTTCATCCTGCCTCCGCCGCTGTGCGACGATCAGAACGTGCTCGACCAGATCCGCGCCGCCGGCGGGATCGCTGTTGCGGTTGGGCCGGGCCGGGCGACCGGCAGCCACGGCGCGGTGCTGATCGACGAGTTCCAGGCCGCCTATGACATGACCCGGCACATTATCAGCCTTGGGCATGAACGCATCGGCTTCATCATCGGCAATCCAGAACAGGTGGCGAGCGGTCGGCGTCTGCTCGGCTATCGCTCGGCGATGGAGGAAGCCGGGCTGGCGATTGACGAAAGCCTCATCGCGCAGGGCCAGTTCACCTATCGGTCGGGCATGGTTGCGGCCGAAAAGCTGCTCAACGTCAGCCATCGTCCCACCGCGATTTTCGCGTCCAATGATGACATGGCCGCCGCCACCGTCGCTATGGCGCACCGGCGGCATCTCGATGTGCCGGGCGACATCACGGTCTGCGGGTTCGATGATACCGAGCTTGCCAGCTCGATCTGGCCCGAGCTCACCACCATCCGCCAGCCGATCCGCGAAATGACCGCCGAGGCTGTCGCCATGATCGCCCGCGTGCACAAGCAGAAGCCGCGCATCGCCCGCGCCAAGGCTGAGCAGTTGACGCTCGCCTACCAGCTCATCCGCCGCAATTCCGATGCAGGGCCCAGCCTTGCCGCATCCTTCAGCAAGCCTCCCGGGAGCCCATGACCGACATCCCCACCCCCCGCCGTCTGCGTTCGCGCGACTGGTTCGACAACCGCGAACGTATGGATATGACGGCGCTCTACCTTGAGCGATTCATGAATTACGGGATCACGCCCGAGGAACTGCAAAGCGGCAAGCCGATCATCGGCATCGCGCAATCCGGCAGTGACCTGAGTCCTTGCAACCGCATCCACATCGATCTGGCCAAGCGCACGCGCGATGGCATCCGCGATGCAGGCGGCATTCCGATCGAGTTTCCCGTCCACCCGATCTTCGAAAATTGCCGCAGGCCGACCGCCGCGCTGGATCGCAATCTGCTCTATCTCGGGCTGGTGGAGCTTTTGAACGGCTATCCGATCGACGGCGTGGTGCTGACCACCGGCTGCGACAAGACCACGCCGAGCCAGATCATGGCGGCGAGCACCGTCGATATTCCGGCGATTGTGCTGAGCGGTGGGCCGATGCTCGACGGCTGGCATGAAGGCGAGCTTGTCGGCTCTGGCACGGTGATCTGGCGCAGCCGCCGCAAGCTGGCGGCGGGCGAGATCGACGAGGACGAGTTCCTACGCCGCGCGACCGACAGCGCGCCGAGCGCGGGGCACTGCAATTCGATGGGCACGGCCAGCACCATGAACGCGGTGGCCGAGGCGCTGGGCCTTTCGCTGACGGGATGCGCCGCGATCCCTGCGCCTTACCGGGAACGCGGGCAGATGGCCTATCGCACCGGGCGGCGGATTGTCGAGATGGTGCTGGAGGACGTAAAGCCCTCGGACATTCTCACCCGCAAGGCGTTCGAAAACGCGATTGCCGCCGTCAGCGTGATCGGCGGTTCCTCCAACGCCCAGCCGCATATCATGGCGATGGCCGCGCACGCGGGCGTCAGCCTTGAGCCCGACATTTGGCAGAAGCACGGCTATGATCTGCCGCTGCTGGTGAATATGCAGCCGGCGGGCCAATATCTGGGGGAGCGGTTCCACCGCGCAGGCGGGGTTCCGGCGGCTTTGTGGGAGCTGATGCAGGCGGGCAAGCTGAATGGCGACTGCCTCACCTGCACCGGCCGGACGATGGCAGAAAACCTGGCAGGCGCCGAAAGCCATGACCGCGAGATGATCCGGCCCTTCGCCGATCCGCTGATCGACCGGGCGGGGTTCATGGTGCTGTCGGGCAATCTGTTCGACTTCGCGATCATGAAGACCTCGGTGATTTCCGAGGCGTTCCGCGCGCGTTACCTTTCGCGGCCCGGCATGGAAGGCGTGTTCGAAGCGCGTGCGATCGTGTTCGACGGCTCGGATGATTACCACCACCGCATCAACGATCCGGCGCTCGGCATCGACGAGGACTGCATTCTGGTGATCCGCGGCTCGGGCGTGGTCGGCTGGCCGGGGAGCGCCGAGGTCGTCAATATGCAGCCGCCCGATGCGATGATCCGTGCGGGCAAGCAATGGCTGCCGACGCTGGGCGACGGGCGGCAATCGGGGACGAGCGACAGCCCCTCGATCCTCAACGTCAGCCCCGAAAGCGCGGTTGGCGGGGGGCTGGCGTGGCTGCGGACGGGCGACATGATCCGCGTCGATCTCAACACCCGGCGCTGCGATGCGCTGGTGGACGAGCTGGAAATCGCGCGGAGGCTCGCTGAGGAGACCTGCCCGCCGGTGCCCGAAAGCAAGACCCCGTGGGAGGAACTCTACCGCGAAAAGACCGGCCAGCTTTCGGAAGGCGGCGTGATGGAGTTTGCGCTTAAGTATCGGGGCACGGCGAAAAAGCTGCCGCGGCACAACCATTGATGGAGGGGGGGCATTGATGCGCCGTCTCGCCCTGACACTGCTGCTGGCCGCGACACCCCTCGCGGCGGAAGAACCGGCGCCGGGGAGCAACCCGATCATCCGCGACCGCTTCACCGCCGACCCAGCACCAGTGGTGATCGGGGACCGCCTCTGGCTCTACACCGGTCACGACGAGGCGGGGGAGGGCGAGATGTTCAATATGAAGGAGTGGCTCGCCTACTCCACTACAGATATGCGGGAGTGGACCTACCACGGCCCGATCATGAAAGTGGCGGACTTCCGCTGGGCCTCCAAGGACGCATGGGCGGCGCAGGTGATCGAGAAGGGTGGGCGCTATTGGCTCTACGCGGCGGTCGAGCATGACGCGAGCAACCCCGGCAAGGCCATTGCGGTGGCGGTTGCAGACCGCCCCGAAGGGCCCTTCTCCGACGCCAAGGGCGCAGCGCTCATCAGCAACGACATGACCCCCAAGGGCACGCATAGCTGGGAGGACATCGACCCCACCGTCTTCACCGACGCAGACGGCACCACCTGGATCGCGTGGGGCAACCGCCAGTGCTACATCGCCAAGCTCGGCGCCGACATGACCAGCATCGACGGCCCGATCCACGAGATCACCCCGCCGCATTTCGAGGAAGGGCCGTGGCTGCACCAGCGGGGCGGGCTCTACTACCTCACCTACGCCTCACTCGACCGCGCGACCCACACCGACGAGCGGGTGTCCTATGCCACGGCGACCGCGCTGGACGGGCCGTGGACTTACCGAGGCGAGCTTACCGGATCGGGGGAGGGGAGCTTCACCATCCACCCCGGCATCGCCGAATTCAAAGGCCAGTGGTATCTGTTCCTCCACAACGCCGCGCTGACCATCGGCGACCAGAAAGGCGCGCTCGGGCGGCGGGCGGTGACGGTGGAGCACCTCAGCTATGACGCGTATGGCCTGATGCGCCCCGTCACTCAGACCGCTGCCGGAGTGACCGCGCCCGCGCCTTAGGCGACGCCGATCCGCAGGCTCAGGCTCACCGTCTCACCCGGCGCGCAGAGCGGCATCCCTCCGGCATTGGCGGCATCGGGCAGGTGGCTGACCGGCTCAAGGCAGAGGATCGCGGGATCTTCAGGCGCGTAGAGATGCAGCAGCCTCGCACCCTCGGCCGCCAGCGTGATCGTGCCGTGGTCATCGGTAACGGTCGCCGTGCCGTCACAGCCGGTGAAGCAATGGTCGATCAGCCCCGCAGGCAGGGCCGCCCCCGCTGAGAAATCGGCGAAATGCGCAGGCGGCAGGCTTTCCCCCGTCGGGATCAGATCCGCGCCGACCGCGACCACACCTGCCGCGGCAAACTGCACCCGGCTTTCCGGACGACGGCGCAGATAGGGGTGGAGGCCGAGGCCCGCAGGCATCAGCCGCTCTGACAGATTGGTCACTGACAGTGTGATCGCACACCTTGCATCGCTCAGCACGATCTGCTGGCGCGTCAGATAGGCCCACGGCCATCCCGGCGCTGCGCCGTCATGGCGATGCACCAGCGTGCAGTGGCCGGGGCCGTGGCTCTCCACCGCCCAAGCCGATTGCCAGCCATGACCATGGATGGCGTGGCGTTCGGGGAGGAAATTGCGCGCCAGCGCCACAGCCGCCCCCTCCCAATCGAACCGCCCATCGGCGATCCGGTTGCACCACGGCACCAGCGGGAAACACGCGGCATCGAGCGGGGAGCGCGAGCCCGGCGGCATCGCCCGCAGCACCGGCACATCGCCGCACGCCAACTCCGCGATCAGCCCGCCCGCATCCGGCAACACCCGCGCGTGCCAATCGCCGCTCTGGAGAATAAGCTCGGCCATCGCCGGGAAACCTTTGTAAGATCAGTCTGCAAGCGCGTTGGCGGCGTGGGCCCGGATCCGATCCTGCATCCCGGCGTCGCTATCGAATACGCCGTACCAGCCCTGCGGCTCGTGCGGCGGGTCGCCCATATAGGCGGCGTCGCCGGTGGCAAAGCGGAAATCGGAATGGGCCGCGCGCGCTTCGCCATTCCATGCCCAGAAGTTGCTGCCCGCGATCACCCCGCCGCTGCGCCAGCTGGCTTCGACCGCGTCGTAGATGACGCCGTAATAGGCCTCACGGAAAGTGGTCGCGGCTTCAGGTGCATAGGCCTCACCATCGCGCGGGAAGCCGAATTCCTCGATCACCAGGGGCTTGCCGAGGCTCTCGGCAATGGCGACATGGGCGGCGATGTAATCGGCGACCTTGCGGCGGCCTGCGGGCCAGGTGCCAGCCAGATCGCTGCCTGCGACCCAGCCCCAGTTGAGCGGCCAGATATGGGCGGTGACATAGTCGACCTGCGCGTGCGCATCGGCGACCAGTTCCGCATCGCCATTGGTCGCCTGTGTGCCCTCCTGCCCGAGGCTCACCAGATGCCGCGGCGCGCCAGCGCGGATTAGCGCGGCGGTCTCGGCAATCCACGCGAGATAGGCCTCACGGTTCGCGGCAATCGCGGCCTTGCTGCCGCCCGGACGCGGTTCATTGGCGAGCTGCCAGCTCATGATTGCCGGGTCTTGCGCATAGGCCATGCCGTTCACGGAGTTGCGGCGGGCAAGCAGGCTGCGGATATGCTTGCGGTACAGCGCTACAGCATCCCGGTTGGCATAGATGGCTGCGGTGGCATCGGCGAAGGCGGGCCACGGATGCGCCGGATCGCCCATGTCGATATATCTGCCGGTGGTGCGGTAGAGCAGGGTCTGCAAACCGCCCGACCACTCCCAGAAGTTCGACAGCACCAGCACCGCTGTCATCCCGCGCTTCGCGATCTGTGCGAGCGCGAAGTCGAGACCTGCGAACAGCGCCGCATTGGCGCTGCCATCGGGGCGGGTGAAGCCGGGCGTGATCGCATTCTTCAGCGGGCCTTCCTCGGCCGCCGCCATGATCCTGAGGTTGTTGATGCCGAGCGCGGCCAGCCGGTCAAGCTCACGGATTAGCCGCGCACGGTCGCCATATTCGGCATCAGCGCCCAGCCACGCCGCATACCACAGGTTCGCGCCGGTGATCCGGTAGGGCGCGTTCGCCCGGAGCAACTGCGTGCCTTCGCGGGTGACGAAGCTGGGAAGCGCGGTCTCGCCCCGCGCCGGAATGCTGCTGAGCGCCAGCGCACCCGCCGCTCCGGCAACGGCCTCACGGCGGGTCAGCTTCACGGCGCGATGTCGAGGCCGAAGCCGGGGACGGGCATCCCGCCGCCATCGACCAGATTGACCACCGGCGCATCGGCCCAAGCATAGCGCACGCGGGTCGGCACCATGCCTTGCGGCACCGCGATCACCATGCGGCTGCCATCAAGGCTGGCGAGCGCGAAGCGGCAGGTGCCCGGCGCAGCCTCGCACAGTTCCACGCCGAGCGGGTAGGGCCCGCCCTGCGCCTGCAACGCGCCTTCGATCCCGGTGAAGCTGACCATCACGTTTGCGCCCTCGCGCACAGCACGTTCGGGCATCGGCAGCTTGCGGCCATTGAAGGCTTCGGCCAGCCGCTTGCCCAGATCGTTCTTGTTGGCGGGGTGAATGTCGGTCGGTTCGCCAATGTCGATCGCGGTGACGAGCGCGGCATTGGCATCGGCGACGACGGCGCGGCGCTGTTCGTCGCGCAGCTGGCCCCAGCCGGATTCTGCCGGGGCAGAGCGGCGCTCGCCCCAATCGGCCAGTTGCACCACCAGCATCCGGGTCTGCGGGCCGAACTGGCGGCGCCATCCGGCAAACAGGCTGGCTAGTTTGGCGTCATAGGCGGGCTGGCCCGCGTCGGATTCGCCCTGATACCACGCCACGCCCGCGAGCGTCATGTGGCCGAGCGGCGCGATCATCGCGTTGTGCATCACGCCGATGCCCGCATTGGCATCCCACGGCGCGCGGGGCGGGACGTCGGTGACGCTGGTGGTCGCATAGTCCCAATTTGTGCCCAGCGGCACGCGCTCACCATTGGCGGCGGTGAAGGCCAGCCGCTCCGGCCCGGCAAAGAAGCCGCCGGTGTCCCACATATTGTTGGCCGCGATCAGGATGGTGTTTTCGCCCGCCTTCAGATGCTTGGTAGGCACGCGGTAGGTGCGCTCCACCCCCCAGCCAAAAGTGTAGCCGACCGGATGGCCGTTGACGAAGGTCAGGTCGAGATCGTCGATCGCGCCGATGGCCAACTGCCCGTCACCCTTGGCCTGTGCGGCGCTCAGCGTGATCGTCTGGCGCAGCCACACATTGGCGCGCGGATTGGTGGCGAGCCCGGTGCCCTTCCATTCGTTCCAGAAGGAGAATTGCGGGATCGGCTTCCAGTCGAGCAGCGCGGGATTTTTCCACGGCTCACGCCCGTTGTCCTGCGACCGCCACCAATCGAACCACTGCGGCACGAAGGCCTGGGCGGCGGCATAGGGATCGCGGGCGTAGAGGGCGAGCTGATCGAGCGCGGCATGACCGTGGCGTTCGCGCGCGCCTTGCGGATCATACCACGCGCGCGCTGCGCTGCCGCCCCAGTTCGAATGGATCAGGCCGATGGGGGTGGCGGGGTCTTTCTGGCGCAGTGCCTTTGCCATGTAAAAGCAAGCGGCGGAAAAGGGCGCGACGGTCTCGCTGGTCGCAGCCGTCCAAGCGACCGGGCTGGCGAATTGCGCTTGCGGCAAAGGCGCGGTCGCCTTGGGAACCATCAGCAGCCGGATGCCATCATCGGCGGCGAGCCGCAGCTGGTTGTAGACATCGAGCGCCCGATCGACGGAAAGCTCCATGTTGGACTGCCCGCCGCACAGAAAAACATTGCCTATCAGGATGTTGCGATAGGTTGTTGAACCTGTGGAATCGCTGATGGTAAGGGTGTGCGGTGCGGCGGAGTTGGATTGCGCGGGCAAGGTCGCCAAAAACGCGCCATTGTCGTCGGATTCCGCGGTTGTTGCGCGGTTATCCAGCTGTAGTGTCACGGTTGTTGCCGGTTTTGCCCGCCCGGAGAGCGTCAGCGGCGCGCCTGCTTGCAGCACCATGTTGTCGCCAAATCCGGCGTCGAGGACCGGGTTGGAAAGGGCTGTCACGGGCCAGATGATCGCAAGAGTGACCGGCAAAGCCTTGAAAAGACAGTGCATCAGCTCAGCCTCGCGCGGGCCTGCGCAAACCCGGCGACGGGCGCGGCGAAGGCAAACAGGCTCCCGGCGAGCGGCCGCTCCGCCATGTCCTGTTGGGACATATTTTTGGTCGCAGAAGTGACAAGACCCGTTTTGAAGTCTGTCCCGCCGAACGCCATTTTGGTGATGTCGCGGGCGGGCATCGGGATGGTCGCGACCAGCGCGCCATCAGGCGAAAAGCGCGCGACGCAGCTGCCATGATAGAGCCCGGTCCAGACGTGATCCTCCGCATCGACCACCGGGCCATCGGGGTAGGCGGTTGGGAAATGCGCCCCGGTATCAGCGAACAACCGCGCCTCGCCTACGCCGGTGGGCGAAAGGTCGGCGACCATGATTTTTTGGGCGATGGTATCGGTGAAGTAGATCCGGTCCCCCTGCGCATTGACCGCAGGGCCATTGGTGATGGCGATCCCGCTCGGCCCGGCAGGCCGGATCTCGCCTCGGTCGAAGACATAGAACCGGCCCGACTTGGCCCCCTCGGCATCATCCATCGACCCGAACCAAACCCGCCCCCAAGGATCGGTGCAGGCATCGTTGAGCCGATTGGTGACGGGCTCTCCGGGAACCGTAAAAAGCCTTGTGAAAGCTTGAGATTCCGGCGCGAAAATGTAGAGCCCGTCCTTCAACCCGCACAGCAATCCGCCCCCTTCAGCCGGGATCGCCCAGCCGATCTGGTCGGGCGCTTCGGTAAAGCCGTTGCTGCCGGTGGCCGGGTCAAAGTGCCACAGCCGCTTGCGCTTGATATCGACGAACCACACAATCGCCCGCTCTGCATCCCACAGCACGCCTTCACCCAGCAAGGTGTCGGCGGCGAGCACGGCGGTGACCGGCGGGGTCATCTCCATCCCGCGTCGACCCAGTAGTTATGCGCTGTGCAATAACGCGCATCGTCCGAGGCGAGGAACAGCGCCATCGCGGCAATGTCGACCGGCTGGATGCGGCCATCAAGGCATTGGGCGGCAACGATTTCCGCCTCACCCTCGGGCGAATACCACTGCATCTGGCGCGGGGTCTGGACGTTGCCAGGGATGATGGTGTTGACCCGGATGTTGTCCCGTCCCAACTCGCGCGCCAAGCTGCGGGTCAAGCCCTCAATCGCGGCCTTGGCGGTCTGGTAGATCACCAGATCCTTCAACCCCAGGTGCCAGCTGATTGAGCCCATGTTGACGATCGACCCGCCGCCCGCCGCCCGCATCGCGGGCACCACGGCCTTGGCGGCGAAGAACTGGTGCTTGAGGTTCACCGCCATCCGATCGTCCCAATAGGCCGGGGTGACATCATCCAGAGCATGGCGATCATCGCTCGCCGCGTTGTTGATCAGCACGTCGCAGCCGCCGAGCTTGGCGATCAGCTTTTCGATCTTGTGCCCGTAATCGGTGCAATCCGTGATGTCGCAGCGCAGGAAGTGCGGCGGGATTTCGGCATCAGCGAGCCGCCGGATGAGCTGTTCGCTCGGGCTTTCCTGAATGTCGACAAAGGCGACGGCCGCGCCTTGCCGGGCGAAGGCTTCCACCACCGCCTCACCAATGCCGGAGCCGCCACCGCTGACGATCACCTTGCGCCCGGTAAGGCTCGGGTAGATCGCGCTGTGCACGCCAGCGCTGCTCGAATGCGCGTCCAAAACTTGTCCCCATCCCTCAGTGACGCGGCGGATGATCCCTAACCGGCGCGCCTTGTCAAATCGTGTTGTGCCGTCAGATCCGGTCGATGAGACCGCGCGCGGCAAGGTTGCTTACGAAACCGCCGATCCCCATCGTCCATGCCGGAGCATCGCGCGAGGTTGTGACGGTGTTGGTCAAAGTGCCTAACCGGTGCGAGCGGATCGTCACCACATCGCCCACCTTGTGCGTGAAACCCGTTCCCGGCGTATCACGGTCCTGCGTCGGTGCGAACAGCGTCCCGCAGAACAGGACGAAGCCATCGGGGTAGTGATGCTCCGACAAGCACTGCGCCACCAGGTCAAGCGGATCGCGGCTGATCTGGCTCATGTCGTTGCGGCCTTCGAGGCGGTAGCCTTCGGGGCCGTCGATGGTGAGTTCGACATCGGCGCTGCGCACATCATCAATGGTGAAACTGTCGTCGAACAGGCGGATGAAGGGGCCAATCGCGCAGCTGGCGGTGTTGTCCTTCGCCTTGGACAGCAGCAGCGCCGAGCGGCCTTCGAAATCGCGCAGGTTCACATCATTGCCAAGCGTCGCGCCGATCACCGCGCCATGCGCATCGCAGACCAGCACGACTTCAGGCTCAGGATTGTTCCAATGCGAATCCGATCGCACCCCGACCATCGCACCAGTGCCCACCGCTGACAGCACCGGCGCTTTGGAAAAGATTTCCGCATCCGGGCCGATGGCGACCTCGAGATATTGCGACCACATCCCCTCTTCGATCAGCACTGCCTTCAATTGCGCCGCAGCCTCACTGCCCGGGACGACAGCGCGGATTCCAGCGCCGACCTTGTCTTCAAGCTGCGCGCGGATCGCGGCAGCTTCGGCCGCATCGCCGCGGGCGCGTTCCTCGATCACGCGCTCGATGGCCGAGACCGCGAAGGTGACGCCGCTGGCCTTGATACATTGGAGATCGATGGGGGTGAGCAGGCGCCAGCCTTGGGGCAATCCGTCCTCAACCGGGCCGATTGCCGTGCCGCCGCTGAAGCTGCGCCGCGATATGGCACCGGAGACTGTGCTGACCACGCCGGTCAGATCATGGATCATGCCGCCTTCGATGGCGATGACGCACGGCCCGTCGGGCGACTGCGCCCGGCCGATGAAATGGCCCTGACGGTAATCCGCCGGCAGACTTTCCAGTATCCTTTCGGCCATTGCTGGCTCTTGCCCTCCTCAGTGATAGCGCTACCATAGAACCGCAATCACGGGCCGACAAGCCCCCAAAGCAAGCGATAATCGGGAGGGAATGGGATGAGATGCAAGATGACCGGGCTGGTGAGCGCGCTTGCGCTAATGGTGACGGCTGAGGTCGCAGGCGCGCGCGATGTGACCGCCACGTTCGGCTATCTCGGTTACGAATCGACCGAGGCCGAAGCGCCCGTTCCCGAGGGCGCGTTTCGCAATCCGGTGCTGCCCGGCTTCCATCCCGATCCGTCGATCGTGCGCGTGGGTGACGATTTCTATGCCGTCACTTCGACCTTCAGCTGGTTTCCCGGCCTGCCGATCTTGCACAGCACCGATCTGGTCAATTGGCGGATCATCGGCAATGCCATCGACCGTCCGACCCAGCTCGATTTCAGCGGGCTCGGCACCAATCGCGGGCTGTTTGCCCCGGCGATCACGCATCACGATGGGCGCTTCTGGATCGTCAACACCTGCATCGAATGCGGCGGCAATTTCGTCATCACCGCGAACGATCCGGCTGGGCCGTGGAGCGATCCGGCGTGGCTCGATTTCGGCGGGATCGACCCCTCGTTGTTCTTCGACGCGGATGGCAAGGCGTGGATCGTCTATAACGATGCGCCTCCCGGTGAGCCGCAATACGAAGGCCACCGGGCGTTGTGGCTGCAACAGTTCGATCCGGGCGCGATGACAGTGCTGCCGGGGCGCACCTTGCTGGTGGATGGCGGGGTCGACCCCAGCACCAAACCGATCTGGGCCGAGGGGCCGCACATCTACAAGATCGGCGCATGGTACTACCTCCTCACCGCTGAAGGCGGCACGGCCGACCAGCATTCGCAGACGATCTACCGCGCGCCGAAGGTGACGGGGCCTTACACCCCCGGGCCGTTCAACCCGATCCTGACCCAGCGCGATCTCCCCGCTGACCGTCCCGACCGGGTCGAGGCCACCGGCCATGCGGATATCGTGCAACTTGATGACGGATCATGGTGGGGCGTGTTCCTCGCCACCCGACCCTTCGCCGGGCAGTCGACGCTGATGGGGCGCGAGACATTCCTGCTGCCGCTCAAGTGGGAGGACGGTTGGCCGCGCTTTCTTGACCGGCAGGAGGCGGTGCCGATGGTGCTGGCCAAGCCGAACCTGCCCGCATCGCCTGCGTCAGAATGGACAAGCTGGCGCGATGAATTCGACGCTGCTCTATCTGACGAATGGATTGGCCTGCGCACACCGGGCCAGACGCCGCAATTCGCGATCGAGGCGGGAGAGTTGCGGATGATCGCTGGGCCAGCGGCGGCAGGCAGCTTAGGCAAGCCCGCATTCGTCGGTCGCCGCCTGCGCCATCACGGGGCAGAATTCACCACCCAGCTGGCCTTCACGCCGGAACGCAGCGGCGATTTTGCCGGCTTGCTGGCCTATATGGACGAGACCCACTTCCTCGCCGCAGGCAAAGAGCGCGGGCGGTTGGTGGTGCGGCTGCGCACTGCGGCCGAGCAGGGCAGCAGCGGGGCGATTGTCGCCGAACAACCGCTCACTACGGATGGGCCGATCGAACTCAAGCTGGCACTCGATGGCGGCAGCGCACGGGTGTTCTGGCGCATGGCGGGCGAGAGTGCATGGCAGGCCATCGGCGGCCCGATCAATGTCGAGCCGCTCGCTTCGGTCTATGCGGGGCTGTTCACCGGGCTGGTGGTCGGCCCCTATGCTTTCTCGCCGGGTTAGCGGGCAGGGTCAGTTGGTCTTGAAGACATAGACCGGCCCGATCTCGACCGATTGTACAGCGCCCGCGAAATGGAGCGTGATGGTCGCATCTCCAGCGCCAAAGCCGCGTGAGGCGGTGAAGGGCAGGTTCACCATCTGCCACCGATCGCCGATCTTGAATACCTTGTCGCCAAAGCCTTCGTAAGGCGGGGTGCTGCTCTGCATTCGGGCGTAGATCAGGCCCTTGCCGTCATCGGTCTGCGCGCTGATCGTGCGCGCGACCACGGCGACCATGAACTGATCGCCTTCCTTGACCTCAGGAATGATCGGGAGCGCGGTGGTGAGATCCCAGCGGTTCTCGCCCACCTGCGTGGTGGTGAAGCGGGTGGCTTTCTGGAGCCAGATTTCGGGGATATCGAGCCCCTGCCAGCTCCCGCCTGCGCCGCCATGCGCCCAAGCGCGGTTGATCGGATCATTTATCAGCTGCCCGGCGCTGCGCAGGGAATCGGGCATTTCGATGCTGGCCGGGTCTTTCAGGCTCGGCTGCGGCGTGGCGGCGGCGACCTGTTTCGCGACGATGGTGGGCGAACCTTTGACCACGATCGCCTGACCGATCTCGATCTGCTGCCGCGCACCCGCCAGTTGCAGCGCGACGATGGCATCGGCCTTGCGGATGCGCTTGTCGGCGCGCGCACTCACCTCGTACCATTCCCAGTCCGAACCGACGAGCACGGTGGTATCGCCAAACCCGCCATAGGGCGCGGCGTTTTCCTGAAAGCGCACGCCGATGATGCCCTTGCCGTCCGCCCTTTCGGTGCTGACGGTGCGGGCGTAGAAGCCGACCGTCACCTGATCGCCCACGCTGATTTCGGCCAGCAGCGGCACGTTGGCGGCGACGGTATAGGGGAACGCGCCCTTGGCCTTGATGTCGAACACCCGCGCGGCGCCGCCGCCGGGAATGTCGGCCGCCTGCCGCCCGGTGGTCTCGAAACTTTCGCCATAGCTCGCCCAGTCGATCCGGGTTGGATCGTTGATGAGATCGCCCGGTACCTGTTCGTCGAACGCGGCAAGCTCTGGCGGAAGCTGCGCAAGCGCGGGCAAGGCAAAAGCCAGCAGGGCCGCGCCAGCGGCAAGGGTGATCGACGTGCGGTTCATGACCTTAACGCTCCTCATGCTTCAGTTCTGTTCCTTCAGGCCCACAGCGCCCAGCATTCCCGGCAGCCACTTGCGCTGGTTCTGATCATAGAACGGGAAGGTGTTGGTATAGGCCCACATGCAAACGCCAATACCGGTGGGGGCAAAGGCATCGGTGATCATGCGGTGATACTTGACCCGGTCGGCCAGCGGAATGTGCGCATCGTAAGCGCCGACTTCGCCCATGAACGGGGTCTTGCCGGTGCGGGCGATATAGGTCTGGATCGCGGCCACATCGCGCGCGAGCTGGGCGGCATCCTGCGTCGTCGGGAACACGCGGCCCACCGGCGGCATATCGGGCTTGGTCCACTCCGCCCCCTGATGGGTATAGGTGAACGGATCATAGTAATGGAACGTCGGGTGGATGTTCGGATCCTCGGGCAGCGGCAGCGTTTCCAGCGACCTGATCCCGCTCCAATTCTCCCCGCCGATAATCACCGCGCGGGTCGGATGCAGCGCGCGCACTTCCTTCAGCGCCGGAGCGAGGGTGGCGAGCAGATTGGTGTGGTTGAAGTTCTTGTGTGGCTCGTTTTCCAGCTCGAACCACAGCGTATCTTCGGGATAGCCCGCAAACCGCGCCGCGATCTGCTTCCAGACCCCGCCATGCCATGCGGCCACCGCGAGTGGATCGTCATGGATCGGGTCGAAGTGGTGGCTGTTGAGGATGACGTTGAGCTTCGCCTCCAATGCCCAGTCGACGATTTGCTGCACCCGGTCCATCCACTTGGGATCGACAGTGTAAGGCGGCTTGTCGCTAGACTTGTTGTGCCAGCGCACCGGAATGCGGACGGTGTCGAAACCGGCAGCGGCGATCCGCTCGAAATCGGCCTTGCGCGCCGGAGCGCCGCCCCATGCGCCTTCGGTCATCGGCTCAAGCGTGTTGCCCATGTTGATGCAGGTCCCGACCGGCAGCGGCTTGGTGACCGCCGCGGGCGTTTGCGGGGCCTGCGCCAGCGTGGCGGATGTCAGCCCAAGCGCCGCGACGCTCAATGCCGATGCCATAGCAAAGCGTTTCATTGGTCTCTCCCTCCATGCAGCCTTGTTTGGCTTGCTTGTCTATTTCCCAGCTCGATACCGCCCGTGCCTCAGATGCAGGGCAAGACCTGCTGCGCATCACTCCCCAGCCGCACTTCGGCGATGGCGAAATCGGCCTTGCCCTCGGTCTCCAGCACGAAGGGGCGGATTAGCTTCGCAACGTCCGCACCCTTGTCGCGCAGGCATTTGAGCGGGATGCCATAGCGGATGTAGTCATCGCTGACCGGCAGAGTAATCTCGGCAAACCCGCGGGTGCCGGGGCCGGTCGCACCGATCCGGGCCTTGGTGGGGGCGTGCCAGCTGCGCAGCGTTACCAGCAGCATAACATCGCCATTGGCTTCGCGCGCGACATCGACCGCATCGAAATTGACGAGCTGCACACTCGCATTCCCGCCGGTGATCGCAAAGCGCTTGGCGCCTTCTTGCACCTTGTAGTTCTCAGCCGTCACCCGCATCCGTCCGCCCAACGCTTCGGTGGGGAGGGTGGTGACGCGCGTCTCGACTTCGCCGTCGGTGCCGGTCAGCATCAGTGACCAACGCGCTGCCGGGGTGCCCGCATTGAACCACACCCGGCTATCGCCCGTCAGGCTTTGGGTGTCGAGTTCGGGCAGCACCGCCCAGTCACCCGTTTGCGCGCTGTAATTGAGACCGAAGCCGAGCGGGAACAGCGCGCCTTCGCTCAGCAGCGTGGTGCGCGGCCATGCAGCGGGGAGCGTTCCGGTGAAATCGAACCGCGGCTTGCCCGCGCTGTCGGCCACCAGCACATCGGCCACCCCGCCGCCCTCGCTACCCGGAAGCCATGCGACGACGAACGCGTCAGCGGTGTTGAGTGCGGGGTTCACATACAGCGGCCGCCCGGTGATCATAACCGCGATCACCGGAATCCCTTCGGCCTGCAACTTGCGCATCGTCTCAAAAGGCGCGGTCAGTTGCGGATCGAGCACTAAGGCCGCCCGGTCGCCCTGAAACTCGGCATAAGGAGTCTCGCCGAACACCACCACCGCGGCATCCGGCTTTTCGGTGTAGCTGCCATCGGGCGAAAGCACGGCCTTGCCGCCGCCTGCCTCCACCGCCTGCTTCAATCCTCCCCATACCGAGGTCGCGCCGGGGAAGTGGCGGTTGTCGATCCCGGTGCCCTGCCAGGTCAGCGTCCAGCCACCTGACTGGCGCGCGATGTCGTCTGCCCCGTCCCCGGCAACCAGCAGCCTCTTGCCCGGAGCGAGCGGGAGCACGCCCTGGTTCTTCAGCAGCACCAGCGACTTGCGCACCGCCTCGCGCGCAACCGCACGGTGCTCGGGCGCGCCGAGCAATTCATATTGGCCGGAATAGGGGCGGTCGGACGGCTTGCCCGCTTCAAACAGCCCGAGCCGCGCTTTGACCCGCAAGATCCGCGCCACCGCATCGTCGATCCGAGCCATCGGGATCGCACCGGACTTCGCCCGGGCGAGCAGATCATTGTAGATCGGCTTCCACGTATCGGGCGCCATATACATATCGAGGCCCGCCATCAGCGCTTGCGGGCAGGCATCATTGGTGCAGCCCGCCACCTGCCCGTGGGCGTTCCAGTCGGAAACGACGAAGCCGCCGAAGTCCATCTGCTCCTTGAGAACGCCGGTAATTAGCGAACGGTTGCCGGTCATCTTGACGCCCTGCCAGCTGGAAAAGCTGACCATGACGGTGGAAACGCCCTCGGCAATCGCGGGGCCATAGGGCTTGCCGTGAATGTCGCGCAAAGCCTCCTCGCTGACCGAACTGTCGCCCTGATCGACGCCGTTGTCGGTGCCGCCATCAGCAAGGAAATGCTTGGTCGAAGCGATCACGTAAGGCCCCGCCAGCAGATTGTCGCCGGTGGGCGGCCCCTGCAACCCGCGCACCATCGCGCCGACATAGGAGGCGACGATCTCGGGATCGGAGGAATAGCCTTCGTAAGCGCGGCCCCAGCGGAAATCCTGCGGCACGGCGACGGTGGGCGCAAAGGTCCATTCCTGCCCGGTAACCCGGATTTCCTTGGCCGTGATCGCTCCGATCCGCTCAATCAGCGCCGGATCGCGCATCGCGCCAAGCCCGATATTGTGAGGGAAGATCGTCGCGCCGATGATGTTGGCGTGGCCGTGAACCGCGTCGATGCCCCAAATCATCGGTATGCCCACCCCACCGTCCGACTTGTCGACCGAGGCGAGGTAGAAATCGTCCGCTGCCTTCAGCCAGTCGGGCGCGGGGGACAGGTCGTTGCCGTTGGGGCCGCTATTGCCGCCGACGAGCAGCGAGCCGAGCTTGTATGTCCTGAAGTCATCAGGCGTGACGCAGCACAGATCGGCCTGCACCAGCTGGCCGACCTTTTCCTCAATCGTCATGCGAGCCATCAGCGCGGCAATCCGCGTTTCATGCTCGGCGCGCGTGGGGACGGGGTAGTCGTAGGCGGGCCAGATCGAAGGATTGGCTGTGCCCGGTGCGACAGGTGCGATCCTTGTGGCAGCGGCTGGCGCGGGTGTCTGCGGCGCTTCCGCCCAAGCGGTCGGCGCGGCTATGGCCGAGGCCAAAAGCCCCGCGACAAGGCAAGCCCGTGTGCGACCTGAATGGCCTGTCATTTCCCTCTCCCATGACGGTACTGCCCGCCAGACCCCTGCGTCTTTGCTAACGCTAACATTGATGTTGGAAAATCTGTAGCGGGAAGTCAATCCGGACGGTGGGAGATTGGCGCAGGGCCGGGAAAGTTCTCATTTAGTCGTATGAAAAATATATTGAAATTGCCGACTAAATACGAATGCACAGCCGATTCTCAATTATGATAGCGATACCATAAAGACTAAGAAGGTGAGGCCGGTGCACGATTCGATCTGATCGCGCCCCGGCTGTCAGCCGCGCGCGACGTTCTCCAGCAATTCGCCGGTGACAGGGTAGCCTGCGTCGCTGAGGATCGTCAGCCACGGCTTGCCGTCCTGCTCCACCACCTGCGGCATGATCGTGCGCACCGGGATCGCCTCAGCCTGCGCGCGGGCTTCCTCATAGCTGGCGAACAGCGCGAGGCGTTCGAGATTGCGGCGGGTGGGGAAGATCAACTGGATCTCCCCGCGCTCCGCCGCGTCTAGCGCGCCATGTGCGCTGGTCCAGAACAGGTGGGTGTTTTCCGCATGGTCGATCGACACATCGACCGCGCCGGTGCCGAGATTGGCAAGGTAGAAGCGCGTGTCATAGACGCGGGCGATCGCCTCGTTCTTGGGGAACCAGCGCGCGAATGGCGTGATCTGTGCCAGGTCGAGCGTCCAGCCGAACGCCTCCAGTACCGGGGCCAGCGCGCCCGTTTCTGCCAGCATTGCGCGCGCCTCGGCCGCGCGGGCGGCGTTGATGTCACCAGCAAGGCCGAGTGCGAGACCGGTTTCCTCCAGCGTCTCACGCACAGCGGCGATCTGGTGCGCGGCTTCATCCGGCGCGAGGCCGCTTGCCGCCGCCACCTCGTCGCCGAGCGCATAGTCCGCCGGATCAACTCTGCCCCCCGGAAACACCGCCATCCCACCCGCAAACGTCATGTTGCGCGAACGCACAGTCATCAGCACCTCCGGCGGCGCCCCGTTGGGGGCATTGCGGAAGATGATAATGGTGGCAGCAGGAATGCCCTGAGGTCTGGAATCGGTGTTCATCGCAGCCAACGATGGCCTCGCGGCAGGCGCTTGCCAAGAGCGAAGGCGCAGCCCTGCCGGGTTTCGGTCGGCTTATCGCTTCGCGATGTGTGGCCGGGGCGAGGGGTGTCGGGATGCTTTACAACCGTGGCCCAAACCCAACTTGGTCGGACAAGAAAAATGGCGGATTTCCAAGACTTCTTATGTTTGGCACGCACTGTGCATAATACTTGGCGGTCCTAATGGTCTTCGAAGCGAGGTGCGACCCTTCCTGGTCTCCGGGTTGCGCCTCCCCAAAAAGAAAAGCGCTCCGCACTGGTCCTGCGGAGCGCTTTTTTGTTTTCTAGCCCTCAAACGCCGGGCGCAGCGGGTGTCCAGCCTGCGGCTGTTCAGCTTTGCTTCCCACGATGCTTGGTTGTTGGGCTGACCGGCCGGCGCGCAGTCGCGCTTGCGGCCCTTTGGGCCGAACTTACGTTTTTAGAATAAGCGCTGGCTTCGGTCGCTCTGCGACCGCAAGGGCGACTGCCCGCCCGCAGCGACGGGGCCTTCAGGCCCCGTGAGCGAGGATTTCGCACGCCGGAGGGCGTGCGGAAAATCAAACCTTAGCAACACCGCTTTGGTCCATCAGCTGCTGCAATTCGCCCGCTTCGAACATCTCCATCATGATGTCGCTGCCGCCGATGAATTCGCCCTTCACGTAAAGCTGCGGGATGGTCGGCCAGTCGGAGAAGGCCTTGATGCCCTGACGGACTTCCATGTCCTGCAACACGTCGACGCTTTCAAACGCCACGCCGAGGTGGTCGAGGATGGCAATGGCCTTGCTGGAAAAGCCGCATTGGGGGAACAGCGGCGTCCCCTTCATGAACAAGACGACGTCATTGCTGGTGACAAGATCGGAGATACGGGAATTGGCGTCGGACATGGTGCGTTGCGCCCCTGATGCTTTGGGTGGGTGTTGCGTAATTACGTGGGGACCACAGTGGTGACTTGCAAGGCGTGCAGTTCCCCGCCCATGCGTCCGCCAAACGCGGCATAGACCAGTTTGTGCTGCGCCACGCGGCTGAGACCGGCGAATTGCGGCGCGGTGACGGTGGCCGCCCAGTGGTCATCATCCCCGGCAAGATCGGTCAGTTCAACTGTCGCGCCGGGCAGCGCGGCAAGGATGGCCTCTTCGATCGCCGCAGCGGACATCGGCATGGCTTAGACCTCGCCGAACAGTTGGCGCCGGGCTTCGACGGTCATTTCTTCCAGCTTGGCCCGGATGTCGGCTTCGCTGACATCGGACTGCGCCGCGGTCAGATCGCCGAGCAGCTTGCGCACCACATCCTCATCGCCCGACTCCTCGAAATCGGCCTGCACCACCGCCTTGCGATAGGCGTCGGTTTCTTCCGGGGTGAGCTTCATCAAGCCGGCTGCCCATTCGCCCAGCAGGCGGTTGCGGCGCGCGGCGATGCGGAAGGCGGTGTCATTGTCGAGCGCGAACTTGGCTTCCTCGGCGCGTTCGCGATCCTTGAAGTCGGTCATGTGCTTGCGTGTCCCTTCCGATACGATCCGCGCCAAGCGATAGAGGCGGGCGGGCGCAGCTTCAAGCGGGAAGCCGCGCCCACAAGCCACTAATCCATCGTCACGACAAGCTTGCCCACGGCCTCGCGCGCTTCGAGCTTGGCGATGGCGTCGCCTGCGCGGGCGAGGGGGAAGGTCTCGCTGACCAGCGGGTCGATTTTGCCGGCCTTCATCAGGTCGAACAGCTCGTTCACCTGCGCATGGAAGGCCTCAGGCTCACGCGCGGTGAAGGCGCCCCAGAACACGCCGCAGATGTCGCAGGACTTCAGCAGGGTGAGGTTGAGCGGCATCTTGGCGATCCCGGCGGGGAAGCCGACGACGAGGAAGCGGCCTTCCCAGGCGATGGCGCGCAGGGCAGGCTCGGAATACTGCCCGCCGACGATGTCATAGACGATGTTCGCACCATCCGGGCCGCAAGCCTTCTTGAAGGCCTCGGCCAGCGCCTTTGACGCGTCCTTGTCCATCGCCTCGCGCGGGTAGATCACGACCTCGTCGGCTCCGGCTGTGCGGGCGACTTCACCCTTGGCCTCGGACGAGACGGCGGCAACCACGCGCGCGCCGAAAGCCTTGGCCAGTTCGATGGCGGAAAGACCAACGCCGCCCGCAGCACCAAGGATCAAGACAGTGTCGCCCGCCTTGATATGGCCGCGATCCTTCAGCCCGTGGATCGTGGTGCCGTAGGTCATCAGCAGGCTCGCCGCCTTTTCGAACTGCACGCCGTCCGGCACCGCGAACATCCGGCCAGAGGGCACCACGATCTTTTCGGCGAGACCGCCATTGCCGATCCCGGCCAGCACCCGGTCACCGACCGCAAAGCCTTCGACGCCTTCGCCGAGCGCTTCGATCACGCCCGAAATCTCACCGCCGGGCGAAAAGGGGCGCTGCGGCTTGAACTGGTACATATCGCGGATGATCAACCCGTCGGGATAGTTGATCGCGCAGGCCTTGACCGCGACCAGCACTTCGCCCTTGCCGGGAGTGGGGGTCTCGACCTCGTCGAGGGTCAGCGTTTCAGGCCCACCAATAGCGTGGGTGCGAATGGCTTTCATGGTGTCTCTCCCTTGGAATCTGTTTCAGGCGGCGGTGCCGCGCATCAGCCACGGCTGACCGGCGGTGCGGCTCGCCTCGAAGCCGCCGATGGCCTCTCCCCGCGCCATCGTCAGCCCGACCTCGTCCAAGCCGTTCAGCAGACAGTGCTTACGGAAAGGGTCGATGTCGAAGGTGAAGCGGTCCTGATAGGGGGTGGTTACAGTCTGCGCCTCAAGGTCGATGCAGATTGCGAGCCCCTCACGCGCCACTTCCAGCAGCCGGTCCACCGCGTCCTGCGGCAGCACCACCGGCAAGATGCCGTTCTTCACAGCGTTCCCCGAATGGATGTCGGAAAAGCTCGGCGCGATGACCACGCGGATGCCAAGGTCGAGCATCGCCCAAGCCGCGTGCTCGCGGCTCGACCCGCAGCCATAATTGTCGCCCGCGATCAGGATCGGCGCGCCTTTGTAGGCGGGATCGTCGAAGACATTGCCAGGCTCTTCCCGCAGCACCTCGAACGCGCCTGCGCCAAGCCCGTCGCGGCTGATGGTCTTGAGCCACTTGGCCGGAATGATGATGTCGGTATCGACGTTCTTGAGGCCGAGCGGGATGGCGCGGCCTTCGACGCGGGTCAGCGGTTGCATCGGGCGGTTGTCCTCAATCTGTTTGCGGCGGCTCGCCCGACGGAATCGCCCCGGGCTGCGTCGGCTCGTTCGGCTTTTTCTTGCGCTTGTTCGTGTAGAGCAGCGCGGCAGCAATGGCTGCCGATCCGATGGCACCGGCAGCAGCAATCGCGGCGTTGCGGGTGGTGTTCGATTTGGGCTTGTCGGTCATGATGTTACCTTGCGCCTCACGCGGCGGGGTTTCAAGGGGCTGGCGTCACACCAGTTCGCGCACGTCGGTGAGCCGCCCGGTGACAGCGGCAGCAGCGGCCATCGCGGGCGACACGAGGTGCGTGCGCGCGCCAGGGCCTTGGCGACCGACGAAATTGCGGTTGCTGGTCGAAGCGCAGCGTTCGCCCGGTGGCACCTTGTCGGGGTTCATGCCCAGACACGCCGAGCAGCCTGGTTCGCGCCATTCAAAACCCGCGTCAGTAAAGATGCGGTCGAGGCCCTCGTCCTCAGCCTGCGCCTTGACCAGACCCGACCCCGGCACGACGATGGCCCAGCGGACATTGTCAGCCTTGTGGCGGCCCTTGAGGATCGCGGCGGCGGCGCGCAGGTCTTCGATCCGGCTGTTGGTGCAGGAGCCGATGAAGACGTTCTCGATCGGCACCTCAGTCATCGGCGTCCCGGGGACAAGACCCATGTAATCGAGACTCTTTTGCACAGCGACCCGCTTGGACTCGTCGGCGAAATCTGCGGGGGAGGGCACGCGTCCGCCGATTGCCACCACGTCTTCGGGGCTGGTGCCCCAGGTGACGCTCGGCTCCACATCGGCGGCGTTGATCGTGACCGACTTGGCGAACATCGCGCCATGATCGCTGTGAAGCGTGCGCCAATACGCAACTGCCGCGTCCCATTCCGCGCCTTGCGGGGCCATCGGGCGGCCCTTGATGTAGGCAAAGGTGGTGTCATCCGGCGCGATCAGTCCGGCGCGCGCGCCAGCCTCGATGCTCATGTTGCAGACCGTGAGGCGTTCCTCGACCGTCATACGCTCGAACACGGTTCCGCGATATTCGATGACGTAGCCCGAACCGCCCGCTGCGCCGATCCGGCCGATGATGTGGAGGATCAGATCCTTCGCACTGATGCCGGGGCCAAGATCGCCTTCGACGCGGACTTCCATCGGCTTCGATTGCTGGAGCAGCAGCGTCTGCGTCGCCAGCACATGTTCGACTTCGCTCGTCCCGATCCCGAACGCCAGCGCGCCGAGCCCGCCGTGACAGGCGGTGTGCGAATCGCCGCAGACGATGGTGGTGCCCGGAAGCGAGAAGCCCTGCTCCGGCCCGACCACGTGGACGATGCCTTGTTCTTTGGCGTTCGCAGGAATGTAGCGGATGCCGAACGCCGGGGCGTTGACTTCGAGCGCGGCGAGCTGCGCTGCGCTTTCGGCGTCGGCAATCGGCATTGGCCTGCCGTTGGCGTCCTGTCGCGCGGTTGTCGGCAGGTTGTGATCGGGTACGGCGAGAGTAAGCTCGGGCCGCCGCACCGGCCGCCCAGCCACTTTCAGCGCCTCGAAGGCTTGCGGGCTGGTGACTTCATGCACCAGATGGCGGTCGATATAGATCAGCGCCGTCCCATCATCGCGCGTCTCCACGACATGCGCGTCCCAGATCTTTTCGTAGAGGGTGCGAGGGCGGCTAGCCATGATCGGGTCCATTATTCGGGGGTGAGAGTGCGGCCCAATAGTCACGATTGCCGAGCCGTGGCAAGATTGCGGCAATTCATCGACACGCCTTGGTGGAAATTGTCATAATCTTGCGCTAGCTTACAGCCATGTCAGCAAACGAATCCCCCGCCGTGGCCTTTCTTCACCCGATTACCGTCCAGCCGGGCGACATCGACTTCATGGGCCACGTCAATAATGCGCGGTACCTCAACTGGGTACAGGATGCGGTGCTGGCGCACTGGCGGGGGATCGCTCCGGCTGAGGATGTGGCGACCAAGGCGTGGGTCGCGCTCAAGCACGAGATCACGTATCGCAAGCCCGCCTTCCTCGAAGACGACGTGATCGCCCAGACCGTGCTCGAACGCTTCAACGGCGCGCGCGCGTTTTATTCGACGCTGATCAAGCGCGGCGAAGAGGTACTAGCCGAAGTGCAATCGAGCTGGTGCTGCATCGATGCTGAAACTCTGCGCCCGGCGCGCATCGGCGAGCATCTGCGCGAATTCTTCTTCCCCAAGGTTGAGTGAGGGAACGGGCCTCCCGATCTCCAGGGTATCGGTCGCCCTTCCGCAGCGAGAACCATTACGACGTTGGATGGCCGCTCTATGGCCGCGTGAATTATATTCGTTTCCTAACAAGTGATGTTGCAATTCGGGCAGCAATGCCTGTGGGTGATTGCATGTTACCAGCTAGGAAATCGTTATGACCGAAGAACGCATCACTGAAACGCGCACGCCTGAAGGCAATACTCACACCACCACCACAATCGTTTCCGACCGGCCAAGCTCTGGCGGCGGCACCAAGTGGGTCGGTTTGATCGTTTTGGTTCTGATCGCAGTGGCGGCATTGTTTGTGTTCTCGCAGATGAGCGATTCCGAAGCGGCCAAGGATGCTGCCGTTGGCGAAGCCGCTCAACAGGTGGGCGATGCTGCCGAGCAGGTCGGCGCAGCGGCCGAAGAGGCCGTCGATAAGGTCACGGAATGAGCGCAGCGCTAATTCTCTGAGCGGCTCTTTTGTCGGCAGGATAGATGTCACTGGCAGGCTCGGCGCGCCAGACTTGGCCAAGATGGTCGACCAAGCGACGCTGACTTTCCGCAGTGGTGATACAGATTGGAAAAACTGAAATGAACTTGATAATCCTTTTGATCGTCGGCGGTTTGATCGGCTGGGTCGCCAGTATGTTGGTCGGCGGCGGCGGCGGTATTCTGATGAATGTTGTCGTGGGAATTGTGGGCGCGCTGCTCGCCGGATTTCTTCTCAATCCCTTGATTGGCGGCGGCAACATCCTGAGCGGCGATCTCAGCCTGAGCGCGATAGCCGTCTCGCTGCTGGGCTCGATCATTCTGCTGGCGGCCCTCAATCTGCTTCGCCGGCGGTAGGACTGAATAGCATAGGTTAGTGACCAAAACGCCGGTGTCCCTAGGGGCGCCGGCGTTTTGTTGTGCGCGATGCAGCTTCGCGCAAACGCAATTGCCTTAGAGGCCGCGCGGTCTATACGCATCTGCATGGCTTGCCCGTGCGTATCCTTCGTTCGATGAACCCGCATTTTGTCCCAGGCTTCACGCTGCCTAAGCGGACCTTGCAGAGCGCCATCGGCCTCGCGCTGGCGCTGGCGATTGCCGGGAGCTGGCTGGGCATCCACGCTTACGGGATGTTCGTTTTCGAACTGACGTGGAGCAATTGGCCATTCGCGCTCGCGCTGGCAGCGGTGCAATGCTGGCTTTCCGTCGGTGTGTTCATTGTCTGCCACGATGCAATGCACGGGACGCTGGTGCCCGGCAAGCCGCGCATCAACGGAGCAATCGGCGCGGTGCTGCTGGCGCTTTATGCGGGGTTCGCATGGAAGCAGCTGCGCGATGCGCATTTCGATCATCACAAGCTGGCCGGCCGTCCGGGCGATCCCGATTTCGACGAGCACAATCCGGGCAATTTCCTGCGCTGGTACGCCACCTTCTTCCGGCGCTATTTCGGCTGGCGCTCGGTCCTGTTTGTGCACACCGTGGTGGGCATCTACTGGCTGGTGCTGGATATTCCGATGGTGCAGATCGTGATGCTCTATGGACTGCCTGCACTGGGATCATCGCTCCAGCTGTTCTACTTCGGCACCTTCCGCCCGCACCGCCACGCGCCGGGCGAGGATGCGGCGGACTTTGCTGCCAAACCCTTCACTGACCGCCACAACACCCGCAGCGAGGATTTCGGCACGCTCGCCAGCCTCGCCTCGTGCTTCCATTTCGGCTATCATCTCGAACACCACCGCCGCCCCGATGTGCCGTGGTGGGCGCTGCCGGGCGCGCGCCGGGCTGGGGTGGGCCGCCCTGATACGTTCGAACGCGAATTGATTGAGAAGGTGCCTGCATGAGCTGGCTCGCAATTTTCCTGACTGTGATGTCCTCGCTGATCGGAATGGAGCTGTTCGCGTGGGTTGCGCACAAGTATATCATGCACGGCTGGGGCTGGGGCTGGCACCGCGACCATCACGAACCGCATGACAATGTGCTGGAGAAGAATGATCTGTTCGCTGTGGTGTTCGGCACCATCAACGCTGCGATGTATATCTACGGCTCGCTTTACTGGGACTGGCTGTGGTGGTTCGCGGTCGGCATCACGCTCTACGGCATCATCTACACGCTGGTGCATGATGGCCTGGTCCATCAGCGCTACTGGAAGTGGGTGCCGCGCAAGGGTTACGCCAAGCGGCTGGTGCAGGCGCACAAGCTCCATCATGCGACGATCGGCAAAGAAGGCGGTGTCAGCTTCGGCTTCGTCTTCGCGCGCGATCCGGCCAAGCTGAAGGCTGAGCTGAAGGCGCAGAAGGAAGCCGGAATTGCCGTCGTGCGTGACAGCGTTGGCGCGGGCGGTGACGGCTTCGAGACAGTGGGCCGCAATCTCTAGGGCGACTTAGTCCCAAAGCTTCCTCAAAAATCCGACGGCCGCAGCGATCCATGCAACCAGCATGGCGAAGACGAAGGCGACTCCGGCAGCGACTTCCCAGCCGATCAGGCTCAGCGGATAGCTGGCGAAAAGGGCCGCCCCCATGACGACCATGCACCAAAGGACGACCTTTTGGCTCACTCGTGCTCCGCCTGCAGCATCGTTTTGGGAATGCGTCAGCCGCCAAGCTGCGTCAGGCTGAGGTTATTACCTTCGGGATCGTGAAACCATGCGATTTTGGTGCCTGATCCGGGGTGGGTCCAAACCCCGTCCCTGTCCTGTCCAAAGCCTTCGTAGATGGCAAACGCCACGCCTTTTTCCGTCAGCGCTGCGATTTCGGCGCCGATGTCGTCGACCTGCCAGCCGAGCACGGTGTGAGGGTTGGGCTGGTGGACCTCGACCTTGGTGAGCCGGAGCAGGGTGCCAGCCAGATCATAACTGATCGCAAAGGGATCCTCTCCCGTTTCGGTAAGGCCGACAATTTCGGTGTAGAAGGCCCGCGCTTTGGGCAGATCGGCGGCAAGCACAAAGCAAACGGGTTTCGCATCGGTCAGCATGCTGGTCCTCCCTACTAAGGGCGACTCGTGCGATGGAGCCGCACCCCTACGAAACCTACGCCCTCAGGCTGATGCCGCCAACCGTTCAGCCAGCCGCCAGCCGCGCAGCGTGCTCCTTCACCAGCGCGATCATGTTCGGCACGCCTTGGGTCCGGTTGCTCGATAGCTGGCTTTTGAGATCGAACGGGGCGAGCGCGCCCATCACGTCCATCTGCGCAACCTCGGCGGAGGGCCTGTCCTGCACGGCGGCGATCACCAGTGCGACGATCCCCTTGGTGATCGCGGCATTGCTGTCAGCGACGAAATGCAGTTTTTGCTCCTCCTGCGAGGCGGGATAAACCCACACGGCAGCCGAACACCCGCGCACCAGCGTCGCATCAGTTTTGAGAGCATCAGGCATGGGTTCGAGCGCGCGGCCAAGCTCGATCAACAGGCCGTAACGCTCGTCGCCTTCGAGGAATTCATATTCCTCGAGAATATCGGAAAGGGTGCGCATGGCGCTGCGTTACGCAGGGTGGCTGCGAAACGAAAGGGGGGAATTACCCCTAATGTCAGCCGCTCAGCCCGCCGGGCCGGGTGAGGGCATAGTAGATCACATAGAACCAGCTGAAGAAGCCGTGGACGATGGCCCAGATGATGGACTTGTTGACGCTCCAGCTGATCGCCACCGCAATCGCTGTGCCGAGCCCGATACCCGCTTGCGTCGCGGTGTTGCGGGCTGTGCTCACAGTTCGACCCCGCTGGCGATGGCTTCCAGCTTACGGATACGCTCCTTGAGATCGGCAAGTTCGATCCGGGCGGTGCCGATGCTGGAACCGTCGGCAGCCGCAGGGTGGTGGGCGCTGCGGTCCAGCTCCTGCCGCTTGAGGTCAAGCCAGCCCTGCCAGCCACGCAGCAGCGCGGCGGCGATGACGATGATCGCGATCAGGCCGGACGTGGCGCTGATCACAGAAGGGTCGAGAAGCGGAGTGATCATTTGCGCTGTTCCTCCTTCGCCTGCGGGAGTGCCCGCAGCGCTTCGATTTCGGCAGCGATCTGCGCCGTCACGCGCGCATCGCCGGTGTTGCTGTCGGTGACGATGCGTTCGAGCACCTTCACCCGTTCCTTGAGCTCGCTCACCTCGCGCCGTGCGGCTTCGATTTCGGCCTGGCTGCGGCCATCTTCGCGGGCCACGACCTTCTGGTTGCCGTCCTCATCGGTGATGATGCCGGCCCGGGCCCGGATCGATTCGACGATCCCCCAGATCACGATCGCGACCAGCGCGACGATTGCCCAACTGCTCATGGTGCGACATTCTCAGTCTGGCGCTGTGCAGGGGCCAGCGCGAGGGTATCGCGGCGCAGCGCCTCGATCTCGTCAGCCAGCAGGCTGCCGCGATCCGTGGCGATCCGTTCCAGCACGCGCAGACGGTCTTCGATCATCTGCTGGCGTTCAGCGATCTCGCGGATGCCGGGGCTGTGCGGGTCGGCAGGAGGCCGGACTTCATGGGCCAGGCGCTTGCCCTGCATCACTTTGTCGACGATGCCGTTCAGCGTCAGGCCCGTGATCAGGACGATCGCGACGATGGTCATCGCTATCAGAACCATTTCGGCCATCACGCTTTCCCCTTGTCCTTGAGACCGGACAAGGCGCGATCCCGCAGCGCGTCAATTTCCGCGCCGAGGTGGTAGCCGCCGTCGGTCACGATCCGCTCGACATTGATCAGCCGGTCCTTGATCGCGCCGAGTTCCGCGCGCAGTTCGGCGTTTTCCTGAGTCAGGAGCGTCACCCGTTGCGCGGTTTGCTTATCGGAACCGGGTTTGAGCGACTGGCCCCACATCCCTTCAAGCGGATAACCGTTCTTGATCTTCATGCGGGTGGTCTGGAACGAGGACAAAATGCCAGCCGCACCCAGAGTGAAGGCTCCGGCGATGATCCAGCCGAGGTATGGCAGAAAGTCAGCAGGTTCCATTACACGCGCTCCTTCTTTTCGAGGCCGAGCGGCACGCCCATGCCCTCATCCACCCGGCGCTGATCGCGCAGGGCTTCGATCTGAGTGGCGATGTCATAGCCGCGGTCGGTGACGATGCGTTCGAGCACCTGCACCCGATCTTCGAGCCGCTGGATGTGGCTGGCATATTGCGCGGCCTTCTCGGCGGTCTGTTCGGCTGTGGAGCCGATCTGCATTTCTGCCAGCTTCTGCTGATGCTTGGTCCAAAGCGCGATGATCGGGATCGTCAGCGCCAGGATCGGGATCATCAGGGCGAGATAACCTTCCATATTCTTCAGTCCCCCTTGCTTGTATTCGGGCTTAGCGCAGCCGCTCGATCTCGGCGGTCAGGCGCGGGTTGCTGCTGACATAGTGGGTTTCCACGGCGGCCAGACGGCGGTCGACGTCGCGGAAGGCGGCGCGGATTTCGCGGGCGGTGCGCTTCGGGCTCTGGCGCACGGACTGCCAGTACTTCTGCTCGCTTTCGTCGCGGTAGAGATGCGGCGGCTTCTTGTTGAGGATGAAGCCAGCCACGAAATAGGCCAGGATCGACCAGCCGCCGGTGATGAACATCGAGAAGAACGCGGCCATGCGGACCCAGAAGACGTTCACCCCGGTGTAGTCGGCGATGCCGGAGCACACGCCCATCAGCTTGGCATTGTGCTTGTCACGGTAGAGCGTGGTGCGGGGGCTGTTCATGCGCGGGTTCCCTTCTTCTCGGCCATCAGCGCTTCCAATTCGCGCAGTTGCTGGTTGTCTTGTTCGTGATCGGCGATCAGGCGGCGGGCGGGGGTGAAGCCGGGGTCGTCGCTGGCGACCAGACGTTCGACCGTGTCCATCCGTTCATCGAGCCGCTTGGCGAGGTTGTAGAGTTCCTCCAGCAACACTTCGTCATCGACGGTGATTGTCGCGGCGGTCTTCCACTTGGTCATGTAGTGCAGAATGACCCAAGGCAGCCCGATGAAGAGCGTGGCGACGATCATCACCGCAATAAGTCCGTCTTCCATGGTCTATTCCCCCTTGCTGTCGTCAGACTTGCCGAGCGCTTTTTTCATCGCGGCGAGCTCATCGTCGATTGCGTCCGACCCGGCGAGCGCCGCGATCTCATCGGCGAGGCTCGGGGTCTTGTTCTCAGCGATCTGGAGCGCATCGGCGCGGCCTTCGGCGTAATCGACCCGGCGTTCCAGCTGGTCGAAACGGGCGAGCGCTTCATCCGTGCGTTCGGTGCTCATCAGCGTGCGCAGCTTGACGCGGTTCTCGGCGCTTTCGAGGCGCGCGGCGATCGCCGTCTGGCGGCTGCGGGCTTCACGCAGACGGTGCTGCAACTTGGCGATATCTTCCTCGTAGGCGCGCAGAGCGTCGTCGAGGACGGCGATTTCGCTCTTGAGCTGGTCGGCCATGTCGCCGGCCTTCTTCTTTTCGACCAGCGCCGCACGGGCGAGGTCTTCGCGGTCCTTGCTGAGCGCCAGCTGCGCTTTCTCGCCCCAGTCGGCCTGGAGCCGGTCGAGCTTCACGCAGTGGCGGTGCATTTCCTTCTGGTCGGCAATGGTGCGCGCCGCGCTGGCGCGGACTTCGACGAGGGTTTCTTCCATCTCGAGGATGATCATCCGGATCATCTTTGACGGATCATCAGCCTTGTCGAGCATATCGTTGAAGTTGGCGGCAATGATGTCGCGGGTACGGCTGAAAATGCCCATGAAGGCTACTCCATCGAGAAACGAATTGACCCGGTCCAGGGGAGCGACTCGGTCGGTCTCCTGGTCGGCAGATGCCCGGCGAGATTGCGTCGGGGTGGGGCTGCGGCGCAAGGCTTCGATTTCCTCGTCGAGCCGCGACAGACGCGTGGCCGAAAGCAGGCGGGAGGGTTGGGCCGGAACATCGCTGTCGAAAGCAGCGCGAGTGGGCGTCGCGGTGCGGTCAGCATCGGCAGGGGGGACATCCTGCATGGGGCGTTCCGGCCCGAGGGGGTCAAAGGGGTCGCCCACCTTATGCGATCTCGATCATCGCGCCGGATTCGGCAGCGGGGTGAGCGATCGGGGCGGCATGGGCGGCGCTGGGCTGAATCTGCGACGACAGCGCGATCATCATCACCATCGCGGCGATGCTGGCCATTGCTGCCTGACCGAGCTTCGTGTTCCAGAAGCTGTCCGAGGAACGGGCGTTTGCGGCGTTGCGGTCGATCATAGTGAGCCTCCCAAGTGGTCTGCGTGGTGTTGCTCGGTATTTTGCAACCGCCGTGCCAAACCGCGGAAACGGCGGAATTGCGCGGTTTTTGATATGACGCAGTCTGGAGGCGTTGGTCTGTATTGCCAAGCATTGGTGTTTTTCACTATAGTTTGGACGTGAAACTCGAAAGCCAGTTCATCGGTCAGTCAGGGGCCTTTCTCGACGCGGTCGAACGCGCCAGCCGTGCGGCTGCGATGAACCGTCCGGTGCTGGTGATCGGTGAGCGCGGTACGGGTAAAGAACTGATCGCCGAACGCCTTCACCGCCTGTCGAGCCGCTGGGATGAGCCGCTGGTGACGATGAACTGCGCCGCGCTCCCCGAAACGCTGATCGAGGCCGAGCTGTTCGGCCATGAAGCAGGCGCCTTTACCGGTGCGACCAAGACCCGCGTCGGGCGGTTCGAGGAGGCGGATCGCGGGACGCTGTTCCTCGACGAACTCGGCACTCTGTCGATGGGCGCGCAGGAACGATTGCTGCGCGCGGTCGAATATGGCGAGATTACGCGCATCGGTGCCTCGCGCCCGATCCGTGTGGATGTGCGGATCGTGGCGGCGACCAATGATGATCTGCCCGCGCTCGCAGCCAGCGGCGAGTTCCGCGCCGACCTGCTCGACCGGCTGAGCTTCGAAGTCATCACCTTGCCGCCCCTCAGAGTGCGTGAGGGCGATATCGGCGTGCTGGCCGAATATTTCGGGCGGCGCATGGCGGCCGAACTGGACTGGGAGCGCTGGCCGGGGTTCGCGCCCCACGTGATGGATGCGCTAGAGGATCATCCTTGGCCGGGCAATGTCCGCGAATTGCGCAACGTGGTCGAACGCGCGGTCTATCGCTGGGCCGGGCCCGACATGCCGATCGCGCACGTCCAGTTTGACCCCTTCGACAGCCCGTGGCGCCCGCGTCCGCCCGAGCATCGGCGCAGCCATACGCAAACGGCGGCGGCCCCGGCGTCAGCGGGTGGTGGGGCTCACACACTGGCTGCGAGCGGCGGTTTTGACAGCATCGAAGACCTGCGCGCTGCGGTCGATTCCCATGAACGCGCGATTCTCTCCCATGCGCTTGGCAAGCATCGCTGGAACCAGCGCCAAACCGCGCGCGCGCTCGGCCTGACCTATGACCAGTTGCGCCATTGCATCCGCAAGCACGCACTGATGGAGGGCGAGGACTGAACTGCCGATCCGATCGCAGATTCCGGTCGCCGCGTGGTTCGCCCTTGCCAAATCGGGCTTACGCGATTAGTTGCACCGCCAATCCCGGCATTGTCGAGACAAGGTTTGGATGTTGGCGCCTTCGGGGGCCGGCCCCAAACTCCATTTCCGCAATGCCGACTCGCACGCAATTCCTTTGGGAGCATGAATGGCCGATATCGCGCGCCTGACCCAGTTGATCGAACCCGAGGCGAGCGCCCTGGGTTTCGAACTGGTGCGCGTCGCGATGCTGCCGTCCGAAGCTGGTGATGGCGGGATGGCCTTGCAGATCATGGCCGAAGACCCTGCCACCGGGCAGCTTGTGATCGACCAGTGCGCCGCGCTGTCGCGCCGGGTCTCAGACGTGATCGATGCGGCTGAAGAAGCGGGCGAGGAACTGATCGAAGGGGCCTACCACCTCGAAGTCAGTTCGCCCGGGATCGACCGTCCGCTCACCCGCGAAAAAGACTATGCGAATTGGGCTAGCCACGAAGTGCGGATCGTCATGGACAAGAGCTATGACGGCCAACGCGTCAACAAAGGCGTGCTCGGCGGGCTTGAGGATGGTATGATCCTCGTTGCGGAAGTGAAGGCGGGCGATGTGCGTCTGCCGCTTGATCAGGTTCACACGGCCAAGCTCGTCCTCACCGACGCTCTTATCGCCGCCACTCGCCCGCTGGATACCAGTGGGGCTGACGAACTCATCGAAGATACAGAGAAGGCAGACGACTGATGAGTGCCATTTCCGCCAACAAGGCTGAACTGCTTGCGATTGCCAATGCGGTCGCTTCGGAAAAGATGATCGACAAGTCCATCGTCATTGAGGCGATGGAAGAAGCGATCCAGAAATCCGCGCGCAACCGCTATGGCGCGGAGAACGATATTCGTGCCAAGCTCGATCCTCTGACCGGCGATCTGACGCTGTGGCGCGTGGTCGAGGTCGTCGAAGAGGTTGAAGACTACTTCAAGCAGGTTGATATCAAGCAGGGCGAAAAGCTCCAGCCCGGTGCCAAGGTCGGCGACTTCATCGTCGATCCGCTGCCTCCGGTTGATCTCGGCCGCATCGACGCGCAGTCGGCCAAGCAGGTGATCTTCCAGAAGGTCCGCGATGCTGAACGTGAACGTCAGTTTGAAGAGTTCAAGGACCGCCAGGGCGAAGTCATCACCGGCGTGATCAAGTCGGTCGAATTCGGCCACGTGATCGTCAACCTCGGCCGCGCCGAAGGCGTGATTCGCCGCGATCAGCAGATCCCGCGCGAAGCCGCCCGTACCGGCGAGCGCGTGCGTGCGCTCATCACCAAGGTGGAACGCAACAACCGCGGTCCGCAGATCTTCCTCAGCCGCGCGCACCCCGACTTCATGAAGAAGCTGTTCGCGCAGGAAGTGCCCGAAATCTACGACAACATCATCGAGATCAAGGCCGCCGCCCGTGACCCGGGTAGCCGCGCCAAGATCGGTGTGATCAGCCGCGATTCCAGCATTGACCCGGTCGGCGCCTGCGTCGGCATGAAGGGCAGCCGCGTGCAGGCTGTCGTGCAGGAATTGCAGGGCGAAAAGATCGACATCATCCCCTGGTCGGAAGACACTGCGACCTTTGTGGTCAACGCGCTCCAGCCCGCCACCGTCAGCCGCGTGGTGCTCGACGAAGATGATGGCCGCATCGAAGTGGTGGTGCCGGACGATCAGCTGTCGCTGGCGATCGGTCGCCGCGGTCAGAACGTGCGTCTGGCGAGCCAGCTGACCGGCCACCAGATCGACATCCTGACCGAGGAAGAAGCCTCGGAAAAGCGTTCAAAGGAATTTGCCGAGCGTTCGAAGATGTTCGAAGAAGAGCTCGATGTCGACGAAACCCTGTCGCAGCTGTTGGTGGCCGAAGGCTTCGCCGAGCTCGAAGAAGTCGCCTATGTCGAGATCGCCGAACTCGCCAGCATCGAAGGCTTCGACGATGAACTCGCCGAGGAACTTCAGAGCCGTGCTCTCGAAGCGCTCGAGCGGCAGGAAGGTGCGCACCGCGAAGTGCGCCGCGGGCTGGGCGTTGAAGATGCGCTGGCTGAAATTCCGCACCTCACCGAAGCGATGCTGGTCACGCTCGGCAAGGCGGGGATCAAGACGCTCGACGATCTCGCCGATCTCGCCACTGACGAGTTGATCGCCAAGAAGCGGGAAGCGCCGCGCCGCCGGAACAACACCGATGGCCCGCCGACCCGGCGTCCGCAGCGTGAAACCGACAAGGGCGGTGTGCTGGGCGAATATGGCCTCTCGGAAGAGCAGGGCAACGAAATCATCATGGCCGCGCGTGCGCACTGGTTCGAAGATGAACCAACCGAGGAGGCCGCCCATGCGGACTCCACCCAATGAGCGCCTGACGTCCGACATCGCTGAGCCGGCGCTTCCCGACACGACGGGGAGCGAGCGGCGCTGTATTCTCACCGGGGACACCTCGGCGCGGGATGACCTGCTGCGTCTGGCGATTTCGCCCGACGGGATGGTGCTCCCCGATGCCGGGGCCAAGGCGCCGGGGCGTGGTGCGTGGATCGGGGTGAACCGCGCCGCGCTTGAAACCGCGCTGGCAGAGGGCCATCTCAAAAAGGCGCTGATGCGCGCGTTCAAGGGTGCGCCGCTCACTATTCCTGACGATTTGCCCGCAAAGGTTGAAGCCGCGCTGGTGCGCCAACTGTGCGACCGGCTGGGACTAGAACTTCGCAGCGGCAACATCGTGATGGGATCGGCCCGGATCGAGGAACAGGCGCGTAGCGGACGGATTGCCGTTCTGCTGCACGCCGCCGACAGCAGCGAGGACGGGCGGCGCAAGCTCGATCAGGCGTGGCGGGTCGGCACCGATGCCGAAGGCTCCGGCCTGCGCGGGCAGACCTTGCCTCTGGACCGCACCGCGCTGTCTGTGGCATTGGGCCGCGACAACGTAGTCCACCTGGGCGTCGCCGGCCATCCTGGCGACATGCGCGCCGCAACCCGCGTGCTACAGGCGGTTTCCCGGCTGGTGCAATACGTCGAGGATGATCGGGCGAACGCGACGAACGAAACGGGCCGGGACACTTCCGGCCACGCTGACCTGCCTCACGGCGGGACGGCGAACATTGATGAATACGTGAAGGACTAACGAGCGATAATGAGCGACGACAACGACAACCAACGCATCCGCAAACCCCTGGGCCTCAAGCGCTCGGTGGATGCGGGCGAGGTCAAGCAGACCTTCAGCCACGGCCGTACCAACAAGGTGGTGGTCGAGGTGAAGCGGCGCCGCGTGCTCGGCAAGCCTGGCAGCGAAGCGGCAGCACCGCCGCCGCCGCCCGCTTCCGAACCGGTTGTAGCCGCGCCTGCGCCCGCACCCACGCCGACCCCGGCGCCGCGTCCGGCTCGCCCCGCTCCCGCAGGCGAGACCCCGCAAGAGCGCGTGAAGCGCCTCCAGCTCGAAGCCGAGGAAGAACGGCTGCGGATGGGCGAGGAAGCGCGCAAGCGTGAGGACGAAGAACGTCAGCGCGCTGAAGAGGACGAGCGTCGCCGCGCGGAAGAAAACCGCCGCGCCGAGGAAGAAGCCGAGCGTCATCGCACCGAGGTTGTCTCCGCGCCTGAAGTGGCTGAGAGCGAAGCCGCGACTGCTCCGGCAGCAGAAGCACCCGACGCGGCTGAAGAGCCTGCGGCCGAAGCGACTGCCGCCAAGGCCGAAGCTGTGCCCGCCGCGCGCCGCTTCACGCCGGTCGAGCGCCCCGAGCCCAAGCGGCCCGCCGAGGTCAAGGGCAAGAAGAAGGACGACAAGCGCGCCGCCCCGATCGACGAAGGCAAGGACAACCGCCGTTCGGGCAAGCTGACCGTCACCCGTGCGCTCAACGAGGATGAAGGCCGCCGTGCGCGCAGCCTCGCCGCATTGAAGCGTGCGCGTGAAAAGGAACGTCGCGGTCAGGGCGGCCCGTCCAAGCCGCGCGAAAAGCAGGTGCGCGATGTCGTGGTGCCTGAAGCGATTACCGTCAGCGAACTCGCCAACCGCATGGCCGAAAAGGGCGCGGATCTGGTGAAGGCGCTGTTCAATCTCGGGATGATGGTCACCGTCAACCAGACGATTGATCAGGACACCGCAGAATTGCTGGTCGAGGAGTTCGGCCACAACATCCAGCGCGTTTCGGCGAGCGATGTCGACATCGACAGCAGCGAGGACACCGATCCGGAAGAGACCCTGGTGTCGCGTCCGCCGGTGGTCACGATTATGGGCCACGTCGATCACGGCAAGACCAGCCTGCTCGATGCTCTGCGCGGCACCGATGTGGTGAAGGGCGAAGCCGGCGGCATCACCCAGCATATCGGCGCCTACCAGATCACCACCAAGGGCAAGCAGAAGATCACCTTCCTCGACACCCCGGGTCACGCGGCCTTCACGGAAATGCGGATGCGCGGTGCGAACGTCACCGACATCGTCATTCTGGTGGTCGCAGGTGATGACGGTTTGATGCCGCAGACGATCGAGGCGATCAACCACACCAAGGCGGCCGGCGTGCCGATGATCGTGGCGATCACCAAGTCGGACAAGCCCGAGTTCAACCCGAAGAAGATCCGCGAACGTCTGCTCGAACACGAAATCGTGGTCGAGGCGATGTCGGGCGATGTGCAGGATGTCGAGGTTTCGGCTAAGACCGGCGCAGGGCTCGATCAGCTGATCGAAGCGATCGGATTGCAGGCCGAATTGCTGGAGCTGAAGGCGCGGCCTGACCGCGATGCTGAAGCAACCGTGATCGAAGCTCAGCTCGACAAGGGCCGTGGGCCCGTGGCGACGGTGCTGGTGACGCGCGGAACGCTGAAGCGCGGCGATACCTTCGTGGTCGGCACGCAAAGCGGCAAGGTTCGCGCGATTGTCGATGACAAGGGCAATCAGCTCAAGGAAGCTGGCCCGTCGATGCCGGTCGAAGTGCTCGGCCTTGGCGGCGTGCCGTCAGCCGGTGACAACCTCACCGTGGTCGAAAACGAACAGCGTGCCCGCGAAGTTGCCAAGTATCGTCAGGAAATGGCGACGGAAAAGCGCACCGCGCTGGCCCCGACCAATTTCGACACGATGTTCAACACGCTGTCCTCCAACGTCATCGAATTCCCGGTGGTGGTGAAGGCCGACGTGCAAGGGTCGGTCGAGGCGATCGTCAATGCGCTCCACAACCTGTCGAACGACGACATCAAGGTGCGCGTGTTGAACGGCGGCGTCGGTGCGATCACCGAAAGCGATGTGATGCTGGCGGGCGGATCGAAGGCGCCGATCATCGGCTTCAACGTGCGTCCCAATGCCAAGGCCCGCGAGCTGCTGAAGCGCGATAATGTGCGGATGATGTATTACGACGTCATCTATCACCTGACCGATGCCATCGCCAAGGAGATGATCGGCGAGCTTGGCCCAGAACGGATCGAACACGTGGTCGGCCGCGCGCTGGTCAAGGAAGTGTTCAAGTCGGGCAAGCGCGACAAGGCCGCCGGTCTGCTGGTCGAAGAAGGGGTCATCCGCAAGGGACTGTTCGCCCGTCTCACCCGCGCCGATGTCATCGTTTCGGCCACCAAGATCGCTTCGCTGCGGCGCTTCAAGGACGATGTCGACGAAGTGCGCACCGGTCTGGAATGCGGTGTGGTGCTCGAAGACACCAACGACATCAAGCCGGGCGACCAGCTTGAAGTGTTCTCGGTCGAGGAGCGTGAGCGGACACTGTGAGCCTGAACGACGCTTACTACCCAGACGATGCCGGGCAGTCGCCGCATACGGCGCTGCTCGGCTCGGAATTCATCGGCTGGGATGAGGCCGCCCAGACCGTCACCCTGCGCTTCACTGTGAAGCGCGAGATGACCACTTGGCGCGGCGGCGTGCAGGGGGGCTTGGTTGCGGGCTATCTCGATGATGTGATGGGCTATGCCTATGTCGCGGCCACCGGCGGCGAGATGGCCCCGCTCAATCTCGACATTTCGATGAGCCTGATCCGCCTGATCCCCGACGGCGCGACGATCATCGGCAAGGGCCGGGTGGTCAAGGGCGGGCGGCGCGTGGTGTTCCTCGAAGGCGAATTGCTGGCCGAGGACGGTACGCTCTATGCCCGCTCGACCTCAACCGCGCTGCCGACCCCGCGCCCCACGCCGAACAGCACAGGGATGGCATAATGGCGCAGACGATGGTCCGCCTCGCCGCACTGCTGGGCAGCATCAATGTTGGCGGCAATCGGCTGAAGATGGCCGATCTGCGCGCTGCGCTGGAAGCGGCTGGCTTTGCCAATGTCGCCACCGTCACCGCCAGCGGCAATGTGCTGTTCGACGGCGATCCCGCCCTCCGGTCTGAGTACCCTGCGCGCATCGCTGAGGTGATCGCGGACACATTCGACATCGCGACATTCGCAATCGTGACGACGCGCGAAGGCCTGCTTGGCGCGGTTGCCGAGAATCCGTTCGCTGATGACGGCGCAGACAACCTTGTGCATGTCCATTTCCTCGAAAGCCAACCCGGCCCGGACGCGTTCGACCAACTCGCCAGCGACCATGAAGGGCGCGGGTCGGAGCGACTTGCACCGGGCACGGCGGCCTTGCATATCGACTTTGTGGACAGCGCCGCCAACAGCAAGCTGACAGGGCCCTTTTTGCTGCGACGCCTTGGGTGCCGCGGCACGGCGCGGAACATCCGCTCGATCCGGCGGATCGCGGAGGCGATGGCGTAATGGCCAAGGCTCCCTTCACCACCGAACAGCAATCGGTCCGCGTCCTCAAGGTGGGAGAGCGGGTGCGGCATATCCTGTCGGAACTGCTCGCGCGCGGCGATGTGCATGACGATGTCGTGCGCGCGGCGCATATCTCGGTCACCGAGGTGCGCATGACCCCCGATCTGCGCAATGCCACTGCCTATGTGAAGCCGCTGATGGGGGCGGACGAGGACGAGGTGGTCGTTGCCCTGCGCCAGAACACGGCCTTCCTCCAGCGCGAGGTCGCCCAGCGGCTCGGGCTGAAATTCGCGCCCAAGCTCAAGTTCCGCAAGGACGAAAGCTTCGCCGAAGCCGACCGGATCGAAGCCCTGCTGCGCGATCCCAAAGTTGCCCGCGATCTGGATGATGAGGCTGGCGACGATCTTGAAAAACAGGAGTGAGTTCCCGCGCAGGCGGGGACCTCGTGCTGCAAAGCGCCAAGTCGCCTGAGGCCCCCGCCTGCGCGGGGGCTCACGGTTGTGTCAACGCGGGATCATCCGCGCTTTCAGCGTGATGTTCACCTTGTTGCCGACGATCAGCTGGTACGCCTTCATTCCGAACTGCCGCCGGTCGATGGTGGTGGTGCCGGTGAAGCTGACCGCCTTTCCCGCCTGCGCAATCGGATCGGCATTGAAGGTCACTGCCAGCGTCGCCGGACGGGTGACGCCGCGTGCGGTCAACTCGCCGCTTACTGTCCCGTGCGTCGTGCTCGACAGTTTGAGCGAGCGGCCGAGGAACCGGATCGAGGGATATTTGTCCACCCAGAAGAACTTGTCGCTCCGCAGGCGCGCGAGCGTTACGCTGTCAGGCGCTTCAATCGCAGTGGCATCGAAGGTGACATCAATCAGCGCCTTTTCCGGTGCACCCGGCACGATCGTCACCGCACCCTCCATCCGGGGGAAGCGCGCGGTCTTGCTGGCGAGGCCGAAGAACGGCACCTTGGCCGAAACATTGCTGGCCGACGCATCAAGGGTATAGCGCTGCGGCACGCTCGCGCTATTGGCCCCGACACTGGCAGGCGCAAACACTGCAAGCAGCGGCAACAGGAACATCCGGAGGCGGGCGGCGGACTTGATCATGATCTTATCTATACGCTTCAACCGGGCAAAAGCTGCACCCCCACCTCGCCCAGCGTCCGGCGAGCGGGTAGTCTGACCCGATGGCCAAGCTCTACTTCTACTATGCCAGCATGAACGCAGGCAAATCGTCGCACCTGTTGCAGGCCGATTTCAATTATCGCGAGCGCGGGATGGCGACCATGCTGTGGACTGCGGCGCTCGACAGCCGTTCGGACGGGCAGGTGAAGAGCCGCATCGGGCTGAAGTCCGAGGCACACAAATTCGCGCCCGATACCGATCTGTGGGCGGCGATGAGCGCGGCGCATAAGGTGCAGCCGCTCGATTGCGTGATGGTGGACGAGGCGCAGTTCCTCACCTCCGATCAGGTGTGGCAGTTGGCACGCTTGGCGGACGAGGGCGGCATCCCGGTGCTGTGCTATGGCCTGCGCACCGATTTTCAGGGCGAGTTATTCCCCGGCTCTGCGGTCTTGCTGGGGATTGCGGATGCTCTGGTGGAACTGAAGGCGGTGTGCCACTGCGGGCGCAAGGCGACGATGAACCTGCGCGTTGATGAAAGCGGCGCGGCGGTGCGGCAGGGCCAGCAGACCGAGATCGGCGGGAATGACCGCTATGTGGCGCTATGCCGCAAGCATTTCTCCGAGGCGCTGAGCGGATGAGCGCACCCCTTTCAGGCTGGCTGATCCTCGACAAGCCGAAGGGCATGGGCAGCACTCAGGGCGTGAGCGCGGTCAAGCGCGTGCTGGGCCAGAATGGCTATGCCAAGACCAAGGTGGGTCACGGCGGGACGCTTGATCCCTTGGCCGAAGGCGTGCTGCCGATTGCCTTGGGCGAGGCGACCAAGCTGGCCGGTCGGATGCTTGATGCCAGCAAGATTTATGAGTTCACGGTGCAGTTCGGCGCGGAGACATCGACCCTCGATACGGAAGGGGAAGTGGTGGCGGAAAGCGATGTGCGCCCCTCGCTGGCCGAGGTGGAAGCCATCCTCCCGCGCTTTACCGGTCCCATCGAACAGGTGCCGCCTGCCTATTCGGCGCTGAAAGTCGGCGGCCAGCGCGCCTATGATCTGGCGCGCGCGGGGGAGGTGGTGGAGCTGAAGGCGCGGGCGGTGATCATTCATTCTCTTCTCCTCCGTCATGCTGAACTTGTTTCAGCATCCATTTCTCCGCAGGCACCGGCGGAGCGGGAGGAGCGATGGACCCTGAAACAAGTTCAGGGTGACGAGGTGTTGAGTGAAATTACCTTGGAAGCCCACGTCTCCAAAGGCACCTATATCCGCTCCCTCGCGCGAGACATCGCCTATGCGCTTGGCACCTGCGGCCACGTCACCTATCTGCGCCGCACCAAGGCCGGGCCGTTCCTACAGGAACAGGCGATTTCGCTGGACTTGCTGGAGGAAACCGCTAAGGGCCGGGGCCTTGAACACCTCCTCCTGCCGTTAGAGGCGGGGCTGGACGACATCCCGGCCCTTCACCTCGATCAGACAAGCGCGCAGGCGGTCCGACAGGGCCGGGTGCTGTCTGACATGCCCCAATCATCCGGGCTTTACTTCGCGAAACTGGGCGCTGTCCCGGTCGCGCTGATGGAAATTTCGGATGGGACGGCCACGGTCGTCCGGGGGTTCAACCTTCCCGATGTCGCTGAGTAAGAAAGAGACGTACTATGTCGGTGACCGCCGAAGTTAAGCAGACCATCATTGCTGACAATGCCCGTGATCCCAAGGACACCGGCAGCCCCGAAGTGCAGGTTGCGATCCTCACGCAGCGCATCCGCAACCTGACCGAGCACTTCAAGGATCACCACAAGGACAACCATTCGCGTCGCGGCCTTCTGATGATGGTCAACAAGCGTCGCACGCTGCTGGCCTACCTCAAGAAGAAGGATGTGGAGCGGTACAACGCTCTGATCCAGAAGCTGGGCCTGCGTAAGTAAGAGTTTTGCGAAAGGGCGGCTCCAAGGGGCCGCCTTTTTTGCATATGGGCCACGCAGACATCCGGTCTGCTGAGCCTTGGGGCCGAAGCGCCCTCAACCGGACCGGGACGGTTGTTTCCCCGGCACATGAGGCCCCGCGACAGCAATATGGCTGCGCGGGTCAGAAGGAAAATCAATGTTCGACACGAAAACCGTATCGCTGGAGTGGGGCGGCAAGACCCTCACTCTGGAAACCGGGCGTATTGCCCGTCAGGCCGATGGCGCTGTTCTGGCCACCTATGGCGAAACCGTGGTGCTGTGCGCCGTGACCGCCGCCAAGTCGGTCAAGGAAGGGCAGGATTTCTTCCCGCTCACCGTCCACTATCAGGAAAAGTTCTCGGCCGCCGGGCGCATCCCGGGCGGCTTCTTCAAGCGTGAACGCGGCGCGACCGAAAAGGAAACGCTCACCAGCCGCCTGATCGACCGTCCGATCCGCCCGCTGTTCCCCGAAGGTTTCTACAACGAAATCAACGTGATCTGTCAGGTTCTGTCGTTCGACGGCGAAACCGAGGCCGATATCGTTGCGATGATCGCCGCTTCGGCTGCGCTGACTATCAGCGGCGTGCCCTTCATGGGCCCGATCGGCGCCGCGCGCGTCGGCTACATTGATGGCGAATATGTCCTCAACCCGAAGCAGGACAAGGCGCTTGCCGAAGGCCAGCTCGACCTCGTTGTTGCCGCCACGCAAGGCGCGGTGATGATGGTCGAATCCGAAGCCAAGGAACTGACCGAAGAAGTGATGCTCGGCGCCGTCATGTTCGCGCATAACGAAATCCGCAACGTCATCGGCGCGATCATCGATCTGGCTGAACAGGCTGCCAAGGATCCGTGGGCTGTCGACCTCAGCGATAACACCGCTGACATGAAGGCCAAGCTCAAGGACCTGATCGGCGGCGACATCGCGGCCGCTTACAAGGTCACCGACAAGTCGCAGCGTTCGAACCTGCTCAACGAAGCCCGGGCCAAGGCCAAGGCGGCGTTTGCGGACGAAGGCGGCCAGACCCAGATGGTCGCTGGCAAGCTCATGAAGAAGCTTGAAGCTGAAATCGTGCGCGGGGCGATCCTCAAGGATGGTCAGCGCATCGACGGCCGCAAGCTCGATCAGGTTCGCCCGATCGAAGCGATCGTCGGCTTCCTGCCGCGCACGCATGGTTCGTCGCTGTTCACCCGCGGTGAAACGCAGGCGATCTGCACCACCACGCTCGGCACCAAGGATTCCGAGCAGATGATCGATGGCTTGGAAGGCCTGAGCTACACCAGCTTCATGCTGCACTATAACTTCCCGCCGTACTCGGTCGGTGAAGTGGGCCGCTTCGGCGCTCCGGGTCGCCGCGAAGTTGGTCACGGCAAGCTCGCCTGGCGCGCGCTCAACCCCGTGCTGCCGAGCAAGGAAGACTTCCCCTACACCATCCGCGTTCTGTCTGACATCACCGAGTCCAACGGCTCGTCCTCGATGGCGACGGTGTGCGGCGGCTGTCTGTCGATGATGGACGCCGGTGTGCCGGTGAAGTCACCCGTTTCGGGTATCGCGATGGGCCTGATCCTCGAAGGCGATGACTTTGCCGTTCTGTCGGACATTCTGGGTGACGAAGATCACCTCGGCGACATGGACTTCAAGGTTGCCGGCACCGAGAACGGCATCACCACGATGCAGATGGACATCAAGATTGCCGGCATCACGCAGGAAATCATGGCCAAGGCGCTGGAACAGGCCAAGGCTGGCCGGATGCACATCCTCGGCGAAATGGCCAAGGCCCTGACTGGTGCCCGCACCGAAGTCAGCAAGCACGCGCCGCGTATCGAGACGATCCAGATCGACAAGTCGAAGATCCGTGACGTCATCGGCACCGGCGGCAAGGTGATCCGCGAGATCGTCGCTGAAACCGGCGCCAAGGTCGACATCGATGATGAAGGCGTGATCAAGATCTCGTCCAGCAATATCGACGAGATCGAAGCGGCGAAGAAGTGGATCCTCGGCATCACGCAGGAAGCCGAAGTCGGCAAGGTCTATGACGGCAAGGTCGTGAACATCGTCGATTTCGGCGCGTTCGTGAACTTCATGGGCGGCAAGGACGGTCTCGTCCACGTTTCGGAAATGCGCAACGAGCGGGTTGAGAAGCCCACCGATGTCGTCTCCGAAGGCATGGAAGTGAAGGTCAAGGTGCTCGAGATCGACCAGCGCGGCAAGGTTCGCCTGTCGATGCGCGTCGTCGACCAGGAAACCGGCGCTGAGCTGGAGGACACCCGTCCGCCCCGCGAAGCGCGCGAGCCGCGTGAAGGCGGCCGTGGCGGTGATCGCGGTGGCGATCGTCGCGGGCCGAAGGGCGGCGGCGGTGGTCGCGGCGGCGACCGTGGTGGCCGTGGCGGCGATCGCGGCGGTGACCGTGGTCCGCGCGACAGCGCACCTGCGGGCCTGCCCGACTTCCTCAAGGACTGACCTTGCCTCGCCCGTCATCCCAGCGAAAGCTGGGACCTAGGGCCTCAAGGACAGACTTTGCCGCTCTAGGCCCCAGCTTTCGCTGGGGTGACGAGCTGAATTACAAGGGCCGCCCGGATCACTCCGGGCGGCCTTCTGATTGGGAAACTACGAATGCTCCAGCGCGAACTGATCGACAGCACCCAGATCGAGGACGGCGTCTGCCTCGAACTCTACCGCCACGGCACCGATTTCATGATCGTGCTGGGGCGTAACGAGCTGATGAGCACGCGGATGCGCTTCTCGGAAGAACAGCTGGCGCAGCTCACCATCGAGCGGCTGGGTAAGGACAATGCGCGCCTGTTGATCGGCGGCTACGGCATGGGCTTCACCTACCGCGCCGCTGCCGCACGGCTGGGCGAAAAGGCGCAGATCGTCGTCGCCGAAATCTCCGACGCGATCATTGACTGGGCCAAAGGGCCGATGGCGGAACTGACGGGGGAGGGCCTGTCGGACCCGCGCCTCGATCTGAAAATCTGCGATGTCGCCGCTTTGATCGATGACGCGAATGATGGCACCTGCGCCAAGTTCGATGCGATCCTGCTTGATGTCGACAATGGCCCGGACGGGATCGTGCGCGATGCCAACAACCGGATCTATTCGCGCACCGGCCTCGCCAAGGCGCGCGATGCTCTCATGCCGGGCGGCATTCTGGCGGTGTGGTCAGCCGGGCCCGATCCCGCCTTTGCCAAGCGCCTGCGCGATACCGGGCTCGAAATCGTGGAATGGAACGTCCGCTCACGCCCCAACAAAAAGGGCGCGCATCACATCATCTGGTTCGCTCAGAAGTCGTAGATCAGCGTTACGCGGCTCAGCGTATCGGTCTGCACGGCGCCCGGCGCGGGGTTGCTGTCATACTCGACAGCGTAGGAAAACCGCGCGGTCAGGCTGCGGTTGATCCGGGCATCAAGGCCGGTGATCAGATCGAGCGTGGTGTTGCGCGAATCGATGATGGCGATGGCCGATCCGCCGGTTTCAGCCACGGCATTGGTGTCCTGCGTCAGCTTGAGCTTTTCGGTGATGTTCCAATCGAAATCGAGGCCGATCAGCCCGGCGATCCGGCTTTCGTTGCGGCCATCGGCGAATTCGGTGACGCGGTAAGCGGGCCCGGCTTTGACCGACAGTTGGATGTCATCGCCCTTGAGCGCCTGATAGCCCATGCCGCCTGACACGGCATAGCGGGCTGCAATGCCCTGAAACTGGTCGCGCTCGTACTGGGCGAGCGCATAGACATAGAAATTGTCCGAGACGTTGAAGTTGGGCTCATAGCGGGCGAGGTATTGTTCGCGGGTCGTCAGGCCATTGGCGCGCTGGTAATCGACCCGGCCTGTCAGCTTGTGACGCCAGTCGATGCCTTGGCGGTCCAGGGTCAGGCCTGCGGTCACGCCGGTATTGTCTGAGTTGCCGGTGGCGCGGAAGGCGCCAAATTCGCCCTTGCCGGACCAGTTGTCGAACATTCCGGCAGAGCGGATCTGTGCCACTTTCGCCTCGGCCTCGGCCGCCTTGCGTGCGGCGACGCTGGCTTCGAAATTGGCGACAATCGCGTCGATTTCTT